>SLPH01000064.1 GCA_007132095.1 Syntrophomonadaceae bacterium | reverse complement strand
GCTCCTATATCGGAATGCATGTAGCGTACTTTGATCCCCATATCCCGGTAATAATCAGTTAAATCTTCCGCCATGCGTTTGGTCATGGTTGTTACCAGCACCCGCTGATCTGCGTCAGCCCTGGATCTGATCTCACCGTACAGATCATCTACCTGCCCTTCTGCCGGGCGGACTTCTACAATCGGATCCACCAGCCCCGTCGGGCGGATAATCTGCTCCACCACCTGCTCACCGTGTTCTTGTTCCCAGGGGCCCGGTGTAGCGGATACAAATATAGTTTGCTGCACAAGAGCCTCGAACTCTTCAAATTTGAGCGGTCGGTTATCAAGCGCGGAAGGCAGCCTGAAGCCGTGTTCAACCAAAGTGCTCTTTCTCGTGAAGTCTCCCTTATACATGCCATTAATCTGAGGAATCGTAACATGCGACTCGTCAATGATTACAACATAATCTTCCGGAAAGTAGTCGATCAGGGTAAAGGGACGGCTGCCCGGCGGGCGGCCGTCAAGATGACGCGAATAGTTCTCAATCCCGCTGCAAAACCCAATCTCCTGAAGCATTTCCAGGTCATAAACGGTACGCTGCTCCAGACGTTGCGCTTCCAGGATACGGCCTTCGCTCTTAAAGAGGGCCAGCTGCTGCTGAAGCTCCATTTCAATGTCGGCAATTGCTCTTTTCAGCTGATCGGGAGCGGTAACGTAGTGAGTCGCCGGAAATATAGCCGCGTGGCTGCGATCGCCGAGCACCTTGCCGCTAACCAGATCTATCTCCCTGAGGCGCTCAATTTCATCGCCAAACAGTTCAACCCGCAGGGCTGCCTCTGAAAAAGAGGCGGGGATTATTTCAAGAACATCGCCCCTGGCTCTAAAAGTGCCCCTGTGGAAGTCAATTTCGTTCCGCTGATAGTGAATTTCAACCAGGCGCTCGATAATTTGATCCCGGCTGATAGCCTGCCCCGGGCGGAGGGAGAGAACCTGCTCTCCATACTCTTCCGGCGAACCGAGACCGTATATACAGGAAACACTGGCCACAATAATAACATCGCGACGCTCAAAAAGAGAGCTGGTAGCCGAATGACGCAGTTTATCGATCTCATCATTGATCGATGAGTCTTTTTCAATATAGGTGTCTGAGTGAGGCAGGTAGGCCTCGGGCTGGTAATAATCATAATAGCTAATGAAATACTCCACGGCATTATCGGGAAAGAGCTCTTTAAACTCGCTGCAAAGCTGGGCAGCAAGAATCTTGTTTGGAGCGATTACGAGAGCCGGTCGCTGTACTTTTTCAATTACATTGGCAATGGAAAATGTCTTACCCGAACCTGTCACACCGAGCAGGGTCTGGTAGCTACAGCCCCGGCTTAATCCTTCTACCAGGGCCGCAATTGCCTCCGGCTGGTCGCCCGCGGGCTGAAAGCCAGACTTAATTTTGAACTTATTATCTTTTCTCAAGAACCCGCCTCCACTAAAGATAACCGACCGAACCGGGGTACAAACCGGAAACGGTCTCGATTAATAATTATAGCACATCTGTTTTTCCGGGGGTTTAAATATCAAGGGTCAAAACGGCGATACCGACGAGGAAAAAGAGAGCAGCTGTTCCGTATTTCAAGTATTGCGGGTTCAACCGGCTTAGAAAGCGGGCCCCCAGGTAGACGGCCAGCACATGATTTATAAAAAGGGCCAGCATCGCTCCGCAAAAAACCGCCAGCGGGAAACCCATTCCGGCTACGAGCAAAATAACAGCAAGCTGCGACTTATCCCCAAATTCTGCCACGAAGACCATGAGCAGGGTCTGGTAAAAGCCCCTGCCGTTCTGATCACAGGCAGCTTCAACTTTATCGCCCGAGCGGTTTAAAAGGGATACCAGCCCAATAATAATAAACATGGCCCCTGAAAGCACTTTTAGCAGGCTGTGAGGCACAGCGGAATAGATCAACGCACCAGCCCCGATGCCGATACCAAAAACAAGGGCCAGGGCCAGCATAGCTCCCCCCAAAACCTGCAGGGGCGGGTAACGGCAAGCCATTGAGAGCGACACCAGTTGGGTTTTATCACCTATTTCGGCGATAAATACAGTGAGAAAAGCTGCAAAAGCCGCTGCCAGCAATTATTGCCCCACCTATCCAGCCCTGTTTATGCCAACCATTGTTTTAACCCGGCCGGCGAAGCGCCTGATAAAGGCGAAAGGGTTGCTTTTTTTGATCTCGAAATAGACCTTGGAATCGTGATCAGGAACTGGGATCAGGCCCAATTCTGCGCTTCTATGCGGCAAAGCATAGGCAGAATGCTTCATCAGGCTCCTGCGGAACAGCTCTTTCTCATCACCCGGCTGCTGCGCTCGTTTGCGCATAACTGCAGAAAATTGCTGTCCACGACGCCAACCCCGAATCAATACCATAAAATAGCTTTCCTCAATCTTATCCATAAGCTCTGAGCTACTGTTAACTGCAACGCCATTAATCTCTGTAATCAGATCATCTTCCTGCAGGCCGGCATCGAAAGCAATAGTGCCGGGAAGAACCATCATCAATTTAACGCCACTTTCCGGAGACCTGTAGAGCAGTTTCTCTGAGCGCTCTTTCTTTTTACCATAAAGAATTAAGAGCTCGTGACCGACAGGAGCAAAAATTACCCCGGGCAGCACCAGCCAGCCATAAAATTCGGACCCAATCGCAACCACCAGGAGAATCACGCTGTACACGGCCAGCTGCCTGGCCGTGTATTTTGTCCGGGCTTCAGGTTTAGATGTCAGGGCCATATCCGCATAGCCCAGACCCGCTGCAACCGGGACAGCCATATACTGCAGGCTCTGCCCCGGTCCGGGCTCTAGCGCAGATTGCAAAACTGGCCACCATTCAGGCATGGTAACGCCCATGATATCAGTCTGAAACACTAGGGAGACCAGGAGCGCAACCAGCGGGATGGGCCAAAACCTTTGCAGGCTGAAAGCGCCGACTACTTCACCGCTATCCATTTTCAGGTATACCGGACTGCTGCCTCTCGTTCCGTCAATATAGATAAGCAGCGCTTCAACCAGGTGAAGCAAGCCGATTAGGACTAAAAGAGCCGGTATGTGGATATTCAAAAGCGCTTCAACAACCACGGTATCACCCAGGCCCGGGAACAGGGGCGCAATTATATGCCGAACTATGAGGACCGTTACAGCAACAATACCGCCGGCATATGAAAAACAAAGATACCTGGGATTGATGAGCAGAAGCAGGAGGGCCACGGGCCAGATAAAATAAAGCCCGATCTGCTCCAGGGAGAGCCCCAGCAGGACTAGAATTGCGCTGGCAATAAAACCCCCGATGATTCCGTACCCCAGGGCAGCAAGCATCTGCCTGCCAATCGGGTTTATCACTCTGCCAAAGAGCTTTTCTTCATTGGCGGCAAGGCGTCGATACTGCATGAAAACCAGGAAGAGAACAACCCAGAATACGGGCATAAATACCGCCAGGGCAAAGGAATAGATGAATATCTGACCCAGTTCAATAAAAAGCTGCATTTACTGGTTATTGCCTCCCGTTATGGTAAAGAGCCCCGGTTTTCCGATCAGCTCTATCGCATAATTAAGCTGTTCATCGTCACGCCAGAGCGCTTCATCAAGAGCCACCCTGAGGACCAACCAGGTTCTATCGTCAAATTCTCCCGTTGCCCTGAGATCGTTTGCCTCCTGAAATTCGGCCAGCGCGTCAGCGGTGAGCTGATCAAAATACCCGCTGTCTTCAACTTCATAACCGATCTGGTTTAACATCACCTGCAGCATCTCAACTTCAGGACCGTAAGAACCGCGTTCTAAGCGGCCGGGAAAGAAGTAGCGGTAGTAGCGCAGCGCTTCCGACATTTCGACTTCAAAATCAGGACTGATGCCGTGCTCATGAATATCATGTCCGGAGGGGGTAAAATAACGAGCGACGGTGATTAACAACCCATAGTTTCCAGGCAGGTACTCCAGGTTCTGAACCGAAGCCTTACCGAAGGTTGTTTTACCGACAAGAAGTGCCGCACCGCTATCCTGCAGGGCGCCTGCGAGAAGCTCTGAGGCGCTGGCCGACTCTTCATTGATCAAAACAACAATCGGGTAGGTTTTTCCAACCGCCCTGGAATAGTAGGTACGCAAGACTTCGCCCTCTCCTCCGATTACACTGGCTATTTCGCCTTCCGGCACCAGGTGTTCGGCCACCTCGATAGCCTGGTCAACAAGACCGCCGTGATTATTGCGCAGGTCGAGAATCAAGCCTTTTTCCAGACCCTGCTGCTCTAAACTACTCAGCCGGCGCCCAAACTCGGCCGCCGTGTTACTGTCGAACCCGTTGAGAGAAATGTAGCCCAACCCATCGCTCAGCATTTCACTGGCCACTGTAGGCACCACAATTTCTTCGCGGTCAACCATCACTTTTATTGGTTCATCGGAACCGGGTCTTACTATTTCAACTTCAACGGAAGTGTTCTCCGGGCCGCGCAGTATTTCAACCGCCCTTGTAACACCCTCGCCGATCAGGTCGTGCCCATCGGCTGCGATAATCCGATCCCCCGGGTTGAGATTGCTTCTTTCTGCCGGAGTACCGGGCATCGTTTCGAAAACGACAACGTAGGGTTCAACTTCAATAATCCTGACCCCGATACCGCCATATGTACCCCTGGTGTCAAGAATAAATTCCTCCAGATCTTCCGGGGAGTAGAACTGGGCATAGGGATCGCCTACGCTCTGAAGCATCCCCCTGACCGCCCCTTCGACAAGCACAGGCAAATCCACCGGGCTGTAATGTTTTTTTGTTAGAACGTCGATAGTCTCCCAGATCAGGGCTGTTTCGGCATCGTAAACATACCGATCGGGATCATACCTGATTACCCGGGTTGGCTCTTCCGCTTCAGTTTCACTCCCGCCAAAAGCGCCAAGCGTACCGGAGCTTACCAGAAAATAATTTGCCGCATTGGTCATGATCAATAGGGCGGCAAATATAACCACCAATACTTTTATATTATTCTTACTTGCTGTTTCCATTATTATCATCCCCTGTTTTAGCTAAAGGCAGGAATATAAAAGAGGTGTCAGCCTCTAATATCAAGCCTGCCACCCCCTTATAATAACATAAAAACAATTTAAGAGATTAATAGCTAAAAATAGCCCGAAGGATTATAACGATGATCCGCCGCTCCGCTGGGGAAGCTGCGAATAGCCGGCTTCTCGTACTCCCTGACCTCAAAATGCAGGTGCACACCGGTGCTATACCCTGTCGTCCCGGCCCGGGCAATGCGCTGGCCGCGCGCGACAATATCGCCGGCCTGCACCAACAGGCTGCTCATGTGAGCATACAGGGTAACCGTCCCCCCGCCGTGATCGATCATAATACAGTTGCCGTAACCGCCATTCCAACCGGAGAATATTACTTTTCCTGCTTCAGCAGCTAAAATATAGTTTGCAGCCCCATGGTGAGGAGCAATATCTATCCCGCCATGCCAGGCCTGGGCGCCGCTGAAAGGATCCCGGCGCCAGCCGTATCCTGAAGATACCCAGGTAGGAGCTTCGATAGGATATTGCAGTGATCCGGAAATCCCGGAAAACTGGCTCGCTTCAGCAATCAGGCGGCGGATCATGTTATCCAGTTCCTGGGCTTCCCGCTCAAGGTCCTGGATCGCTTTAAGATTCAAAGAAATCTCCTGCTCCAGTTCAGCCAAGACGATAACCCGCTCTTCAGCGGCCCTTTCGAGCTCGGCTTCCCTGTCCACTACCTGCTGGCGCATCGACACAAGGTGATCGCGTTTCTCCTGAAGCTCATCACGCCATTCTTCAATCATCCTCTTAATTGCCTGGATTTCTTCAATAAGCCGCAAATCATTAGAGGCTATCAGGCTTAAATTATGAAGCCTGGTCAGAAAATCAGAGAAGCTTTCGGCTTCAAACAAGACTTCCAGGTAGGTGACGACACCATGCTGCTGGATAGCGCGCAATCTCATTTTAAGTAAATCTTCCTGGTAGCCAAGCTGCTCTTCCGCTTCTGCCAGCTCTTTTTCGGCCTGGGCGATTTCGTCTTCAACAACGGCGATCTCGCCAACGAGGCGTTCAAGCTCGCGCCGCAAATCAATTTGCCTGTTTTCAATGGCAAGAAGCTCTTCTTTCAGGGCCGCTTCACGGTTTAAGCGCTGTTGGAGCGCGCTTTTTTCGTCTTCGCGGCGCTGTTCTACACCTTCCAGTTCTTTTTGCTTTTCTTCAATTGTCTCATGGATATTGGCAAAGACAGGCAAAGCGCAGAAACTAATTAGGAACAGGAGCGCCATTAACAGAATAAGTTTTGAACCTACCCGGCTAATCATCCCATGTTTTCCTCCCCGGGAATTCTATATATTTCTATATAATCTTGATCCGCTTTCTTTATAGTCCGTCAGCATTCAGGTAGTCATTAAAAAAGATCGGGCCTGGCTGCCGGCGTACATTTGTTCCACATTAAACCTTTAAGAAACGGCCCATTGAAAAAGAACTGCCCAGTATTCCCAAACCTGTCCCCAACGGTACCAGGTATTTAGCCACTTCATAAATAACAACCTGCAGGGGAAGCAGGGTTAAGAAGAGCAGATTATTGACAGCAGCCCACTCAATGGCATATTCATAGATAAAATAGAGGGCGACCAGGGGAAGGGCGGCCCCGGTAAAACCCATCAGCAAACCTTCAAGCAAAAAAGGCCAGCGAATAAACCAGTTAGTAGCGCCAACATATTTCATAATTGTAATCTCTCTTTTACGCATCATTACAGTAAGCTTAATTGTGTGAGATATTAAAAACACGGCTGTTATCGCCAGGCCAACCATCAGGGAAAGCCCGACTATCTGAATTACACCCGTTACGGCAAAGAGATCCTCCACGTAGCCCTGGCCATAGAATACCGTGGCCACGCCGGGGTAAGTTTCAAGCTCAAGAGCAATTGAAGGAACGTCTTCCGGCACATTTGTTCTCAGCTCAAAAGAAGCCAGAAGGGGGTTATCTTCCATGCTGTCGTAACCTTCCAGCATGCCTCCCAGCTGTTTTTGTAACCGATCCATGTGCTCGGTGCTGGATACATACCTGACTTCCCTGAGTCCGCTGTGCGCCTGAAGCCTCTGTTTAAGATCGTCAACGGTAGCCTGGGAAGCATATTCGTCAATATAGACAACAATTTCTACCTGCTCTTTAACCGTTTCTGTTATGTGGCCCACGTTCATGTTGATCAGCATAAACAGGCCGAGCATGAGCAGGGTAACAACCACAACTCCCGTAGATGTCAGGCACATCCAGCGGTTGCGGTAAAGACCTTTTAATGTTTCCCCGATGATGTAAAAGATTCCGCTGCTAAACACCGGTGTAAATCCCCTTTTGCTCGTCACGGACAACTTTCCCGTTCTCGAGATAGATAACCCTTTTTTTAAACAGGTCGACTATTTCACGGTTATGCGTCGCCACAAGCACTGTAGTGCCCCGCAGGTTAATGCTCCGCAGCAGGTTCATAATATCAAGGGATGTGCCGGGGTCAAGGTTTCCGGTCGGTTCGTCTGCCACAATCATAGCGGGCCTGTTTGCGATAGCCCTGGCTACTCCTACTCGCTGCTGCTCGCCCCCTGAAAGATCGCAAATTCTGCTTTTTGCTTTATCCTGCAGCCCTACCAACCCGAGGACATGGGGAACCCGTCTTCTTATTTCGCGCCGGGAAGCGCCGGTAACCATCATGGCAAAAGCGACGTTCTCGGCAGCGCTGCGTTCATCCATCAAGCGAAAATCCTGGAACACCATCCCTATATTACGCCTTAAATACGGCAGCCTGTGCCTTGGCAGCCGCCCTACGTTGCGGCCAAACACCTTCAAAACCCCATCTGTTGGCCTTAACTCCCTGATGATCAGTTTAAGCAAGGTTGATTTACCCGCACCGCTCGATCCGACAAAAAAAACAAACTCCCCGCGATCAATAAAAAAGCTGACGTCATCAAGGGCATACTGCCCGCCGCGGCCGTATTTCATGCTGAGATTTTTTGCTTCGACCATGCAGCCTAACCTTTCTGTGCGCACCCTACAGCAGCTTCCAAAAAACCGCTTTAAGTAGAGCATCCTTTGCACTTTATATTATAATATTTTTACTTATTTTGCAAATTATTAGCAGAAGACCCTGTCCCCTTCCAAACAATGAATTAAGGAACTGTGTATTACTTTAATATGAGCCGGTCGGCAAACAAAGCCCTGTCGCTGCAGCCCTTTTTAGCCGTTACCGCGCGCTTTCCAGCGCAGGAAAGCCTCGATAAAAGGATCTATGTTGCCATTCATAACTGAGTCTACCTGGCCCACTTCCACCCCGGTGCGATGATCTTTTACCAGGGTGAAAGGATGAAATGTATAGGTCCGAATCTGGCTGCCCCAGGCAATCTCTCTCTGGTGCCCCCGTTCCGCATTTATCTCTTCGGCCTGCTCAAGCCTTTTCAGTTCAGCCAGTTTAGCCTGTAAAATCATCATCGCCTGCTGCCGGTTGCTGTGCTGCGACCGATCGTTCTGGCAGGTGACCACTGTGCCGGTTGGAAGGTGGGTGATGCGAACGGCCGAATCAGTTTTGTTAACATGCTGGCCGCCGGCCCCGCTTGAGCGGTAGGTGTCGATCTTCAGGTCATCCGGATCGATAACAAAGTCTTCTTCTACTACCTCCGGGATCACATCTACTGAAGCAAAAGAAGTATGGCGTCTGCGCGAAGTGTCGAAAGGAGATATCCGGATCATCCGGTGCACGCCCTTTTCAGCCTGAAGGTAACCGTAGGCGGCATAGCCGCGCACAATAATTGTAGCGCTTTTGATGCCGGCCTCGTCATCAGAAAGCAGATCGGCAAGTTCAACCTTAAGCCCTTTAGCTTCACACCACCGGGTATACATTCTAAGGAGCATCTCAGCCCATTCCTGCGAATCCAGGCCGCCGGCTCCCGGGTGAAGCGATACTATGGCATCATTAAAATCGTAACTTCCGCTCAAAAGGGTTTGCAGTTCAATTTTATCCAGGTTTTCCTTAATATCTTCCAGGATCGGGGCCGCCTCGGAAAATGCCTCCCCTTCTTCACCTGCGCCTTCTGAGGCCAATTCAATGAAGACTTCAGCTTCTTCAATCTTCGTTTCCAGTTCCTGAAGAGGCCGGATCTGCTCTTTCAATGCGCCCTGTTTTTTCATATACTCCTGGGCCCGGTTGCTGTTGTCCCAAAAACCGGGCTCGGAAGATTGTTTTTCTATTTTAGCCAGCTTTTCGAGCTTCTTCTCATATTCAAAGAGAAGCCCTCATTTCAGCAAGCCTTTCTTTTTGAAGATCCAGTTCTTCACGATACTCTTTCAACATCTTCCCACCTGCTCTCAGCTGCATTTGCTTTAATTTATCATTTACCGCAGCATTTTTTGTATTTCTTACCGCTGCCACAGGGGCAGGGATCGTTCCTTCCAATTTTCTCAACGGTTACCGGCTGCTGCTTTTGTTTTGCCCCCGCTGCCTGGTGGCCCGCTCCAGGCTGAGAGGCAGGTCTGCCTCCACCCACCGCCGTGATACCGGGCTTGAAGCCGGTTGTTTGCTGGCCGGTCACCGACTGCCGCTGGGGCGCGGCAGAAACCTTTACCTGGTATGCCGCCCTGACTACATCAGCCTGGACCTGCTGGATCATATCTTCAAACATATCAAAGCTTTGACGTTTGTAGGCTACCAGGGGATCGCGCTGGGCGTAGGCCTGGGTGTGCACTTCGCGCCTTAATTCGTGCATCACATCTATAAAGTACATCCAGTGCCGGTCTACCGTTTTAAGCAGGATGACGCGCTCGAGTTCGCGCATTACATCGACAGTTAGCTCCTGCTCCCGCTGTTCATAAAATGCGCGGGCCTCGTCAAGGAAGATCTTAAGCACGTCCTGCTCTTCCTGGTCAGAGATCTCTTCAACATCCACGGCGCCGCGGCGCAAGAAGGACCCTTCAGCCTGTTCCAGCAGGCTGCGGGCGCTCTGATCATCAAGAAAACCCTGTTCAGCGGTAAATTCGCCGACCATGCGAACGGCAACTTCCCGAACCATCTCCAGGACCGGCTCCTTCATGTTTTCGCCTTCAAGTACGCGGCGGCGCTGGCTGTAGATAACTTTACGCTGGGCATTGAGAACATCGTCATAGTCCAGCAGGCTGCGCCTGATTTCAAAGTTGCGGGATTCGACCTTCTTCTGGGCATTCTCGATAGCCCGCCCTACAAGGGGATGGTCGATGGGAACATCCTCTTCGATGCCGAAGCGATCCATTAAAGATGCAATATTATCCCCGCCAAACAGGCGCATCAGGTCATCTTCCAGGGAAACGAAAAACTGGGAAGAGCCCGGATCGCCCTGCCGCCCGGAGCGGCCGCGCAGCTGGTTGTCAATCCTCCGGCTCTCATGACGCTCTGTTCCCAAAACATGCAAGCCTCCCAGCTGCAGTACTTCCTGGCGCTGCAGGCGGGCTTCCTCCAGATATTTATCCAACAGTTCCCTGTGGCGGGCTTCCCATTTTTCTTTCTCAGAATCCTGGAGTTCGCCAGGTTGGGCATCAAACTCTTTTTCCAGCTGTTCGCGAGCCAGATAGTCAGGGTTGCCGCCCAGGATAATATCGGTGCCTCGCCCGGCCATGTTGGTGGATATAGTTACCGCTGATTTCCTACCGGCCTGGGCAATGATATAAGCTTCACGGGTATGGTTGACTGCATTTAAAACCTCGTGGGCAATACCGTGCCGCTTGAGCATCTTGCTGAGCATTTCAGATTTTTCAACAGAAACTGTACCGACAAGCACCGGCTGGCCGCGCTCCTGCAGTTGGGCTATTTCCTCCATGACAGCCTGAAACTTAGCCCGATCGGTCTTATAGATTAAGTCTGGCAGCTCTTGCCGGATTAAATGTTTGTTTGTCGGAATTTCCACGACATCCATGCCATAAATACTGCGGAATTCGGCCTCTTCGGTCAGGGCAGTCCCGGTCATTCCGGCAATCTTCTCATACATGCGGAAGTAGTTCTGGAATGTAATTGAGGCTACCGTGCGGGTAGCCGCCTGCACTTCTACACCCTCTTTGGCCTCGATAGCCTGGTGCAGTCCGTCGGAATAGCGTCTACCGTGCATCAGGCGGCCGGTAAAAAGATCAACGATGATTACCTTGCCGTCCTGAACCACGTAGTCAACATCCCGCTCATAGAGCGAATAGGCCCTGATCAGCTGGTCAAAATAATGCCGGTGTTCGCCCGCCGCTTCAGCCTGATCAACATCGTCCATGGCTTCAGACTCTTCGCCGCCTCGGTCCAGGGATAGCAGCTTCATCAGCTCGGGGTTAATTTTTTCCAGTTCGCGATAACCTTTGTCCTTGATGTCGGCATGCCTGGTTGCTTCATCAATCAGGTAGTACAGCTCTTCATCGAGAGCGTTGAGTCTTTTCTCAGTCATCAGCCGCTGGCGTGTCCTCTCAACCAGCTTTTCGACACCCTGCTCCTTGAGCATCTTCATCAGGGTTTTATTCTTCGGCGAACCCCGACGAGCCAGCAGCAGCAGTTCTGCAGCTTCTTCCAGGTTTTGATCATCGAGTTCTTTTCGGGCCTGGTTCAGCAAATCATTGACCAGCTTACCCTGCCTGCGGATTAAGTGCTCAACCTCATTTTTCCAACGGCCATATTCTTCGCGGGACTCAACCCGGCTGCTGATAATAAGAGGGGTGCGCGCTTCATCGATCAGGATGCTGTCAACTTCGTCAACAATGGCAAAGTGCAGTTCCCGCTGCACCATGTCTTTTTTGTAGAGAACCATGTTATCACGCAGGTAATCAAAACCGAGTTCGTTGTTGGTGGCATAAACAATATCAGCGTGATACGATTCCCGGCGCTGCTCCGGTTCGAGCCCCTGCACGATCAACCCCACTTTTAAGCCCAGCATTTCAAAAATCGGGCCCATCCAGTAGCGATCCCGGCGGGCCAGGTAGTCGTTCACCGTAACTACGTGGACCCCCTTACCGGTAAGCGCGTTAAGATAGGATGGCAGGGTTGCAACCAGGGTTTTCCCCTCACCGGTTTTCATTTCCGCGATGCGCCCATGATGAAGAACGATACCGCCAATAATCTGGACATCGAAAGGGCGCATTCCCGTTTTACGCCTGGCCGCTTCCCGGACCAGGGCATATGCTTCCGGCAAAAGGTCATCGAGGCTTTCCCCTTCTGCCAGGCGGGTTTTAAATTTTTCGGTCTGGATTGGAAATTCGGCTTCATCAAGAGAAGAGGTCCAATCTTCAAGTTCATTGACCCGGGCAACCGTTTTTTCCAACCGTCGCAGTTCTTTCTGGTTTGGATCGCCAAATAGCTTATGAATAAAAGCAGCCATCACAAAACTCCCTTCATCTGCACTCAGCAAAAAGGAACCTCTTGGCTCCTTACCGGCAGGCGCTGTGAATGCGCGGCTTCTCTATGCATATTAACATAACTACCGGCCTGCTAACAAGATCTCCATGATTCCCGCTCATCGGGATTCAGCTCGCAGGTAAGCGCCCAGAGGCTGCCGGAGACAAGCGAGTGTCCCCCGAGAATGACCGGTATGCCGCATTCCGAAGCCAGCCTGGTAAACTCTTGCAACCAGGGGTTTTCAATTTCTTGCCAGAGGCCGAGATCGGACAGGTACCGCTCCTGATCGGAGAGATAGCAGCCGAAATGATACATCAGGACCCTGCTGTCGATGAATGCACATTCGGCGACCTTTTCCAGGTAAGAAAAGAATTTCTCCAACCCGGAATGTTCGATCAACATCCCGAGCAGCGAGACTACTTCACGCGAGGCAATCCGGCCTAAAGATTTCATACCGCGCTCCTCGGAAAATATGCGCAGCCGCAGCTTCAGGATCGCATTTAGTCTCGCAATGACAGGGGCCCCGACACGGCCGACCAGGGCAACGTCGCGGTATTCATTTCCGAGAACCTGCTTGGCTTGCTCAAGCCGCGTGTAATCCAGGTTTAGGCAGTCTAAGGCGGCCCTGGTTTTCATTCCGCAAAAGGGGCCTGATCCCAAAACCAGCAGGTCAGACGGGGTATCAATGTCAAACAGCAGCCCTAAGCTGTGCGGCATTAGTTCCATTTCGAGGCCCAATTCGTCCCGCAGGGTCAGGGCCAGGCTGTTATCCATTGCCGGCAGCTCCAGTCCGGCAAAACCATCAGTTACCGTGAAAGCAGCGATATCCGCAGATTGAGTATTGTTGGTATAGACAAAATTTTCCCTGGTCAGCAGGGTCCGACAGATCATTGAGAGCTCAGAAGGGCTGATCAGCGGGCATCCCGCACCGTTCAGACAAAATACCCGGGTCAGGTTGTTGTCCCTGACCGCTTTCTGCAGGGCACGGCCAAAGTGAAAGCCGGCGGGGGCTGTCGAGTTAAGCTCAACCCTCGCGCCGGCATTTTCTGCATCCCTGACCAACTCAGCCCTGTTGGTATAAAGATAGATGGATCCAATCTCAGGAACCATCTTCATCTTTTCAAGGTTGTCCAGCAGGGAAGCCTGGCGAACAGCGGTAATCATTTCTTCAACCCTGCTCCGGGGATCAGAGCCTTCAAACATAACGACAGAAACAGAGTCGCGCATCTATTTACCTCTTCTGCAAAACGGCCGGGTTGCCGGCCCGTTTTGAAACTTTACTCAGGTTCAATCAACCCGTAGTTACCATCTTTGCGCCTGTACAGCACATTTACGGAGTCGCTGTCCGCATCGGAATAGACAAAGAAATCATGGCCCAACAAGTCCATCTGCATGATAGCTTCTTCAACCGTCATCGGCTTGAGCGTGAAGCGCTTGGTTTTTACCACAGTTGGTTCTTCGGATGCTCTTTCTTCAGCTTCTTTGGCCGCGTGTTTCTCGCTTATTGTCCGCAGCCCCTGTTGACGCATCGATTTGTTCATGCGGGTTTTGTATTTTCCAATCTGTTTTTCCAGTTTATCGGCAACCATATCAATAGAGGCATACATATCACCGGTCGATTCCTCGCCGCGCAGGATAAGCCCGTCGAGGTTAAAAGTTACTTCAACAATATGATCCTCTCTAATTACAGACAGCACTACCTGGGCATCGGCCGCGCGGTCAAAGTGCTTTTCCAGTTTACTCAGTTTTTTCGTGGCATAATCTACAAGAGCCGGCGTTGCTTCAATATTTTTACCACGCACTATTACTTTCATATATATCTATCTCCCTCCGCCGTATATTGATAAACATATTACTACAGTTATAATTCACCTGTCCAGTAAAAAATCCTGCCCTGATGCAGAATCAATTTAACCTCGGGTTAAAGGCGACGACTGCCCCGAAAACCGATGCGCCGGCCTTAATCAGTTCAGAAGATGCTTCCCTGACCGTAGCGCCCGTTGTGAAAACATCGTCTACCAGCAAGACCCGGCTTCCCTGCAGTGATAAACTGAGGCAGGTAAAGGAACCGCGCATATTAGAGATGCGATCACGGCGGGAGAGCCCCGTTTGTGGAGGAGTCTGAACCGTTTTTTGCAACAAATCATAAACAGGCAGATCCATTTCGCGACCCATGTATTGCGCCAGCAGCGCGCTCTGATTATAGCCGCGCTGCCGATAACGGCTTTCGTGGATAGGAACAGGGACAATATAATCAGCGTCGAAGTAGCGGCCATCCATTATTTCCCGGCCGAGCCACTTCCCAAGGGGCCTGGCCAGTGAACGCCTGGAGCCATATTTCAAGCCGTGAAGAATCTTGCGCCAATGCCGGTTATACCAGGTCAGGGCAAAAAAACCTGCGAGAGCCTGACCGGAAAATTTACAGTCACATACTTTTCTTTCAATCGGCCTTTCACAATGAATGCAGAGCAAGCCGGCCGGAACGAAAACCGCCTGGCATTCCAGGCAGAGAGGGTACGCGGCCTCCGGAGGCATAATAATACGGCAGAACAAGCACCGATCCGGATAAAGGGTCTCCCATATTGTTTCCGAAAAGCGCTGTAAAGCGGAAGGCTTTCCCGCGATCCGATTATCTCTGATGACCAAATTATTTCTTCTTTCCGGCTAAGCGACCGTCAAGATAGCTGTAGCGCTCTTCTGCCTTGTTGTTTTTTACGGCTATGGCCAGGGCTTTCTTGCTGCCTACGAGGACCGCCAGCTTTCGAGCCCTGGTGATGCCGGTGTAAAGCAGGTTCCGCTGCAGCAGCATATAATGCTGGGTTAAAACAGGCATGACAATTACGGGATATTCACTGCCCTGGCTCTTATGAACAGAGACCGCGTAGGATAAAGTCAGCTCATCAAGCTCTGTGAAATCATAAACAACAGGCCGGGGCTGAAGCAAATCCCTGAATGTTACAACCAGTTCTCCCTCTTCCCTGTCGATAGCGGTTATAAGCCCGATATCGCCGTTATAGACTTCTTTCTGGTAGTTATTGCGAACCTGCATCACTTTATCGCCAAGCCGGTAAACATTACCTTTTGCGATCTGTTCCAGTTTGCGGGATGAAGGGGGGTTCAGCGCTTCCTGAAGCAGCAGGTTAAGCCTTTCCACGCCTGCAGCGGTCCGCCTCATCGGGGTCAGCACCTGGATATCCAGCAGCGGGTCAAAGGGGCCATAATTTGGAAGGCGCTCCCGGCAGAGCTGCACAATGAGCCTGGCAGCGTTTTCAGCATCTTCTTCATTGATGAAAAAGAAATCTTTGTTTTTCCGGTTCAGATAGGGCATTTCCCCGCAGTTTACCCTGTGCGCATTAACAATAATCATGCTCTCCCGGGCCTGCCTGAAGATATGGCCGAGCCTGATACAGGAAATATTCCCGGCTCCGATCAGGTCGCGCAGCACGTTGCCTGCCCCCACCGCGGGAAGCTGGTCAACATCGCCGACCATGATCAAGCGGCAGCCCGGCGGGATCGCTTTTAAAAGCTGGTAAACCAGGAGCAGGTCTACCATTGAAGCTTCGTCGACAATCACTACTCCGGCCTGGACGGGGTTATCTTCATTGCGCTGAAACCGGAAGCCTTCATCCTCAACAAAACTGTATTCCAGCATGCGGTGAATCGTAAAAGCTTCTTCCCCGGTAGCTTCAGTCACTCTTTTCGCCGCCCGGCCGGTTGGAGCGGCGAGCAAAACCTTCTCTTTTAGCTTCTGGAATAGAGAGAGCAGAGCCTTGATCGTAGTGGTTTTACCGGTTCCGGGCCCGCCGGTCACAATAAGCACTCCGCAGCTTAATGACTGCTCAAGCACCTGTTGCTGTTCGCCTGTCAGGTGGGCGGCTTCTTTCTGAACGGCAGCCAGCGCTTCAGCCTCTTTTTTATCTTCATAGCGGACAGCGCCGGCGGAAAGGGCGGCGAATAACCTGGCTGCTCCGGTTTCAGCCTGAAAAAACGGGGCATAGTAAATAGCTTCGCCATCTTCAAGCTGTTCCTTCTGTAAGCGTTTCCCTTCGATCATTGCCATAAGCTGGGTTTCCAGGAATGCTTCAGGCAAAGCTTCTCCGGATATATCAAGCAGCTCCCTGATCCTCTCAAACAGGACCGGCCTGGGCAGGTATACATGCCCCTGTTCCGCAGCCCTGCTTAAGGTGTATGTTATTGAGGCCTGAACTCTTTCAGGAGAACCCTCGGGTAACCCCAGGCGGCGGGCAATTGAGTCCGCAGTTTTGAATCCAATCCCGAAAACATCTTCCGCCATGCGATAGGGGTTTTCGCGAACCAACTCTATGGTTCGCGGTCCGTATCGGCGAAAGAGGCGCATTGCCTGCCCCACTCCTACGCCGTAGCCTTGTAAAAAGACAAGCACATTTTGGACATCTTTATAGCGCTTATAGCTCTGCATAATCTGGGCTGCTTTTTTATCACCGATTCCATTTACTTCCTGCAGTCTGTATGGCTCTTTTTCAAGCACCTCAAGTGTATCTAAACCGAACTTTTTTACCATGCGAGCGGCTGTTACCGGACCAATCCCCTTGATTAAACCTGAAGAGAGGTAACCAATTATGCCCTCCTCCGTGGCGGGCATGATTCTTTCCCATTCTTCAACTTTAACCTGTTTCCCATAGCGGTTGTGAATCTGCCACTCACCCTGCAGGGAAAGGGTTTCTCCTTCCTGCATGGGAGGGAAATTGCCGACGATGGTGACGCATTTACCATCTTTGCACCTCAGGGTTCCGATCAGGTAAGCGCTGTCTTCGCTGTAGAATTTTATTTTTTCCAGGGTGCCTTCAAAACTTTCCAGGAGGCCACCTCCAGAGCACATATTTTTATCAGTTCATTCTACCACAATGCCTCGTCGGAGGCATCCGCGGAGAAGCCCGATTCTTTCTAAGACCCCAGGGCCTCTTGCAAAAGGTTGACTTTATCCAGCTTCTCCCACGGCAGTTCGAGGTCGGTCCGGCCAAAATGCCCATAAGCGGCAAGCTGCTGGTATATCGGACGGCGCAGGTCAAAATAATCAATTATTGCGGCAGGCCGCAGGTCAAAATGCTTCCGTACCAGGTCCTCGATAACCGAAACGGGGATCCGTTCAGTTCCGAAAGCCTCCACCATTAATGAAACCGGCTGGGCTACCCCGATTGCATAGGCAACCTGCAGCTGGCACCTGGCAGCAAGGCCGGCGGCAACAACATTTTTTGCCGCATAGCGGGCGGCATATGACGCAGACCGGTCGACCTTGGTCGGGTCTTTGCCGGAAAAAGCGCCCCCGCCATGAGAAGCGTAGCCGCCATAGGTGTCAACAATAATTTTTCGCCCCGTTAACCCCGAATCGCCCTGGGGGCCGCCTATTACAAATCGGCCGGTAGGGTTGACCAGGAACCTGGTCTGGGGCAGAAGCAGCCCTTCCGGAACCACTTGTTTGATCACATGTTCTATTATGTCGCCTTCCAGCTGTTCCAGGGTGACGGAGTCGCTGTGCTGAGCGGAAACTACTATTGTCTGAATATGGGAGGGGCGACCGTCGCAGTAGGCAACGCTAACCTGGGTTTTGCCGTCAGGCCGCAAGTACTTGAGCAGCCCCTTTTTCCTCACCTCGGCAAGACGCCGGGCCAACTTGTGAGCGAGGGCAATCGGCAAAGGCATTAGCTCAGGTGTTTCATCGCAGGCATAGCCGAACATTAAACCCTGGTCTCCGGCGCCTGTGGCGTCATAGCTGTTGCCCGCTTCATTCTGCCTCACTTCCAGCGCTTTGTCTACTCCAAGAGCAATATCGGGCGATTGCTCGTCTATCGAGGTTAGCACTGCACAGGTGTCACCGTCAAACCCGAACTTTGCCCTGGTGTAACCAATTTCTTTCACCTTATTACGAACCAGTTTGGGTATATCAACATAGCATTCTGTTGTTATTTCCCCGCAAACCAAAACCAGGCCGGTGGTTACCATTGTCTCTGCCGCTACACGGGCCCGGGGATCCTGCTCTAATATGGCATCAAGGATGGAGTCAGAAATCTGATCGGCCATTTTATCAGGATGACCTTCTGTAACCGATTCCGAAGTAAATAAATAGTTGTTTTGACGCATTATTATTCCTCCTGTCTCATGTGTGATTACATTTAAATATCCAGCTGCTGCTTTATGCTCCAAATTTAGCTTTTAGCAATAAAAAAGACCCCTTTCCCTTAAGAGGCCTGCGCAGCGCCTCTCATCTCTCGAAGCCTTTAACAGCTTCGCAGCAATTGGCACCGTAACCTGCAGGTCCGGTTGCCGGGATTCATCGGGGCTGTCCCTCCTCCGCTCTGGATAAGAGTAAATCGTATTTAACTGGCATATATAATAAACCAGCATTAACCATAAGTCAATCAGAAAAACATTTCAATCAGCAACGTCCCTTTCAACTCATCTATCACTTCATCGCAAAAGGAATCCTCGCTAAAGGCTATCCCTGTCAGCAAGCGCAAACCAGAGTTCTCCGGAAGCGGCAACAGCGCCGTCTACGCGCGCTTCAGCTTCGCCTTTACCGATGTTGCGGCGCATGGCTGTTAAGGTGACGGTCATGTTCAGGCAGTCACCGGGTCTGACTATTTTTTTGAAACGAAACTTTTCTATTCCCGTGAAAAGAGCAAGCTTATTTTCATTTTCAGGCATGCTTAAAATAGCCACTCCGCCTACCTGGGCCAGCGCTTCTATGATCAGGACTCCCGGCATAATCGGTTCTCCGGGAAAATGCCCCTGGAAAAAGGGCTCATTCACAGTAACATTTTTTAAGCCTGAAGCGCTTTTTCCCGGCTCCAGGCCGGTAATTTTGTCCACCAGCAAAAAAGGATAGCGGTGGGGCAGTATTGATTGAATCGCTTTTATATCAAGACATGCTTCTTTAATGGCAATCAGCCCCTGTTGTTATTTTAGCCTGCTCACAAAAGCAGAAAACCTGTTACCGGTTGCCCGACCAGGCCCGGTTGAGTGTATCTGCCACAGAACTGTCGCTGACCTGGTCAAACTTTAAGTAAAACTGCCCTACTGCCGCAAAATCTTCGGGCGCTTCAAGGAATATGAGCTCATCAACTTCCTTTTCAAGCTTCCTGAAGGTTTCAGGAGGACCAACGGGAACTGCCAGAACAAGCTTTTCCAGCTTCTTTTCCTGCAGGCTGCGCAGGGCCGCGAGGAGAGTGTAACCGGTTGCCACACCATCATCGACCAATATCACCGGGCGCCCTTCATATTTAGGCTCGGGTCGATCGCCCCTGTACAGCCGAAGTCGGCGGGCAATCTCTTCGACTTCTTTATCCCTCGCTTTTCTGACATAATCGGGAAAAATGCCGAGCCGCGAAATAAGTTCATCGTTTAGCATGGCATAGCCATCTCCTGTTACCGCACCGATAGCGAGCTCGCGCTGGTGAGGCGCGCCGATTTTGCGGGTTATGATCAGGTCGAGCTCTCCGCCTATTTTCTCCAGGATCGGTTCAGCTACGGCAACGCCCCCGCGGGGAACGGCGAGTATCAGGGGGTTTTGGCCATGGTAGTGAGCCAGTTTTTCGGCTAAGCGATTCCCTGCTTCAAGTCGATCGGTAAATGGCATGTGGATCATCTCCCCGTTTCGTTATTAACGCAAAGCTGCGCGCGCTGCTGAAAGCGATTATAGGGCTGCTCGACTAGCCTTAAAGAAATCAGAGGTCCAGCTGATCGAACAATTTCGTGGAAGCGGCTACTGCGTCCGATTCATCCGGCAAACTTAGAAGAGCTTTGCCGTTTAGGTCATATTCCACCACCAGGTTGTCATAGGGAATTTCTCCAAACAAGTTCAAACCGCTGTTTTCAACTTCTCCTGCCAGCTGTTCTCTGTCGCCGGTTCGGCTGCGTCCGATCACCAGGCCCATCTTTGAAACAGCTATCTTCACCGTTTCAACAATTTCCCGAACACGCCCGGCTGATCTGATCCCGCGCGCGGAAGAATCGCTGGTCACCAGGAGCAGATCGACCATAGGCAGCAGTCTCCTGCTTAAGTGTTCCAGGCCGGCTTCGTTATCAATAACCATGTAATCATAATTTTTGCTGACCTTTTCAAGATAGTTCTTTAGAAGATCGTTGGGATAGCAATAACAACCCGGACCCTGGGGATTACCCATAACCAGCAGGTCGAAAGCTTTTTCTTCAACCAGGGCCTGGCTGAGCCTGTATTCAATAAATATATCCTTGGTCATTCCCGTGGGAACGGCATTTGGTTTCTTCGTGTCTTCGAGAATGGTGCCGATCGTATCCCTTACTTCCAGCCCGAGCGCCTCATTCAGGTTGGCATTTGCATCTGCATCAACGGCGAGAATACTTTTGCCGGGCCTGTTTTCAATGAGGTAGCGGATAAGGAGCGCGGTTAGTGTAGTTTTTCCTGTGCCACCTTTACCGGCGACGGCGATACGTTTTGTCATTATTAGATTCCTCCTGCTTGAGATCGCTAAAACATACAGTTATTATAACCCAACATAAATCATTTGGGGTTAAATCAAAACAATTGAACCGCTTTCTGTGGTTTACAGGCCCCGTCAAAGAGATGGCCGGGTGTGTCAGACTTAAAGCCGACCGATTAGAATATCTTCCAGTTGGGCAATTGTGCTGCAGGGCCACATTTCAGCTGTTTCAGAAAAAAGTTCCACCGAACGGTAATCGGCCCACTGTTGCGGCGGCAGCGGGTTCAGCCAGATGATCCGCCTTACCTCTTCTCTTAGAAGGGACAATTCCCGGTAAGCAGCATTAAGAGATACTGTCCTCGTATCGCTGACCACAATAACGGTGGTTCGACTGTTGAGCGTCCCGGCATGCTTTGTGCGCAAATCTTCCAGGGAGCAGCCGATATCGGTACCTCCTCCCCAGGTTTTACTGCGGCGGACTACCCGGTCAAGCATTATTTTCAAGGCAACCCGATCTTTAATATCAGGTGTGAGATCCTGAAGGCGATCGGAAAAGGAGAAGCAGGATAGATCACGAACTACCTCCCGTAAACCGTAAAGAAAATGGATCACAAATGTGCTGTACCTTTTCATGGAGCCGGAAAAGTCACAGAGTAAAAGGATCTGCTGGCGGTGACGCCGCTTGGGCCTGCGCCTGATATTAAATATAACTCCGCCAAAACGCATATTGTCCCGCAGTGAGCGACGCAGGTCAATGGGGCCGCTGCGCGATCCATAACGCCTCCTGCGCATTAGTTTTACGGCCAGCTTTCGCGACAGTCTTTGCAGCAGCTGTTCTGCGGCAGGCAAATCTGCAGCTGCTATAGTCCTGATATCCACATCACGTAGAGCCAGTTCGTCGGGGCCGCCCGATCCTGCCCCCTGCCCCGAGCCGGATATTCCCTTTCCGGGTTCTACCCTGTCATCCTGGTTGCGACAATAACGCAGGTGACTTTTCACTACAGTTTCGAGCAGGGGCCGGAAACGGGGTTGCACATTCTTGCCCTGCTCCGTTTTGGTCACAAAATCCAGGAGCTTATCGCGCTGGTCGCTGGAGAGAGCACTGTATTGATATAGCTCTTCCGGGTTCAACTGAAGGGTTTCGCCCTTAAATTGCAAATCCGAGCTGGCCTGATCAATACTGCGGACCCGCTTTTCTTTCTGCCGCTCCAGCAGTTCGCTTCTCATCTGGTGCTGTTCGGCGGGCACAAAGTATTGATCAAAGAGGCGATCAAAAACTGCCCTGTCGCGGCTGCTCTTCACCAGGGTGGCCTGCAGGGCCGCTTTAAACTCCATGCGGCGGGTTGAGTCGATCCTGGTCAGGGCATGAAGGGCATCAATCAGTTCGGTTGTGCCAACCGGTAAACCTTCATTGCGTAAAAGAAAGCAGAACGAAGAAAGGTTCTCCTCCAGGTAACCGCCCTGTCCGGTCTCTTCAGTTAACGGCATCCGCAAATATCCCCCCCGCCTCCGGACTCTTTCAGGATTTCTTCCACTCCGCGCTCACCCAGCTGCAGGTCGAACACCTGCCTGTCGGCGTGGTTTTTTAAAACAAGATTAAGCGTTTCTGATACTGTTCTGCCGTCAAGGCGGGTGCGGTTCAGGGATACTAAGGCCGTGACCCAGTCAAGGGTTTCAGCAATAGATGGTTTTTTCCTCAGCTCAGACTGCTGCCTGAGCCTGGAGATCACCCGCGCAGTTTCCCAGGCCAGCCGATCGGCAACCCCGGGGACCTTGGCCTTGATGATCCGGACCTCTTTTTCAACCTCGGGAAACTCAAGATAGAGATAGATACAGCGTCTTTTCAGACCGTCTGATAGCTCTCTCTCGTTGTTGCTGGTCAGCACTACGACCGGTATATTACGGGCCGGGATAGTCCCCAACTCGGGTATGGAAACCTGAAAATCGGACAGCACTTCAAAGAGAAAAGCCTCGAACTCAGGATCGCACTTATCTACCTCATCTATCAGCAGGACCGAGCGTTTTTCTGAACGAATCGCTTTTAATAAAGGCCTTTCCAGCAGGTAACGATCCGAAAAAAGATCTTCTTCGCTGATCTTTCCCTCACCCAGCTCGCGATCCATCTGGATCCGCAAAAGCTGACGCTGGTAGTTCCATTCATAAAGTGCTTTAGTTTCATCAAGCCCTTCGTAGCACTGCAGGCGGATCAGGTCTGTATCGAGCAGTTCAGCCAACACTTTGCCCATTTCGGTCTTCCCTACACCGGGCGCACCCTCGATGAGCAGGGGTTTCTGAAGCTCAAGGGCAAGGTATACTGTCAGTGAGGTCACTTCATCACAGATATACCCGGCCCGGTCAAACGATTTTCTTAAATCAGGCAAACTCATAGTTGTCATATCTGTATAAGTTTAGGCTCCTTTATTAGGAAATGTTCTTATCGCCTTCTTTAATATTACTATATTCACCTATTTCCGGCAAACTGATCAGCCCTTTCGGAACATACCGGATAATTACAGAAAGTACGCCGCTTTCTTACTTTACGCCTAAATTTACACGGTTAGGCCGGGAAGCCTTGCGGCAATGCATTTCGGAGGAAAATGGTTTTTGTGTTTTTTCAACTCGCCGATCACCAGGGCTTCGTCCGGCTGGGTTAAATTCACAAAAACAAGGCCCGCTTACTTTAAAAGCGGGCCGCTGATAGAGGCTATCCATGTGGTTAAACGATCATACTGGCACAAAAGAGGTTAAAAGCTGTAGCTTTCTCCGGGAGGAACAATCACACATTTGCTGTCAGTCTTCGCTTCAACTTTCTTTTTAAACTCTTCCGGATCGGCTTCAATTAAAGGCCAGGTGTTGTAATGGTAGGGGATTACAGTTTTTGCTTTTAAGAAGGAGGCGGCAACGACTGCGTCATCTATTCCCATGGTGAAATTGTCTCCAATCGGCAGCAGGGCCACGTCAAGGGGATCGAGCTCGCCAATCAGCTTCATGTCGCCGAAAAGGCCGGTATCACCCGGGAAATAAATGTTTTTGCCATAATAATTTACTACAAACCCGCAGGCGTGCCCCCCGGGTATACCTGCCCCGTGAAAGGCAAGGGTCAGCTTAACCGAGCCAAAGGGATACCTGTGCCTGCCACCCAGGTGTTGGGGATGCGATTTTAAGCCTTTTTCTCCGGCCTGGGTAGCAATCTCAGCCGTGGAGATAATCATGGAATCGTTGTTTTTAGCTATTTCGTAAGCATCACCAAGGTGATCAAAGTGCCCGTGCGAAACCAAAATATAATCCGCTTTCATGTCCTCCAGCTTTTTCGGCATCAGGGGGTTATCCGTGATAAAGGGATCAAACAGCAAAAGTTCCTTACCTTCTTCGCCAAGCTCGAAAGTAGCGTGTCCCAGGAATGTAATTTCAGGCATGCTTATACCTCCTCGATCTGATCATAGTTTTTTCTATATTTACTATTCTATGCCCGGTGCCTAAAAATCCTGCCTCCGCCACGAATCAGCGCTATATTCAAAAAATTAAATGTAGAATTACCAAAAAACGGGGAGATTTAACTGAATTAATGGAGCACACTTAATGGAAGCGCTGAAAGCGGAACTAAGATAAAGCTGTTGTAGCTTATTACGTTTTGCGGGAAAGAAGAAGCCCAGTTCCGCTGATAGGAAAGGGCTGTAGATGGAGCCGGCAAGAGGACTTGAACCCCCAACCTGCTGATTACGATTCAGCTGCTCTACCAATTGAGCTATGCCGGCTTGAACAAGCGCTGTTAAACCAAGGCGGATTTAATTATAACCCGGAAAAGGGCTGTGATCAAGATCCCCCAGCCCGCTTAAGAGAAGCGGGCCCTGGTACGGTTAGGCGAGGTTCCCGCTTTCATAAGAGAGGTATTGCCTGGCCAGGTCCACGTAACGCTGATGGTAACCTCCGTTAACCGGAATTTCTTCATCGCTTAAAGTTTTAACTATTTTTCCCGGCGATCCCATCACCAGCGACCTTGGCGGGATAACTTTGCCGGGGGAAACCAGGCTGTTTGCCGCTATAATGCTGTCCCGGCCGATAACAGCTCCATTCAGGATGACGCTGCCAATCCCGATCAGGATCCCGTCTTCGATAGTGCAGCCATGAAGCATAGCGTTGTGACCGATTGTTACTTTATTGCCGATTATCGTCGGCTTATCCCGGTCGACATGCACCGTGGCATTATCCTGAATGTTTGATTCAGAGCCGATTCGAATCCAGTCTATATCGCCCCTCACAACCGCGTTAAACCAGACGCTGGAGAATTGACCAATTTCAACCCTGCCGATAACAAAAGAACCCGGTGCGATAAAAACATCGGCCGCCAATTTTGGCCTGTATTTGTCAAATCCGCGAATACCCAAAATAATTACCTCCCGAACAGGGCCAACCCTATCAATGGACCAAACTGAGGTTGATTCATTCCTGTCGATTTTTCCATTATACCGGCACAGGTAAATATCAATGCAATTCAAAATCCCTTCAATGCCAGCTTTCAATCACGAGCGGATTTGGAGCATTTTATTCTTGGTGATGTGGGTGCTTCAAAGAACCTGCCGCGTTAATCCTCCCTGAGAGAGCCCGTCTTTTTAAGATTAATCCTCCCCCAGGCGGCAAGCTGATCGGCATAGATTAGTAAACCCCCGCATATTCCTTCAACCTCCGGCATAAAACTAAACGCTTTTTCAAGGTCCTCCGGACCGGACACGCTATTGCCAAGTGCAGTAGCGGCGGCGTCTGCCAAAGAGGCTGACTCTGCAACCACCACGGCAGCATCGGCTTTTCCGGCACTGTAGGACGGTCCCACGCTGCCGGAAGAGGTGCAGACGCCCAGGGGTGTTTGCTCCGGATCAACCTGAAGCGCAAGCTTGTCACTTAAGGCAGAGCTGCCGGCGTGAATACCAACCAGAACGGGCGCGTCAACTTTAAGGAAAACATCGCCGCCATTTTCAACAATCACCTCGGGGGAACAATTTAAAAGCTCCAGCCCCACAGATTGAGCAAAAGCGCCTGCTACGGCTGCCATGGGACCGACACCGACCCGGTTTGCCGCAACTGCCATCTCCCGGGCAATAGGCGGAGCGTTATCGCCGACTAAATAGAGGCCAAGCGCCGCCGCAAAAGCAGGTTCGGCAGCAAGGTATTGTTCCAACTGGCGGCGTAATCCCCAGACATATTGCTCTATTAACTGGGGCAGCTGCTGATCATAGCTTGCGCTGTTAACGGCAATCCAGAGATCCGTTTCTTTGACTGTTACCCTGAAAGAGGTTAACCGCTCGCTGTTCAGCTCTTTCCGGTAAACCCGCTTCCCGCTCATAGACTATTTTCACTGTCAACCAGGGTTTCCATCGCCCGAGCCGGGCAAGCCCGCAGGCAGAGTTCGCAGACAACGCATTTTTCTTCGGCAAACCGGACAGTCATTTCCGGCCGGGTAAAACAGAGCGCCCCGGTAGGACAGATCACAGTGCAGGCGCCGCAGTGAGTACAGCGATCCTGCTGCCAGATAATCTGCTGTTCAAGGCTTATAATTTTAAGCCCCTGCTCTTTCATCCATTCCAGGGCCCGCTGGTAATTTGACTCACTGCCGCTAAGCTCCATCATCAGGCGCCCTTCTTTGCGGGGGTTAATATCAGCCCGCAGGATATTCACCATCAGATCGTAGTCTTTAATCAGGTGATATATCGTGGGCTGCTCAACCACATGCGGGGGGAAGCGCAGCACAATTTTCTGTTTAATCATAATTACTGGTCCTCCTGTCCATCAGGATCTCTTTGCGGCATAGGCTTAAGGCTGATACCGGCATCATGAGCAGGCAGGGAAGCAGCGGGGCTGGTCAGCTCGAAATCACCGCCGCTGATCCATTCTTTCAGGGTTTCCGCAATTTCCCTTGCCCCGGCATAACTCGACAGCGATGCGGTAGGAACCTTTTTCCCGCTCACCGTGATGGAGCCGCTTTTTAAATCGGCATAGCTTACCAGGCCCAGGTTCCCGCTTTCGCGGTAGGGATAGGCTCTCTGGTAGTCAAGAATTGGGGCCATAATTTCTTCGTCGCGAATTGCGCAGTGCGACATCATTCCTTCGTCAAGAATTGGGATGGGAATACCTACCCCCACCTGCAGAGTTGCCCCGTAGCCGAGATAGCTCAGGCCCCTGAGCCAGCGCGGCTTCATCTGTTTCAGATCGCCAACCAGGGCCAGGGTTGCTGCCGGGTAATTGGGGACTCCCGTACTGCCGCGTTCCGCCGACGGGTTATGCTGCGTACCGTTCCAGGCAACGTAGCCGATTCCCCCGCCGAGGAAGAGGCGCGTTCCTATACCGATTGTTTTCAGGTAAGGATCATTGAAAAGCGGACTTAGCTGCCCGGCCGAACTATAGTTGGCATTGCCAAGGTTCGGCTTCAAAATACCCATGTAGGTGTAAATATTCTTCTGGCCAAGATTTACGGCCACGTTATAATTCTGGTAGGCGTTGCGGGGATTATAGAGGGTGGCCTCGTTTATTTCAGCCAGCCTGAAACTGGTCTTGATCCGCTTTAAGGGGTAGCAATCGGTTCCGTAAGAGGATGCATCGAGGCGAATCTCTTTGCCAGCTACAAGGTCTTCAATAACATGTGCCCCGCCATAGACAAATTCTCCCGGGTAATTCCTGTTGGCCGGATCTCTCGGCGGAAGAGCGGTAGCGCCAAGGTATATATCAACCGCTGCAATTCCCGCATAGGCCGGAACCCCGTTCAGGTAAGCTTCGTTGATCTTGATCCTGGGCTGCGGATGGCCAAGGTTGAGAAATACACCGGAGGAGCACATGGGGCCAAATGTTCCCGTAGTTACAACATCCACCGCCGCAGCGGCTTCGTTGACTCCTTTTTCCTCAACCAGGCCGATTACTTCTTCGGCAGTCATAACCACAACTTTGCCTGCCCGAATCTTTTCATTTATCTCTTCGATTGTCCGAATCTGTTTCACCATATCTCCTCCCCCGGGTTTGATAGGCTTAATTATAACACTGCGGGCCATCGCCGTCATCTGTAAGGAAAAAGGCTCCCCCTGAGAAGGAAACCTTTTTCAGCTGCAACGGCTCCGTTTTCTTAACCTTGCCTTTACCGGAGGCCGCGTTTGCTTACCAGGGCCGCCAGATCCACAAGGCGATTTGCATAACCCCATTCGTTATCATACCAGGCCAGAACCCGAACCATGCTGCCTTCAATGACCATGGTCGAAAGGGCATCTACGGTTGATGAGTAAGGGCTGCCCACGTAATCCACCGAAACAAGCGGTTCATCGCTATATGCGAAATAAGGAGATTGATCCGCTTCCGCTTTAAAAGCTGCGTTAACCTCTTCCACGGTAACATTGCGCTCCAAATCAGCTACAAAATCAACCAGGGAAACCGAAGCGTTGGGAACGCGGATAGCAAAACCGTCAATCCTGCCTTTAAGCTCCGGAATTACCTCGCCCACTGTTTTCGCAGCGCCGGTGGTGGTAGGAATCATCGATACAGCGGCCGCACGGGCCCGCCTCAGATCTTTGTGCGGCGCATCGTGAAGCTGCTGGTCATTGGTGTACGCGTGAGTGGTGTTCATCAGCCCCCTCTTAAGGCCGAAACTGTTGTGGAGAACTTTTACGAGCGGAGCCAGGGCGTTGGTGGTGCAGGATGCATTCGAAATAATTGTGTGCTCTTTTGGGTCATATTTGTCTTCATTAACCCCAAGCACAAGCACGACATCAACTTTGGCCGGGGCAGAAATAATCACTTTTTTAGCGCCTGCTTCCAGGTGTGCCGCTGCCGCCTCACGTGAGGTGAAAATCCCGGTGGATTCGATGACAACATCAACGCCGCTATCTTTCCAGGGAAGGTTGGATGGCTCTCTTTCAGTAAATATTTTGATCTGCTCGCCGTCAAGCAGAAATCCTTCATCATTTACCTTAATTTCTCTTCCAATAGCGCCGTAGACAGAATCATATTTAAACAGGTGGGCCATCGTTGCGTTATCAGCCAGATCATTTGCCGCAACTACCTTTACATCATCGCGCCCTAAAGAGGCGCGCATCATTAAACGGCCGATCCGGCCGAAGCCATTGATACCCAATTTTAACATTAGTAATTACCTCCTGAAAATTTATCGTTACTTATAGTATAACACTACAGGGGCCTTAAGCGGGAGGGTGATCCTGATAAAAACAGACTATGACTCGATAAAAATTGGGTTCGAATAAATCCAGGGCCTGGCCTTACCCAATCGTGGCTTGAAGAAAGCTTCTGCCCGGTATACCCCCGGTTCGGTCACGCTTATTGCCAGGCTAGAGCCCTTAGATGACTCTATAACCCTGCCATTATGCAGCAGCCTCAGAAGAGCCCGTTCTGTCGGAGCTTCTATTCTCAGGAAACAACGGCCGGGGCTAACCAGAGTTTGCCCCATGGCTACCTGCCGGCCTTTAACCTCGCCGTAAAAACTGAATCCCTTTCCGGGAAAAAGGCTGTCAAAAGATATGTAACAGCTGCCGCTGCCAAGGGCTCCGTAGATCTGTTTTTTTGCCTCTGCAAAGTTAGTGCTCAGCCTTTCGCCGAGGCAGATATAGGTGTTAATGGTTTTGAAAAGGTAAGCATAAGGAAAGAGCTCCATTTTGAATGGACCCAGCTGGTAGGGAAAAGCATGGGCATCGGTGCTTCCTATCGCCGTTACTTTATAACCGGCCGCGTTGTAACAATCCCATAGCCGTAAAAGCTCCGGGGGAGGCCCGTCCATTGCCGCCTTACGGTTTAAAAAGAAATAGTAGAGGGTTCTGAAAAGCGAAGGATGCCTGCCGCGCCAGTGGGATGAATAATTCCATATTTCAAGGCCGTTAAAGTTAAAAACAGGCCATACCTGCCAGGGATAGCAGCGGCCCTTTTCTATGTAAGGCGAACCTTTCTCAAAAGGGTGGGCAAGAAAACCGAGAGCCCCGGCATTACGGACCCAGTCGATCAACTGCTGGGGATCATCTTCATCAATCACGGGCACTTTTGAAAGACCGAAAGCCAGGTAGTGGTTACTGTCCCGGTTAAGTTCGACGCCTACCAGAACGGCAACGCCGTTGATGAACGCCTCTTCCCTTAATCCCGTAAGGACCCGGTGATCAGTTACGGCAATAAAGCTCAAACCGGCATCGGCAGCAGCGGCAGCTACCTCTTCAATGCTGCCGCTTCCGTCTGAATAAGAACTGTGAATATGCAGATTGCCGGCATATATGTACATAGGCAGTAACCGCCTGCAACCGGCCAGGCTAACAGTTGATGCAGCCGGGCCTACATTTTTGAGCGCACTACATCTTTAATTTTCATCAGGCGGGTCAGGGCTCCGCGTTCATTTTCATCAAGCTTCATTGTTATGTAACGGCTGGTTTCCTGCAGCTTCGGTATTAATACATACTCGAGTGCGTTAACCCTGCGCCTTGTTTTTTCAATTTCCTCGGCCAATAGCTGAACCGACTTTTCCACTTCGGCCAGCTCAAGCAGGCTGGGCAGGATGCCGGAAAGCGTTTCAATGGAAGTATCAAGCTCGGCAGAGGTGTCGGCAAAACCGTAGGGGTAAATACTGGCACCCTCACCTTCTGCAGCTTCTTCCTCGTCCCACTGCATTTTAGGAGCATATACACTCATAATGTTCTGCTTTGTAATCTGCAGGCTGAGACGCCTTGTCGGATACATGAGAGCCTCTTCCATGGTTTCAGCCGGCATGACAGCCCTGGCCAGCAAAAACTTGGCAAAAGCCGCGGAAAGCTCTTTTTCAATGTGTTCCCGCAGTTCTTTGTTTTTGCGCACCAGGATCAGAAACTGGCGGATTAACTCGTCCCGTTTATCCTTTAACAGTTTGTGACCCCGCTCCGCCATTTTAAGGCGTTTCTTGAGGCGGTTAAGCTCCATGCGGGTGGGATTAACCCGAATTTCCATGCTTAGCCCTCCTCCTGGTCAGGCAGGTACTTTTCAATGTAAGCATCGCGAACCCTTTTGAGTTCAACCTTGGGCAGCAGGGCTAAAAGCTCCCAGCCCAGTTCAAGGGTTTCTTCAATGCTGCGATCTTCCTCCTCGCCCTGGGTCACATAGCGGCTCTCAAATTCATCGGCAAAACGGGAAAACTTTTTATCCGCCTCCGATAGTGCCGCTTCACCGAGGATTGCCGCCAGCTCTTTTGCTTCCTTGCCGCGGGCGTAAGCCGCGTAAAGCTGGTTCATGGTATCGGCATGGTCTTCACGTGTTTTGCCTTCCCCAATACCTTTGTCCTTTAAGCGCGACAGGGAGGGCAGAACATCGATGGGCGGGTAGAGCCCTTTCCGGTGCAGTTCCTGGCTGAGAATAATCTGGCCTTCGGTAATATAACCGGTTAGATCGGGAATGGGGTGAGTTTTATCATTTTCAGGCATTGTCAGGATCGGCAGCTGTGTAATCGAGCCATCACGACCCTGGATACGGCCTGCCCGCTCGTAAATTGAAGAAAGGTCCGTGTAAAGGTAACCGGGATAACCGCGCCGTCCCGGAACCTCTTTGCGGGCCGCAGAAATTTCGCGCAGCGCTTCAGCGTAATTTGTCAGGTCGGTTAATATAACCAGCACATGCATATCTTTCTCATAGGCCAGGTATTCGGCCGCTGTCAGGGCCATCCTTGGCGTGGCAATCCTTTCAATTGTCGGATCGTCGGCCAGGTTTATGAAGAGTATTGCTCTTTCAATGGCCCCGGTTTTACGGAAATCGGTGATAAAATAGTTGGCCTCTTCAAAAGTGATGCCCATAGCGGCAAAAACAACAGCAAACTTGGATTCGGTGCCGAGAACCTTGGCCTGGCGGGCAACCTGGGCAGCCAGGCGGGAGTGGGGCAGCCCCGAGCTGGAGAAAATTGGCAACTTCTGGCCCCGGACCATGGTGTTCATGCCATCTATGGCCGATACTCCGGTTTGGATGAACTCTGACGGATAATCACGGGCATAGGGGTTAATGGGAAACCCGTTTATATCAAGGCGTTTCTCGGGAATAATTTTGGGACCCTTATCACGGGGAGCACCCAACCCGCTAAAAACCCGGCCGAGCATATCAACCGATACGGGAAGTTCAATCGCTTTCCCGAGGAAACGCACCTTTGCCGTGCCAATATTAAGGCCCGTTGAGCCTTCAAAAATCTGAACCAGCGCTCTATCGCGGTCAACTTCCAGAACCTGTCCGCGCCGGACCTCGCCGCCCGGCAGTTCGATTTCAGTTAACTCGCCGTACTTGATTCCCTCAACTTTTTCCACCAACATCAGGGGACCGGCGACATCTATAATGGTTTTATATTCTTTAAGCATCCTCATCTCCTCCTTCCCCTGTTAATGAGGCAATCTGCTTTTTAATATCATCTTTGATCGTTTGCAGGTCTTTCAGTTCTTCTTCCGGCACGTACCTGGCCCGGGCTATCCGTTCGCGAACAGGCAGGGCGAACATTTTTTCCAGATCCAGGTCAAGTTCTCCTTTTTCAACAACAGCAAGCGCTTCGTGATGAAACATCAGGATCATATCCAGCATGCTGAACTGTTTATCCAGGGAGCTGTAAGTATCGATTTCATGCATGGCATTTTGATGCAGAAAATCCTCGCGCAGTGATTTCGATGTTTCCAGGATCAAGCGTTCTTTTGCAGATAGGGCATCAACGCCAACCAGGCGGACAATTTCTTCCAATTCGGCCTCTTCCTGGAGCAGTTTCATCGCTTCGCGCCTCATTTCGTTCCACTGTTCGCCTATCGTTTCGCTGAAGTATTCTGCAACATCTTCAAGGTATAACGAGTAGCTGAGCAGCCAGTTAATAGCAGGGAAGTGGCGCCGGTATGCGAGCGAAGCGTCAAGGCCCCAGAAGACCTTAACAATGCGCAGGGTGCCCTGCGAAACAGGTTCCGAAAGGTCCCCGCCCGGAGGCGAGACAGCGCCGACAGCGGTAAGGGCGCCTTCACGGCCATCGCTTCCAAGACAGATTGTTCTGCCGGAACGCTCGTAAAAATCAGCTAAGCGCGAACCGAGGTAAGCGGGATATCCTTCTTCACCGGGCATTTCTTCGAGGCGTCCTGACATCTCGCGGAGCGCCTCGGCCCAGCGAGAGGTGGAATCAGCCATCAGGGCAACGCTATAGCCCATATCGCGGAAGTACTCCGCAATGGTAATGCCGGTATATATTGAAGCTTCACGCGCTGCCACAGGCATATTGGAGGTGTTGGCGATTAGCACTGTCCTCTTCATCAACGGTTCCCCTGATTTCGGGTCTTTAAGCTCGGGGAATTCCATCAACACATCTGTCATCTCATTGCCGCGTTCTCCGCAGCCAATGTAAACAACTATTTCAGCGTCAGCCCACTTGGCCAGCTGGTGCTGCGTTACCGTCTTGCCGCTCCCGAACGGTCCGGGGATACAGGCCGTACCGCCTTTGGCAACAGGGAAGAAAGTGTCAATGATCCGCTGGCCGGTGATCATCGGAACATGGGGGCCCAATTTTTCGCTGTAGGGGCGTCCCTTGCGAATCGGCCAGCGATGCATCATCGTCAGTTCCTGCCGGCCATCGTCGGTATCGATAACAGCGATCACATCTTCAACCGTAAACTCTCCTTCTTTTATATCTTTTACAGTACCGCCTTTACGATTGGGCGGCACCATAATCCTGTGCTCAACCAGGGTTGTTTCCTGAACGGTGCCGAGAATGTCACCGGGCACCACGCTGTCCCCGGCTTTAACCCTGGGAACGAAATGCCAGCGTTTCTCGCGGCTCAGGGGGTTGACCTCAACGCCTCGGGTAATGTAATCGCCAACCTGCTCCCTGATCACGTCAAGCGGGCGCTGAACACCGTCAAATATCGCTTCGATTAATCCGGGTCCGAGTTCAACGCTTAAGGGATCACCGGTGCTGTATACCGGCTCACCGGGACCAAGGCCTCCTGTTTCTTCATATACCTGGATCGAAGCGCGGTCACCGCGCAGCTCAATAATTTCACCGAGCAGCCTGGCATCGCTAACCTTGACCATATCGTACATACGAGCATCGCTCATTTTATCTGCCACAACTAAAGGGCCTGAAACCTTGGTAATCCTGCCTGCATCCAAGTTATCAACCTTCTTTCCTGAAAAGAATATCGGCGCCAATCGCTTTTTCCACGTTATCTTTTATCCGCCGCATCCCGAGGCCCAGTGTGCCTTTGCTGTTCGGGATCAATACCACTGCGGGCAATATGCGCTTGTTAAGTTCTTTTATAACATCTTCAAGCTCGGCAGCCAGCTCTTCGGTTATAAAGATCACACCGTAATTTTCGCCGGCCAGCTTTTTCAATATACTTAACCCGGTTTGGGCATCGCTGGCCGGGTATGTATCTATACCAATTGTTTTGAAGCCAAGTATTGAATCATTATCGCCAACAACGGCAATTTTATATGTAGACATCGCGTATTCGCTCCCTGATCGCTTCAGAGGGCAGCTTATTGATCTTGCCAACCATTAGTAAGCGAATATTTTTGATCTCAATTTCCTTTGCCCAGAGATAGCCTATCAGCGGCTCAACCCCGAATGGAGACCATTTGCCTTTTTTCAGGTAGCCGGTAATGTAATCGTCTGCCAGCTTTTCAAGCCTTGATGCAGTACCTTTGTCAATCCAATCCCTGATCCCTTCTGCAGCGAGCTCGCTGTACTGGCTCATCGAAAGGCCGGTTATCAATGACTCAAGAGGCTCATCAATAAAAACGGTCAGCCGGTCATGCGCAAGAAAGCCGCCGCTGATGAGGGCTTTCTTCAAAAATTCGCGATCCAGGCCCATCCTTTTTACCCTGACCAGGGTTTTCAGGTTAATCAAATCAACCTGGCGGGAGAAGAGGCCCTCCATGTAAGCGTTATTCAGCCTTTTCGCATCATGCAAAAGTTGCTCAAACAGCGCCTGATCAAGGTTTATATCTATCAGTTGAGGATCCCTGCTAACGGGAAAGCCTTCCGTAATCATTTCGCACGCTTTGCGCAGCCTGTCCGGCAGATCACGGAAGTCTTCTTCATCAACCGCCGACTGCAGCCTGGGTGCCGCGATAGTGCCGGCCGGAACAATCAGATCGCTTTTTATGCCCAGGTACTTCGCTTTAAAAATAACTTTCAGGTTATGAACATCATACCTGAGAGCCATCAAGGCAATGAGCTCAGGTTTAGGGCTAATGCTCTTAATCAGTTCCAGGCTTTTTTGCAACTCAGACTGCAATACTTTTTCAAAATCATAAATATCCGTCAGGTCGGCCAGGGCATTGGCGTAGTCCGATTCGGAGAGAACCTTGATTACATCTTCCGCGGAGGAAGCTTCAATCATTCTCTCTATCTGGCTTTTTTCTAACAGCCTTTTCTCAAGCGCCCTAGTGCGCCCTACCGCATATGCATAGATTGTATCGTCCGATGGCATATATTTTGCTCTCCTTTCCTGGAGGAAAGCTTACTGCTTAAGAAAAGAGCAGCGATGCAACTTCAGTCTCCAGTTCATCTCTCTGCATGTTCAGCAGAGAACTGAAAGAACAGTTTATTTCCAGCCCCTCAGATTTTAGGATAAAGCCTCCCTGAAGCTCGCGCTCCTCTTCTGAAAGGGATATTTTACCTTTTTTGCCCTCTTCGGCAAGCTCCTTATTAACCGCATCTAAAAACCCGGAGGGGACCCTGGCCCTGTCAGCCGTCGAAAAGATGACCTCTTCGTTGGTGCCTTGCGCATAAACCAGGAGCATCTTTTTTATCAGTTCAAAATACTTATCTTCTTCCAGGTTAGCTAAATTCTGCAATGACTCCCGAAACGCCTTTTCAATAAGTTCCTGCTTGGCCGTTAGAAGTTCTTTGCGCGCTTCCAGTTGTGCTACGCCCAAAATACGCCGTTTCTGTTCTGCAGCTTCTTTTTCAGCTTTTTCTATTAACTGTTCTTTTCTGCCGGCAGCCTTTTCTTCAGCGTCAGCAATAATTCGGTCAGCCGTTTTGTTCGCTTCGCTTACAAGGGCATCGACCTGCTGCTGCGTATCTTCCCGGATCTGCCGGATTATTTTTTCTGCACCCTCCTGCACGCTACTCACTCCTTTATCCCAGGTCTATCCCAAAGAGAATCATGATTGAGGCCAGAAGGGCAAGAACAGCATAGGTTTCAACCATAACTGCATAAACAATCCCTTTACCCAACTCTTCAGGACGCTTGGCAACAAGGCCAACTGCCGAAGCAGATACCCGGCCCTGGTAAATCCCGGACACCAGGCCGACAATTGCGATCGGCAGAGCAGCCATAAAAAAAGCATACCCCTGGGCTATTGTGAGATTAAGGGGAGCTCCCCCGATGATCCCAACCTGCTGCATGATAATAAAGCCGGCTAAAAGTCCGTAGATACCCTGTGTTCCCGGAAGAGCCTGCAGCAATAGGGTTTGCCCGAATTTATCCGGATCTTCAGTTACCAGTCCGGCTGCGCTCTGCCCGACAATACCAACCCCGATTGCCGAGCCTATACCGGCCAGGCCGACCGCAAGAGCGGCTCCCAGCAGCGCTATTTCTAATCCTAATTCTGTCATCTTATGACGCCTCCCTTAATTAATAAAACTGTTCTTTGACCGGCTTTAAGCCGGATTATTGATTATAGCCAGCCCGAAAGGCTAACGCTATCCCGCTTCTACTTTTTCAGGTTCATTGATCTCCACATAACTTCCGGAGGTGCGGAAAGGTTGAAAAGCCTTGCCTCCTCCTTCAAAGAACTTACCAAAAAACTCGATATACTGAAGCCGGCTCGTATGAACATAGGAGCTCAGCGTACTGATAATAATATTAAAAAGGTGTCCGCCCATGAGAACGATTACCATCACTATAGTGCCAAAAATGCCTCCGGCGACCATGCCTCCCATGGCATTAATGGCCGAAGCGATAACTCCGGTAGCGAGGCCCAGGGCCAGCAGCCTGGAATAGGAAAGCACGTCGCTCAGGTATCCGGTAACGTTGTAGAGACTGAGCACACCACTCATCAACTTTTTCACTACCCCGTCCTGAGTTCGCCCCTGAGTTAAGACCAGGGCCGCAGCGCCTCCAATTGCCAGCCAGCTTGCTATTGCCGCAGTTTCCGGTATAGCCATTAAAACAAGACCGTTGAGAAAAATAAACCAGCTGCCCTGATCAAACAGGGCATCCACGGGCCGACCGGCTTTAATGTTACGATAAGCCTGCAGCCCCATCCCAAAATAAATATGAACCAGCCCGATGATAAGGCAGTAGAGCAGCATGCGCATAGGATCATCCAACGGATTAAACCAGAGCGGCGTAAGCCCGAGCAAATCGCCAAAATAGCTTCCCAGCAGTATACCAAACCCAATCGAAGCAATCCCGCCCAGGAATAATAGTTTTACCAGCTGCTCGCCCATCCCGCCGAGTTTGAGCTTGCGGGTAATAAAAAGGGCCATTAGCGATAGGACTATTCCATAACCGACATCAGACAGGCAGATGCCAAAAAAAATGAAAAAGAATGGCGCCAGGTATGGCGTCGGATCAAGTTCATTTTTCTTGGGAGTGCTGTAGAGTTTCGTCACTACTTCATAGGCGTCTACAGGCCCCTTGTTATGAAGTAAAACGGGCACATCTTCCCCCGGCTCGGGATCCCGCGAAACGACAACTGCAGTGGACGCTGCCTGTTCGAGCTTCTTTTCGAGGTCCGGGATAGCGAGGGCCGGAGCCCAACCTTCAAGCAAAAAGCTTGACCTTGTTCGCGCCAGGTTGTCGGAAACCGCCATTTTTTCCACTTCGGCCTGGAGATGATCGTAACAGGACATCAGCAGGGTACGATGTTCGAGCAGCTTCTCGATATCTTCCACAACAGCGGCCCGGTTGTCTTCGAGTGCTTCAAGGCGTCGGTTTGTCTCCTCAATTTCTTCCGCCGCCTTCTTATCTAAATCAGCAAAATTGACTGTCGAAGCGGCGGCGTCTTTAAACAACTCCCTTATTCCGTCTGAATGGGTAACAAGGTATATCGCCAGGCAGTAGGTGTATTCGTTATCAGCGGAAACAGGCTCCAGGTAGTGAGCGGGAAAACGGGAATCCAGCTCTTGCTTTAATAGTTCGAACCGGTCCGTAGGTACGGTGATCAGTTCTCTTACTGCCCTGGCCCCTGTTTTAACTTCCGCAAAAGGCACATCCAAAGAGGCCCAGGGCTCCAATTCCCCAATCAGGTTGCGAGCCTGGGTTTCTTCATTGCGTAGACGAGCCATTTTTTCATCAGCCTCGCGGCAGGCCCGGGCAACATCCTTTAGTTGATCGCGATTTTTGATTAGTTGTTCAAACTGCTCCCGTTCGAGGGAAAGCTTTGAGCCCGTAAATTGCTCAACAAAACTTTTGCGGACCGGGAAATACCTCTGCAGAAAATCAAGGCAGTAACGAATCTCGCCAAGGGTAGATTCCAATTCCGAAATTTCCTCTGCGGGCCGATCCGGTTCTAAAAGGCGGCTGAAATCTTCCCAGCTACCGCCCTCTTTTACATCAACCAGTTCAACTGCTCCCATCTTGTGCAGCGCACTGACAATGGTGTTTTTTTCCTGTTCGTGGCCGAGCAGGAAAACTTTTTTCATCTCAATGATCGGCATCGAGTTTCACTACTTTCTGCGTAAGCATGGCAACTGCTTCGGGCATTTTGTCTGAAGCCTTATCTTTCAGCGTTTCAATATCTTTACGGTTTTGTTCAGCCAGAGGTTCGGCTTCAGCTTTCGCATCTTTTTCAGCTTTCTCAATCATAGCTTTAGCTTTCCCGTTCGCTTCAGATACTGCATCAGAAATAATCGCTTCAGCCCTGTTCTCAGCATCAGAAACCTTTTGACGCGCTTTTAGACGGGCTTCGCGAAGCTCTTGTTCCGCTTTTTCTTCTGCTTCTTTAACCGCTATAACCAGTTCAAGAGTCAAGTAATATCACCACCTGTTAGAGCATTAAGCTGCCGGAAAAGGGCAGCAGTCTCAAACGATATTTATACAGACATTTCAAACAATTGTGCTTCAATATTTAAGAAATTATACTACAAAACCAACCTCGATTCCAGCCTCATTAAAAAGCTCTTTGGATAGACTGTCCGGGTAGTGATTTTCCATCACGACCCGGCTTATTCCTGCATTGATAAGCATCTTAGCGCAGACGACACAGGGATAATGCGTACAGTATAGAACAGCCCCATTGATGGCGGCGCCGTGAATTGCGGCCTGTATAATTGCATTCTGCTCGGCATGAAGGCCGCGGCAGAGCTCATGTCTCTCCCCGGAGGGGACATTCATCTGTTCGCGCAGGCAGCCTACCTCGCCACAGTGTTTTAACCCGCTCGGCGTGCCGTTATAGCCCGTAGCCAGGATGCGTTTGTTTATAACCAAAAGCGCGCCTACCTTGCGCCGCAGGCAGGTGGATCTGGTCGCCACTACCCGGGCAATTTCCATGAAATACTGGTTCCAGTCAGGTCTTTCATTCATAACTGCACCTCAATCAGCGGTTCATTAAACTGTCCCGAAAATCCTGTCGCCGGCATCGCCAAGCCCGGGTATTATATATGCTTTATCGTTAAGCTTTTCATCGAGGGCGCCAAGGAATATCTGAACATCCTTGTGCCTGGCGGTAATCATTTTCACTCCCTCGGGAGCGGCAATCAGGCTGAGAACCGTTATGCTGCCCGCATTGGCCTTTTTTAAAATGTCGAGCGCACGAACAGCTGAACCTCCCGTTGCCAGCATCGGTTCAAGCAGGTAACAATCGCAAGCCTCTATGCCCCGCGGAAGGTTACAATAATACTCAACGGGAGCATGTGTTTCATGATCCCGGTAGAGCCCGATATGGCCGGCCCGTGCCGAAGGAAAAAGGCGCAGCCCGCCGGGAACCATGCCAAGCCCGGCCCTGAGAACTGCAACAAAGCATGGCGAATCGGTTTTTAAAACCCTGCCCTCTGCTTTTGCCACCGGAGTATTGATTTCAACCCCTTCTGTTTGCGCTTGCCTGCAAGCTTCATAGAGAAGCAGGGTTGTTATGTCTTCAACTAATCCCCTGAATTGCCAGGTTTCCGTTTCTTTCATCCTGCACGTTGTAAGCTTATGTTGAACCAGCGGGTGATCAACTACTGTTACCTGATTCACCAGGCCCAGCCTCCTTCAACTAATTTAACACAGGGGGTATTGCCGGCAAAGTTCTGCAACTCTCTCCCTGATCTGATCGAGGGCAACGGAATCGGCTCGCTTCTCGAGCGTTTCGTTAATCAAGCCGGCGATGCTGCGCATTTGGTCGGTACCCATACCCCTTGAAGTGAGGGTAGGAGTTCCCAGGCGAATTCCGCTGGGATCGTTTGCCCCGCTGGGATCGTAGGGTATAACATTTTTATTTACTGTAATATGAACCCTTTCAAGCAGCTGTTCGGCTTCTCTGCCAGAAATATTTTTGTTTCTCAAATCGACGAGAACTAGGTGAGTATCTGTCCCTCCTGTCATAAGCTTAAAGCCGTGGGCATCCAGGGTTTCGGCCAAAACCTGAGCGTTGGCAAGAACACTTTTTTGATAGTCTATATACCCTGGCCTTAAAGCCTCCAGCATGGCAACCGCCTTGGCGGCGATAATATGCATGAGCGGACCGCCCTGTAAGCCCGGAAATACGGCTTTATCTATCGCTGCTGCAAATTTTTCTCGGCAGAAAATCATCCCGCCCCGGGGGCCCCGGAAGGTTTTATGAGTTGTAGCGGTCACCACATCGGCAACTTCGATCGGATTCGGGTGTACTCCTGCAGCCACCAGGCCGGCAGTATGGGCCATGTCGACCAGGAGCAGCGCTCCGACTTCATCGGCTATTTCTTTAAATCCCCTGTAGTCTATGGTTCGGGGGTAAGCGCTTGCGCCGGCTATGATCAGGCGAGGTGCGGATTCCCTGGCTTTTCTGCGGACCTGCTCTAAATCGATCAGGAAAGAACTTTCATCGACTTCATAGCTAAAGGCTTTGTAGTAGCGGCCAGAAATATTGACCTTACTGCCATGGGTAAGGTGCCCGCCGTGACTTAAATTCATACCTAAAATGTGGTCTCCCGGCTTAAGGAGGGCCAGGAATACAGCCATATTGGCAGAAGTGCCCGAATGTGGCTGCACATTGACATGCTCTGCTTTGAAGATTTGCCTGGCCCGATCACAGGCAAGCTGCTCAACACTGTCGACACAATTGCATCCACCATAGTATCGGGCGCCGGGATACCCTTCAGCATACTTATTGGTCATTACCGATCCCTGGGCTTCAAGCACAGCTTTACTGACCAGGTTTTCAGAAGCTATCATTACCAGGTTATCCTGCTGCCGGGCAATTTCTCTACTTATAGCGTCAGCGACTTCATTGTCCACATCCGCCAGGGGTTCTGTAAATATGGAATTGCATTTGCGGTTCATCTGCTCTAAATCATCTCCTGTACAAACCTGTTTTGTTATTAATGCAATAGCAGTATCACTAATTGTTCTCAAACTTTCTTATTTTGTCAACCCTCTGCGAGTGGCGCCCCCCCTCAAAACTGCTCTCTAAGAAGGCGTCAACTATGACCAGGGCAAGGCCAACCCCCATCACCCTGGACCCGAGAGTAATAATATTGGCATCGTTGTGAGCCCTGGCGTACACTGCGGAATATGTATCTCCGCAGAGAGCGGCGCGAATACCTTTATGCTTGTTGGCAGCAATGGACATGCCTATCCCGGTTCCGCAGATTAGTACCCCCAGGTCTGCGTTTCTCCCCCTGACCGCATCAACCACTGCGGGTACCTGGTCCGGGTAGTCCACGCTTTTTTCATCAAAAGCGCCATAATCGTAGCAGCATAACCCCTTTCCTTCAAGGTGTTCTTTTATAGCCGACTTTAAGGCAAACCCGGCATGATCGCTGCCCAAAGCAATCTTCATTATGTTCAACCCCCCGTTAGTTTGGGCATAATTTTCTTGACACAGCCATGAATTTCCTCTATTACAAGGCGATATATTTGATCATTGTAGCCATAAGGATCCGCTATCTCCAAGCCTGAGTTTATTGACGCGGCATATTCCTTAAGCAGGAGAACTTTATCCGCGCCTTCAGGAAACCTGGATCGCAACAGCTCAAGCTGGCTGACAGTCATTACCAGGATCAGGTCCGCCCATTCGACAAGGGCTGGTGTCAGCCTTTTTGACCTGTGCCCGCTTATATCCAGGCCCTTTTCCGCAAGAAGTTTTACAGCGGCATCTGCTGCCGGCTGGCCGTCAATTGAGGCAATTCCGGCTGAATCCACAGCATGGACAGCACCAAGTCCTGAAAGGTTAAGCTCATTTTTTAATAAGGCCTTTGCTATGGGGCTGCGACAGGTGTTACCCGTGCATATTATGAGTATATGCATAATATTAAACCTCCATCAAACCGTTCAGCGGTTTTGGCAGAATCAACAGACCTTAATCACACGGTCCGCAGCCTTATATAACCTGTTCATAACTGCCATTCCAATGCCCCTGGGCTTAACCGCAGCGGCAATAATAAGATCGACCCCGCTATTCTCAAGTGATCTCAGCGATCCATATAATCCTGATGCCAACGCCTTTACATCAGCAGGCCGGCCAAACCGGGCGGCAGTCAGCGATGCCTCCAAAACAGCGATTTTCAAGCCCCGGGTCTCATACTTTTGCCGTAGGGCCTTTACAACTTTTAAAACTTTTACCCCGCTGCCGGTTACCAGGATGAGCGGCACTTCGGGGGTGTAGTGACGATATTTCGTCCCGGGGGAAAGAGGCGTCTCTGAATCGCTGCTTGCCCCAGCCACGGCTACTTTCCGGTTCAGAACCTGCTCCAGCTCTTCCCTGGTGACTCCACCCGGCCTCAAGATAACCGGGTCATGGGAGGTAAGATCCAGAACCGTAGATTCCACGCCAATCACGCAGCCCGGGCTTCTTATTACGGCATCAATACTTCCGGCAAGGTCTTTTAGAACGTGCTTCCAACTGGTTGGGCTGGGTCGGCCGGAGCGGTTTGCGCTTGGTGCGGCAATAGGCACCGCAGAAGCGCGTATCAAATCAAGGGCAATGTGGTTATCAGGAACACGAACTGCAACTGTGCTTAAACCGGCGCATACTGCAGGCGGAATAAAATCAGACTTTAATAGGACCAGGCTGAGCGGGCCAGGCCAAAAATGCTCAGCAAGAAGGTAGGCCATATCCGGGACAAAAGAGGCAACCGATGCAAGCGCAGCACTGTTTTCAATGTGGACAATTAGCGGGTTGTCTGTCGGGCGCCCTTTTGCCTGGAACACTTTCTCGATCGCCGCCGGATCCAGGGCCGAAGCGCCCAACCCATAAACAGTTTCCGTTGGAAAAGCGACCGTGCCGCCGCGGCGGATAATCCGGGCGGCATAGTTTATTGACGCAACGTCATTTTTTAGGAGCAGCGTGCCCCTGGCCAACTTTTTTTTGCTCATGCTTTTTCCTTATGTTTAAAAGCAGATTATCCAGCCTTAATCATCTGTTACCAGGTGGGCGATGTTGTTGGCATGATCTGCCACTCTCTCCAGGTTGCTGAGAAGATCAAGGTAAATGACACCTGAATGAGGATAGCACTTCTTAGTATTAATTCTTTCAATATGTCTGTTTCGAAGCATCTTCTCCATTTCGTCAACTTCATCATCTTCAGGAATAACAAGTAGCGCCAGCTCTTTGTCTTCCTCCTCATAAGCCCTGATTGATCTGCCAAGCATACCTTTTACCTTCTCGTATATTTCGCTTATCTCTTCAAGCGCGGCTTCAGAGAAGGGAAGGCGTTCTTCAACCTTGATCTCCGCAAGCTGCATTATGTTTTCTGCATGATCGCCTATTCTTTCGAGGTCGTTTGCCGCAGACATCAGGCCGGCTACTTTTTTGGATTGATGCTGAGACAGCGAATGCTGGGACAGATCGGCAATGTAAACATTAATTTCTTTTTCCAACCCATTAACCAGTTCTTCCATCTGCTCGATATGCTTGATTTTCTTCAAATCGTTTTTCAGAAAAACCTCCATTGCCTCATCCAGCATGTCCTGGGCTATGCTGGCCATCCTTAAAAGCTCTTTTTTAGCCCCCCCGATAGCCATAGCCGGTGTTTTTAATATACGGGGATCGAGATACTTGGGCCCAAACTCAATCTTCTCGTCCTCACCGGGCACAATCCGGCAAACCAGTTTAGTAAATGGTTTAAGAAACGTCAGGAATACAATAGTATTCAGTATGTTAAAAGCTGTGTGGGTGTTGGCGACCTGGCGAGGCACTGTAGCCGCCGTTTCAATAATAAGGTCTGTAAAGGGTTTTAAAAGGATCAGGGCCAGGCAAACACCGATTACATTAAAAACAACATGGGCCACTGCAGCTCGCTTTGCCGCCACATTGGCCCCGATGCTGGCCAGCATGGCAGTGAAGCAGGTACCGATGTTGGTGCCAAGGATCAAGGGAACAGCTGAGTGAAAAGGGATCAAGTCCTGCAGCGTTAAGGCAATAATTACACCGGTAGCGGCGCTGCTGCTCTGCAGGAGCGCTGTGAATACCGCTCCGCAGAGAATGCCCAGGATGGGGTAAATGCTAAACTGGGTTAAAAGGCGATGAAAAGCATCAAGATCTTTAAGCGGCATCATGCCGCTGGACATGGTTGTCATTCCGAGGAACAGGAGACCAAACCCGAGCAGGGTTTGCCCCAGGTATCGATGTATGCGCCGGCGGCCGAAAAAGTTAATAAGCGAGCCGGCTCCTATGGCAGGATAAGCGATTACACCTATTTTAAAAGATATAATCTGGGCGGTTACGGTTGTGCCGATATTTGATCCGATAATAACACTGATCGCCTGGGATAGGTTCATTAACCCGGCATTTGCAAAGCCTACAACCATAACTGTTGCCGTGCTGCTGCTCTGTACCAGCAGCGTAACCAGGATTCCGGTAAAAACGCCGAGAACCGGCTTATTGGTAAGAACTTCAAGGATGCGGCGAAAACGGTCGCCGGCAGCCTTTTGCATCCCTGAGGCCATGATCTGAATACCAAACAAAAAAAGGCCCAACCCGCCAATGACTCCGAATGCTAAATCCCAGAACACCGGCTAACCTCCCCACAGCAAGACGCGAAAGTTTAATGTCACAAGCGCCCAAAGCATATTATAAAATAAGGCCCTTATAAATACAAACATTTATTAATCCGGTATGAACATCGCCTGTTATTATTATAACTATTCCATGTTAACCCTCGTTTCCCTGCCCGCTGAAGTTAGGCAAAATTTTCAGCGCAGTGGGAGGATTAACGCTTCAGCTGCTCTGCCCTGTGCTATAATGGGAAATAAACTGGGGGGAACAGATTTGTCCGGTTTAATCAGGTTCGGCATTTCCATGGAGAAAGAGCTGCTGCAGCGCCTGGATCAGGAAATAGTAAAGCGTGGTTACCCAAACCGTTCTGAAGCAATCCGGAATTTAATCCGCAACCAGCTGGTTGAAATTGACTGGTCCCGGGGCGACGAAGAGGTTGCCGGCACAATAACTATTATTTACAACCACCATGTCAAGGGTTTGAGTGACCTGCTATTAGAACTGCAGCATCGCCACCACGGAATGATTGTTTCCGTGATGCATGTTCACCTTGAACATGAGCACTGCCTTGAAGTTATGGTTATTAAGGGAAAAGCGGCAGAGGCCAGAGATTTGGCCGACCGACTGATTGGAGTCAAGGGAGTCAAACACGGCAAATTAACGATCAGTTCAACAGGGGCCGGTTTAAAATAACGCCTCGGCTACACGGGGCCAACCCCCGAGATCTTCTTTAAAGGTAACCGATTTAAAAGCTGCCGTTTCAACAATCAGCTTTCTTACCGCTTCCGCCTGACCGGCACCAATTTCAAAGAGTACCGCACCCGGCGATTCAAGGTGTAAAGGCAGTTCCTGCAGGATGCACCGGTAAGCATCCAAACCATCTTCTCCGCCGTAAAGAGCCAGGCAGGGCTCATATTTCTTTACTGAATCGGACAGTTGATCCATATCGGCCTTGGTCAGGTAAGGCGGATTTGCTACGACGAGGTTGAAACGAACCGCGGGTTCAAGGCTTTTTAGCGCCTCGCTAAATGTCCCTTCCAACCAATTCGGCTGATTATCTGACACAAGCAATGCAGCGTTCTCTGCTGCCACTGCTAAAGCCCTTCTAGAAACGTCGACTCCGTAAACGCTAGCCTGCGGCAGCTCGGCCGCAAGCGTAATTGCGAGGCAACCGGAGCCGGTGCCCAGATCAAGGGCAGTAATACCGGCTCCCTCTACAAATTGATTGCCTTTTGCCCACTCAACAGATGCATCAATAATCAGCTCTGTCTCCGGTCGCGGTATAAGGACGCTCCTGTTAACCCGAAAAGGGCGGCCATAGAAGTATTTTGAACGGACGAGGTAAGCGACAGGTTCACCCAACCGTCTTCGCCGGACCAGGCCTTGAAACTCTTCCTGCTTCTCTTCGGGTAATATTGCCTGCCCGGACAGAACAAGATCCAGCCTGGAGCAGTTGAGGACATGCATCATTAATAACTCTGCCTCACTGCGACGGTTATCCAACCCGGCCTCCTTAAAGCAAAAAGAAGCCCTGCGCAGAGCTTCCTCAATTGTTAAAGTCATTATCATATCAGATACCTGCTCAGGCCTGGTTTTGTTCAAGTATTTCGGACCGTTCTTGAGCGGCCAGCTGCTCAATAATGTCATCGAGATCGCCGGCTAAAATTAAGTCCATTTTATGAAGGGTCAAGCCAATGCGGTGATCTGTAACCCTGTTCTGAGGATAGTTGTAGGTTCGGATCCTCTCGCTGCGATCACCGCTTCCGATCATTGTTTTCCTCGTTTCTGCCAGCTCGGCGTTTTGCTCCGACATATATTTGTCGAGGAGCCTGCTGCGCAGTATGCGCAGCGCCTTTTCCTTATTCTGAAGCTGAGATTTTTCATCCTGGCAGCTAACTACTATACCGCTCGGTTCGTGCGTAATCCTCACTGCCGACTGAGTGGTATTCACGCTTTGCCCTCCCGGCCCTGTGGCACAAAATGTATCTATCCGTAGATCGGTTTGATTGATCTCTATTTCAATATCTTCAACTTCCGGCAGCACTGCCACCGTGGCCGCCGAGGTGTGGACCCGCCCACTCGATTCAGTCGAAGGAACCCGCTGCACACGATGGACCCCGCTTTCATATTTAAGGCGGCTATATGCCCCCTTGCCATCAACACCAAGGATAACTTCCTTATATCCGCCAATATCTGTCGGGTGAGAATCGACAATCTCCGTTTTATAGTTTCTGCCTTCAGCATAGCGGACATACATCTTTAATAGATCTGCTGCAAAAAGAGCCGCTTCTTCTCCACCGGTGCCAGCCCTGATTTCTATAAAGACGCCTTTTTCATCATAAGGATCTTTGGGCAGCAGAAGCTCCTTGATTTTGGCTTCCAAATCCTGTTGACGGGTATTAAGTGAGCTTTCTTCTTCCCTGAGGAAATCGAGCATTTCAGCATCTTCGGCAGTTTTGAGCATATCTGCCGCGTCATCCAGCTCTTTACTTACCTGAAGGTATTCCTGGTAAAGTTCGTTCAGCGGGGCCAGTGAGGCCATTTCTTTCGAAAGCTGCATCCAGGCCTCGCGATTCTCAAGAGTTTTAGGATCGCTTAAAAGCTGCTCCAGCTCATGGTATCTTTTAGTGATGTTATCAAGCTTATCAAGCATAATTGCCCTCGTCAGTTATAATATTAACAGCCTCACAAAAGGCTTATTCGGAGCCGATGAATCAACATTCGCAATGAAATAAGCTGCATTATTAGCAACAAGCCGGCTCCCGCAGGCAGCATGTAGTATCTGAAGCCCTGCCCAAAAGCTGCCGGCAAAAAAAAAGCAGAGCAACGAGCTCTGCTTAGCTTATTGCTTACATACCGTACTTGCGGCGGAACCTTTCTACACGGCCGCCGGTGTCGACAAATTTTTGTTTACCCGTAAAGAAAGGGTGACACTTCGAACATATTTCTACCTTCAGGTTTTCCTTGGTCGATCCGGTTTCAAAGCTTTCTCCGCAGGCGCAAGTGGCCGTGGTGCGGTAATATTTTGGGTGCAGATTCTCTTTCATTTTGGTCAGCCTCCTCATGTTAATCCCGATTACGGATCATAACATAAAATGAGCTCTAATGCAACGCCTATCCGGCATTACACTACCCATTTTGTTACATAGTATGCATATTCTTAAGAAACTCTTCATTGCTTTTTGTTTTACGAAGGCGATCCATTAATGCTTCCAGGAATTCGACACTGGTGCTAGAGCCCATCGCCCGTCTCAGGGCCCACATTAGCTCAATTTTACGCTCATCCAGCAGAAGCTCTTCCCGCCTTGTTCCAGAGCGTGAAATATCGATAGCCGGGAAAATTCTCCGCTCGGCAATGCGGCGGTCGAGATGTAGCTCTAAGTTCCCGGTGCCTTTAAATTCTTCATAAACAACATCATCCATACGGCTCCCCGTTTCAACTATGGCTGTAGCAAGCACGGTCAGGCTGCCGCCGCCATCAATATTCCTGGCAGCGCCAAAAAATCTTTTAGGCTTGTAAAACGCGCCGGGGTCGATACCGCCCGATAAGGTTCTCCCGCTGGGCGGAATAACCAGGTTATAAGCCCTGGTCAACCTGGTAATACTATCAAGAAGCACGGCAACATCTTTACCCTGCTCAACAAGACGCTGTGATCGCTCCAGGACAAGTTCGGCAATCCGGATGTGGTTTTCGGGCTTCTGGTCAAATGTTGAGCTGACCACATCAGCATTAACGCTCCTCTCCATATCTGTAACTTCCTCCGGCCGTTCATCGACGAGCAGGATGATTAGCTCTATTTCCGGATGGTTGACAGAGATACTGTTAGCCACCTGCTTCAGAAGCATGGTTTTTCCGGCTTTGGGGGGGGCGACTATCATGCCGCGCTGTCCTTTTCCGACCGGTATGAGCAGATCAATAATCCTGGTAGAAAGAATATGCGATTTGGTTTCGAGGCGAAGGGCATCATCAGGGTGAATAGGGACCAGTGATGTGAAGTTTTTGCGATTTGATAACGATTCCGGATCTCCGCCGTTTACTTCCTCCACCTGGAGAAGGGCATAATAACGTTCATTGTCCTTGGGAGGCCTAATTCGTCCGGTGATTATATCCCCTGTCCTTAAATTAAACCGCCTGATCTGCGAAGCCGATATGTAGATGTCATCATCAGAAAAAAAGTATTTCTTCCTGCGCAGAAAACCAAACCCGTCATTCATAATTTCCAGCATTCCTGAAGCGCTGTGCTGCTCGCCGTTCTCCGAAAACAATTTTGTGAGGGCATCAATTAATTCCTGCTTGCGCATCGTAGATTGCCCCTTGATTTCATGCTCTTTTGCCAAACGGTGAAGCTCGCTCAGAGTCAGTGCCTTAAGCTTTTCACTATCCAAACTATTACACCACCTTTAAAAATTAGCCGCTTGCGGAGAATAAAACATAAACTGCCATCAAATATCCGGACAAAACCAACAGCGCATCCAAACCTATGCCGCCGAGGGAAAAACTGGACCGGTAATTTATACCGAATATCACAATCGCGCTTAACAGGACCACAGTCAGGGCTGAAAATATATGACCGGCTGAAACAACCGCCAGGATGGGGCCGCCAAGATAGAGCAAATCTGCCAGGAATATAATAAACAGGTTCATCAGGTTGGCGCCAAACACATTAGCAACCGCCATATCGAGATAACCAAGCCTTACTGCTGTTATTGTGGTCACAGTTTCGGGAAGAGAAGTGCTGATTGCCAGAAATATGGTTCCAACAAAGCTGTGGCCAAGTCCTGTTTCCAGGGCTATCAGATCTGAAGCATCAGTGACAAATACACCTGCAACCACAATGAGCGCTGCCGCCAGGGTGAACTGGGCAATGGCCGAACGTGTGCTGCTACCCACCTTGCCTCGATGGACAACAGGCAAATCAGGCCCGGGCTTTTTAATTTTCCCTTTTTCATAATTAAAAAGAAACCTGCTGCCAAAAATATAAACAGCTGCTATTCCTATTGATTCGAGGCCTATAAAACCGACCGGAAAAATGAGCAGGCCCTGCATGGCTAAAAGAGCCAAACTCAGGGTGATAATGCTAAGTGACGCTGTCAGGGTATGCCCTGTGCTCACCCTGGATGTCAAAGGCCCCCGGCCCTGGACAAGATCAATTACTGCCAGCAAAGAAAGGTTAAATAGGCAGCTGCCAAAGATGTTACCCACCGCTAAGTCAGGGATGTCAATCATCACTGCGCGCAGGGTTGTCACCAGCTCCGGCAGCGATGTCGCAAGAGGAAGCAACAGTGCGCCTGCCCATGCGGTACCTATGCCGGTATTTTCGGCAATCACTGCCGCGCTTCTTGTCAGTCTGCTGCCGGCCCATACAATTAAAGCAGCGCTGATTATGAACTGTATCCAAGGATTGATCATATGTTTTCCAGACTAAAGGATATTATTTAAATTATATGCATTAGGTGATCTGACGGGCGGGAGTGACCTGTCTCTCTTTTCCGCGGGAATAAACCTGACCAGCCTCGAACTGGCAAATAATTTTTAAAATGTCTTATTCTGAGGAACCTCGGCCAATAAAGATATAATGAATGTCGATAGGCTATTATTCTATATAAACCCCAAATATCCTTTATTAAATTTAAATTTATTAGATTCTGCAGAAGTTATAATGGACCGATATAAACTGCCCGCTTAGAGGTTGGAAGAATTTATCAGGAACATGTTGGTTTTCGCTTCGTGTCCGATCGTCGAGGCGGGACCGTGCCCGGGATAAACCTTCATATTGTCCGGCAAAGACAAGAGCTTCTCTTTAATGCTGCCCAGTATTTCAGGTAAAGAACCGCCTGCTAAATCTGTCCGGCCAATAGAGCCGGCAAAAAGAGTGTCTCCGGTAAAAACGCACCCTTCTCCATAAAGTGATACTCCGCCCGGGGTGTGCCCCGGCGTTTCCAGGACATTTAGCGCTATGTTGCCAAACCTTATTTTGTCTCCCTCAGAAATGAAACGATCCGGTTCCGGCAGCTTGCTTAATAATATACTTAGCCCGAAACCGGGCTTTTTATAAAGTTCAAGATCATCGCGGTTCAGCAGTATGGGAACCTCTAATATTTCTTTCAGTTTGCCGTTGGCGGCAACATGATCGACATGGCCATGGGTATTTACAATATATTTAATCTTTGCATCGACAGCTTTAATTCGATTATGAATAGATTCTGCGCCCGCTCCGGGATCTATTACGATACCTTCCCCGGTCTCCTCACAAACCGCAATATAACAGTTAGTGGCAAACATACTGACGACGAGATTTTCAACAATCATTCTCTTGCATTCTCCCCCGGTTTTCAGGATTTCGCTGCTTACCGATCATACTGCAGGGCAGCAATTATTGCCGGCAAAACATCGGTCAGGCATTGCGCTTGCATTTCGGGAAGCCGGCGTAGTGCGCGAGAACCGATTAGCAGCAGCGGAACCTTGTTATAAGTGTGCTCTCTGGTAGCCAGGTCTTCCAGGTTCCCGTGATCACTGGTAAACATGATCAGGGCTTCACCAGAAGAAATATCTGAGGCCATCGCTCCGATAAAACGGTCGAGCGTTTCAATAACCGGCTCTGCTTCCTCTGGGTTGGCGGTGTGACCGGCAATATCGCTTAAAAAGTACTCAAACATACAGAAGTCGTAATCTTTACTGATTTCAAGAAGCCTTTTCGCCCCTTCTTCCGGCTCTATGATGGGAATGTCAAAACCCATTTGCAATAGAACACGATTAGTAATATCCATGTACAGGGCTCCGCCGGTTCGGATATCGTCGAGGCTAAAAAAATTTAAACCTCCGAAAAAGCTGGCCAGGGTTGAGCAGGAGTAAGTGTATCCTGGCAGGCCAAGCTCTAACATTTCAAAAAAAGCCGGACGGTAAGCATTGGCAAAACAGCAATTGAACCCTTTTTCCCTGATTCTTTTGAAGAGGCTCTTATCGTATAGCAAATCTCTAATCGTTTTTTCCGGGTAGCCATTAATGTGCTCTCCCACCAAAGCTGCTGCATTTTCTCCGGTAAAAATTGCAGCCTGTCCTGTGGCGCTCTGGGGTAAACCGGGTACGTTTAGCGTAGCGTCAAGGCCGAGCAGAGAAGCCTTGTCACACTCAAACCCGATGCTGTCGCTTATTAACTGCTGACCACCAAGAATGGATGCAATACCGGGAGTGTTTAAATAATACAGCGGGTTCGAGCCTGCTGCTTTACCAAGCCCTACTCCATCGATAAAAATCAAGAGAACACGCATAGATGACACTGCTTTCGCTTATAGTCCGCCCTTTCGGCGCTTATATAGGCATCGCATTGTGATTATTCGCCTTCAAGCGGGTGCCTTTCAGGCCTCTCATCTGGTACGACTGTAAAGGTTTCTACTATATCTTCCCGGAGTACACCTATGGTTATCTGGTCTCCGGGGTAAAACTGGAACAGGCGATCAAAGAGCTGTGCAAAAAAGTGAACGTGCTTTCCTTCGATGCTTATGATCACGTCGCCAGGTAATAATCCTGCAACATCGGCCGGAGTACCTTCAGCAATGTCCACTATCCTTACACCAAGCCGGGCCTGTTCCCCGCTATAATCTATCCAGTCTTCCAGGAGAACCCCGAGATGGGGCCTGGATACTCTGCCCTGCTCCTCCAGGTCGTCAATGACCCTTTTAACAATATTGCTCGGAATGGAAAAGCCAATTCCTTCTACTCCGGGCAATGAAACTTTTGCCGTATTGATGCCAATAATATTACCATTCATATCTACCAGGGGACCACCGCTGTTACCGGGGTTAATCATCGCATCGGTCTGGATAAAGGTATAGGCATATTCACTGCCCGGAACCCTGACCTGCCTGTCAAGAGCGCTGATAATGCCGGACGTGACTGTCTGCTGGAAACCAAGCGGATTACCCACAGCTAAAACCCGCTGGCCTACGTTAACCTGATCTGAGTCTCCAAGCGGAATATAGACTAAGTCTTCCGCTTCAACCTTAAGCAAAGCTAAATCAGTCAGGGTATCATAGCCGATCAGTTCAGCTTCGCGGTAGGTTTGATCGCTGAATAGAACCATAATCTTTTCCGCGTTTTCTATTACATGCTGGTTGGTGACTATATAACCATCTATGGAGATTACAACACCGGAACCGGTTTCTATATCCCTGGTAGTTTCCTGCCCAAACTGCTCAACCACCACCTGGTTGTTAACGCCCACCACTGCCGGCACAATATTCTGTACTATGTCAACCAGGTCGTTTCCTTCGAGATCTGGAACAGGATCCAGAATTCCATTTCCTGTTTCAGGGGCTGGTTCTGCAATCTCATCGCCTTCAAGCTCCGGCGGATCAGAATCTGCCGGCAGCAGGAAGTAAGAAAATAGACCATAAACCATTGCCGCTCCCAGCAATATGCAAAGCAGCCCAAAAGAAAGCATCCCAACAAATGACCACAGGCCACCGCGGTGCCTACCTGATTCGGGATCATGCCAGTTGTTCATTGCAGCGTCCTCCTTTTAACTTTAGCATATAACTCATTTTAACAGAAAAGCCTGTCATTTGTCATTGATCCGCTCTTCCTGAACCACCGGCCCCTCTACCCTTCTGATGCAGGCGCCCAGTCCTGTCAGCTTTTTGTTGAAATCTTCGTAGCCTCGATCAACATGCTCTATTGCATTGATTTCGCTTTCTCCCTCTGCTGCTATCGCAGCAATAATCAAGGCAGCCCCTGAACGAAGGTCAGTTACATGAACCGGCGCTCCTGTGAGCTTCACTCCTCCATCTATCATGGCGGTCCGGCCTTCAACTTTTATCCTGGCACCCATCCGTTTCAGCTCGTCGACATGATTATAGCGACCGTCAAACACATTCTCGGTAACCACACTGAGCCCTTTAGCGGCGGTCAATAAAACCATGCCGGGAGGCTGTAAGTCGGTGGGAAAACCGGGATAAGGGAATGTTTTAAGATCAGAGGGTTTAAGCACTCCCTTGCTCCAGACCCGGATTCTCTCCGGTTCTATCTCCAACTCTGCTCCGGTTTCCCTTAGTTTCGCGGTTATGGCTTCAACGTGCTTCGGTATTACATCTTCAACCAGAACGTCCCCGCCCGTTGTAGCGGCAGCCAGCATGAAGGTTCCGGCCTCAATTCGGTCGGGAATAATTACATGCTGAGCTCCATGAAAAGATTTAGCGCCATCAATACGAATTACGTCGGTTCCGGCACCCCTGATTGAGGCTCCCATGGCATTTAAAAAGTTTGCCAGGTCAACTATCTCCGGTTCTTTGGCCACATTTTCAAGAACAGTGCGACCTTCTGCCGCAGAAGCGGCCAGCATCAGGTTTACTGTAGCTCCGATGCTAACAACATCAAAGTAAATTCTCGACCCTTTCAGCCCATTGGTTGAGAGATTGATCATACCGTGCTTGATCTCAATTTTAGCCCCCAGCGCTGCGAATCCTTTCAGGTGCTGATCGATAGGCCGGGGTCCTAAATCACAGCCACCGGGAATTGGCACTTTAGCCTGCCCGAAACGGGCCAACAGGCTGCCCATAAAATAATACGAGGCTCGCATCTTTTTAACCAGTTCATAAGCAGGAGCGTGCCTGAATAGTCCCCCGGGGGTAATATCTAATGCGTTCCTGCCCCGGCGGCGGATATTGGCGCCAAGGTTTTCCAAAATTTGAATCAGGGTACGAACATCATCTATGTCCGGTACGTTTTGTAAAGATACGGTTTTTTCGGTCAGAATAGCAGCTGGAAGAATCGCCACTGCAGCGTTTTTTGCACCGCTAATCTTTACCGATCCTTTTAATTTCGTTGCTCCCTTAATAATATATTTGTCCACTGTGACCTCCAATAGTCTCATTTTGCTGCAGCCATTCGGCAGCGGAACCTGCACAGGCTATGAAAGCCCTCTCTAACTACACAGAGTTATTGCAACTGCTCTGGTATGATAGCTTCGAATTCGATGTTGCCGGTGAAAGCATTGACATAATAGTATTGCCCATCATCAAGAATGAAACGCCAGACAGGCGGCACTTCCCATTTTTCCGCATCATACTCACCGCTATAGTAACCAAACTCGAACCCGCTAACTGCACGGGGCGTATCACTCGGCCCCAGGTCTTCAACCAGCCTTGTCAGCGCTTCTATGGCAGCAAGAGTTTCGATTTCCCTGTCAGGCGAACTTTCAAGCGGGCTTAACAGGTAATAATCAATCTGTTCAATCATATCATTTTTTACATAAATCTTAAAGGTTCCCGCATACAGGGGCAACCCATCAAAAACCTGGATATAATTCAATATCAGCTCACCATCATGCTTCGATTCAACATAGTCAAACCGAAGGCCTTCTGGCATAAGCCCCTCACGGGTTAAGAGATCAGCTGCTTCATTATGAAGGGTCTGGTCCGCTGTTGCCACGTTTTCAGTAAGCATAGCCAGCGGCGGTTGAAACCTGAGCTGGATCAAACCGTTTGAATGAACAACCATAACTTCTTTGTCTCCCCTGTAATACAAAGACTGTATTGTTTCGACAGGAAAACTGACTGTTTCGGCAAAACGATCGATTAACTGAGACCGCAGCCTGAAATCTGCGGTAACGGTTATAAAATCGCTGACCCTGACCGATCTATCCATGGGAACCTGTACGTAGTAGTTGTTTTCATTTAACCACTCTTCAGCCAGCCGCTGTTCCTCCGGACTAAATGAACCATTACTGGCCAACCTGCCCACTTCAGGCCAGAACAGGTAATAACCCAGGAATAGGTTAAGACCGGTAAACGCTACAATCAGAATCATTTTAGCCTTACCTAAATTCATAACAAATCCTCCACGGTTATTAGTGAGAGATTGTCAGCCTGCAAAAGAAAGCGCATTCCGTCAATCTTGATCACCCAGACAGGCAAAGCCCGGATCGTAGCAGTTGTTCCGGTTACAGCATACCCAAGATGTAAGTCTTCAAGAACGACCGAATCCTGGGCTGTTGATCGTTCCAGATCACGCAAAAGCAGCGCTTCTCGCAACGCTTCCTGCCAGGGTGCTGTTTCTATATCCGGCCCCAAATCGTCATCATCTTCGGTGTCGGGTTCAATAACAATGCTAATCGGCTTGTAAATAGAGCGATTATAGTTCAAAAGGCCCCTGTCATTAAAAATAGCAATTACTGGCCTGCGTGAATAAGCGGGGTAACCCTCAAAATACATGCGCCACTGAGCCTGGTAGTATCTGTTACCCATCCTTATCCCGGGATTTAGCGACTCAAGCCTTAAATTTGGGGTCCAGCCTCCATGATAACTTAAGTATGAGCTGCTGCTGTTAAGTGCCTCAGTATAACTCAGGTTGACCTGGGTCGATTCAAGTAGGGGAAAGGAATATTCCAGGTTGTGTTCAATAATCCTTAAACCTCTTTCACCGTCCGTGTAAAGAAGGCCGCCGTCTCTTTCCTCAACTGTTCGAACTAATCCGGGATTAATAAAAAATGTTTTCAAAATCAGTTCCCTGTCTATATCTTCCGGCATTAATTCCAGGCTTGTCATCATTAACTGCTGATCTGGTATGACAATCGGTTTTTTTATTACAATATTCCGGGATGCCGCCACAGAGGCCGCATCAGAATTTAAAACGGCGACAGAGTTAAGTTCTTGCAGGGGAAGCCCGGCAATAAGGGCATCTATTTTTTCCATCACTTCTGCTGATAAAGAGAGGACAACGGCCCCTCCATTTTCAGAAAGCACCATTTTCAGCATCCCTCTCTCGCCATCACAACTGATCAGGATTTGGTCGACTAATTCGGGGGGAGACCCTTTAACCCAGGGTTGTTCAGATCCAACCGGCAGGTATGGCTGAAAATAAAGGTGGATGCAGGCATCAGGTGGGTCAAGTTCAGGTGCCGGTTCCGGGTAAACTGTATACTCCAACTCTTGAAGCAGGCCGGATAGTTCAGGCCACATATATGTAAAAGCTGGTCCGCTTTCCTGCAGAGAGTACATTGTGTTATCCAGGCTAACCAGTATGTTAGCCGGCGCCAGAACCTGGGTCAGAGGGCGAGGGTTTTCTACAACTACTCTTTCATAAACCGCTTCTGCCGATTCTTCCGCCAGAAGCTGCCCATACCAGAGCTGGTGGGTTAAATAGAGACTTAGGGCTATCAGAAGAATCAACGCCACACTCTTTAATTTTTCTTTCAACTTCCAGTCACCTCTGCTTCCCGCGAGCACGGCAGGGTAAACCATACCTTCGTTCCAAAACCGGGCTCACTCGTAACCCAGACCTCACCATCATGCGCTTCAACAATTTTTCTAACGATGGATAAGCCCAGTCCGGTGCCGCCAAAATCCCGGCTGCGCGTTTTTTCTACCCTGTAAAACCTTTCAAATATCTTGGGCAATTCATCCGGGGGAATGCCTTTACCGGTATCCTCAACCAGTATCCTGACAAACCCGTCTTCTTCCGAAGCTTTAACCCTGATCGTTCCATCGGGTGGTGTAAATTTAGCTGCATTGCTGAGCAAGTTTATAAACACCTGCATAATCTTATTCCTGTCAGCATTGACTATTGGCAAACCCCGTGTGAAGTCAAGGGTTATGGCCGGTTTTTCGCTTCCCAGCTTCTGTCGAACCAATTCTTCAGCTTCATGGGCGATATCTAATAGATCGATCGGCGATTTATTCCAGTGGACCTGGTTGTCCATCTGCGACAGGGAAAGCAAATCTTTTACCATGCTAACCATCCGGTCTGTTTCCGAGGCCAGAACGGAGAGAAATTTGTTACGAACCTCCGGCTCTTCCGAAGCGCCATCCAGAAGCGTGTCAATATAGCTCTTTATCGTGGTCAGCGGTGTTCTCAGCTCATGGGAGACATCGGCAACAAACTCTTCCTGCCGTTTAGTCAACTCGCGCTCCCTGGTCACATCATGTAAAACCATGAGCGTGCCATCAAGTTTGCCCATATCCGCTTTAAAGGGGGCCAACTTAACCTGAACAGTGCAGGAAGGTGACTTTCTTGTAATCTCGGCGGTTAACGGGTTTTGCTGACGAACAAAGCTCCTGGTCGCTTCAGGGCCAATCAGGTTTCGCAAAAGGCTGAAACCGGACCGGTTAACCGGAGGTATTTTTAACTGCAGGTCATCAAGCAGTAACCGGGCAGCGGGATTGATTTGAATCAATCTGCCCTTACCGTCAAGGGCAATGATTCCATCCGACATGTTATTAATTATCGCTTCAACCTTGCTTTTTTCCGTTGACATTTCGCTAATTGTATCGCTGAGCCTATCGGCCAGGTAGTTAAATGACTCTCCCAACCGGCCCAGCTCGTCCGAAGAATGTACATTTATATTGCGTGAAAAATCGCCGCTGGCCATCTGATGGGCCTGCTTCGTTACATCCTGAATTGGTTCCGTTATTGTTCTGGTCAGAACAATGCCGAGGATGAAACTGACCAGTAACGCAAGGCCGGCACCGGTGAGCAGGATCGCTTTAACCTCGTTCAAAGTTGTATCAACACTTTCCAATGAGCCGCTGAGGTAAATAATGCCCAGGGTTGACTGCTCCCCCTGAATTGGGTAAGCAAGGTAATAGCGTCGCTCCTGGTTGATGGAATCGTAACGGATATAATCGCTGGAGTTACCGGCTAAAGCGCGCGTAATTTCATCCCTGACCAAACGGCGGCCTATCAGAGCCTGATTACCTGAAGTGCCGATTATTAAAGCATAGTTGTCAAGAACCATGATCTCCATTTCGTGCATTTCCCGCAATTCTCTTGCCAGTCGTACGGTATCTTCCGCCCAACCCTGGCCTTCTTCGAAACGGGGAGCCATGAATGCAGAAATAAGCCTGGCCTGGTTTTCAAAGCTTTCCTTGTAATTCCCCAGATAGTATTTTTCCAGTGATTGAACCAAATATACGCTGATTAGCTGCAGGGAAAAAAGTATGAGCAAAAAATAGATGAGTACAATCTTCCACTGGAGGCCTGAAAATAGTTTACGCCCTCCTGAAATAATAGCCTACACCCCTTTTTGTTTGGATAAATTCAGGATTGGCTGGATCAACTTCAAGCTTTTCTCTCAACCGGCGCACAGTCACATCTACCGTTCTTTCATCTCCGATAAAATCGTAACCCCATACCTGGTTTAACAGCTGTTCACGGCTGTAAACCTGACCCGGTCTCTGCATGAGATATACAAGCAGGTTAAATTCCCGCAAAGTAACTTCTACTGACTCGCCCCGATTATAAACCTGGAACTGATCTAAATCAACAGTCATTTCACCGCTTTCCAGCCGGCCTTTAATCCCTTCTGCGTCATGATTAAGATCCCTGAAGCGCCGAAGCACTGCTTTAACCCTGGCCGTTACCTCGCGCGCGCTAAAAGGTTTCGTAACGTAGTCGTCTGCTCCGAGTTCAAGGCCTAAGACTTTATCAAGCTCAGTCTCCCTGGCCGTTAACATTATTATTGGGACTTTTCTGGCCGTCCGGATCTCCCGGCACACGGCATAGCCGTCCTTACCGGGCATCATCACGTCAAGAATGATCAAATCGGGGTTGTGCTGCTCAACCATGCGCAGGGCCTCATCGCCATCATATGCAAGAAGCGTTTCATAACCTTCTTTTTCCAGGTTATACTTAAGTATTTCAGCAATAGGTTTTTCATCATCCACTATTAAAATACGCCCGCTCATTTATTCACCACACCACCGATTTATAATTAAAGGAGAGCTCAAAAATAACAACCGGAAACCAAACATTACCTGCCCCAACGTTAAGCTAATAATACTATTTCCCCCATGTTACGACAACAAAAAACCCTTCCCGGACAGAGAAGGGCTGTTTTGTGTAAAGTTTGCCCTTAATTAAAAGGGTAAGTCAACCCTGTCTTTAGATGCACCCTGATCAATCATTTCGATAACGTCAACCGGCTCAAACGGTTTAACCAGGTCATGAATATTGTCATGGTGCTCATCCTGATCGGGGCCTTTCGGCTCTGTGCCATTTTC
>SLPH01000077.1 GCA_007132095.1 Syntrophomonadaceae bacterium | reverse complement strand
GACCTTGCCGGCAACCAGGAGATATCCATCAGCCTTCCATAAAAATATGTTTTAGCGCCCATATTTATAAGCTGCATATTCAATAATAACGCCGTAAATAATGCCGGCGATAAAACCGATCGGATCGCCAAAACCAATCGAACTGTAAAAGGCAAAGGAAACCAGCAAACCAATGCCGGCGCCGCGGTATATGAGTCCGGGCATGCCTAATTTTGCATCTAATAATCCAATAACCACACCCATCAGCAAACGATTATACCAGAAGGCAAATAGAAAGACAGCATCATACCCGAAGCCAGATCTTATCGAAGCTCCAACTATGCAGACCACACCGAGTATGGCACCTGAAATAATTGATACCTTCATCCTTTTGGTAAGCATGACAGTGCATCACTCCGATCATTTATGCCTGCGAGGGCCATTTGTAAATACTGATATCCTGTCGAGCGGCCTTAGCCATCCAGCTTATAAAAAGAGTATCACACCTCATTCTAAGCAGCAACAATTATTAGTTTTCAAAAATTAATGAAATTTAACAACAGCTGGTCACCCACATATGCTATTATTATTATAGTAATAGTTCCTATTTGTGCCTGGAGGTGCAAACCCTCCGAGGGAGGTTGAATGACTTGCGACTGTTAAGATTGACTACCGTAATAATTACCCTATTTGCAGCAACCCTTTTAAGCGGTTGTGCCATAAGCCAGCCGTCAATAACAGAAGAAGAAACTTTACCTGAAGCGGTAATCACAGAAAATGGCAGCAGGGTCTTCGGAGAGGTTGGCGAAACTGCTGCCCAGTATACGGGAGAGATTCAAATAGAAGGCCTTGGCACTTTTTCTTTTGACCCCTTCGAGGTTAAAACCGTACGGGAAGATATCTTCCGAGAAGGTTACTTTTCATTATTTGATGTATTGGTCCACCTGGAAGAAAGCGGAGAGATAGTGCTGGATTACTATTTTGACCATGAAATGAATACCTATGTTATTTCCAGCCTGAACGGCCACGGCAACTGGTGGTACAACGCCTTTTACGATGGAGGTTGGCCTGAAAGAAGTGTATTTCGCATGGACCATTATCCTTACAAGGATAAAATGACTCTCAATGTTGTCCCGGTTACCGAAGACTATTTGTACTCCGTTTATGATACCTACCGTGATGAAGTAAACCGCTTCAGGGCAAACGATGGGAAGGTTATAGTCCCGGAAGTAATTATAGAGGGCAGGAATGAACGCTTTGTTTTTGAGAACGTCGAAGTAAAGGCCCATGATTTGCGGCCGGAGATGTTTCAACCGGGAGTTGTGACCGCCATCGATACCATTATCAGCCTTGGGGATGCCGGTTTAATAACCTATGATCTACAGTGGTACGAATCAATAGGCACTGCAGATGTAGTAAAAAGCTACTGGGTAAACAGGATCAATGAAGACGAAAGCCGTGGCAGGTGCGGGTTTGTTTACGAAGCAGGAGACGAGCAATTCTATTTTTTCCGCGGCAATCACAATCATATCCCTTCTGACACCAGGGTTATCAACTCGCCCCAGTACGTAAAATACTTCTGGATTTGCATTTAAGCCAGTGGCCCGTAAGCCGGCCTATAAGAATATTCTTATTCCGGGTCGTTGGGAATTAAGGATAAGTGGCAAGGCAGGTCACCGGGCCGGTCTATGTCAGAAAGTGTTTCCAGGGCTGCTGTTTTCAACAGCAGCCTTTTTGCGGCATCCATCGTCTGCCTGAATACTAGATTACTACCCCAGGAGATGTTGTCAAAAAGCTCCCGGTGAAGCTTATTCAGCCCAACCAGGTAATAGCCGCCATCCCTGGCGGGGCCAATAACCAGATCGTTTCGATCAAGAAGATTAATTGCTTTTATCAAGTGTTCTATTTTTAGATCAGGGCAATCTGTGCCGATAACTAGCGCTTTTTTTGCTCCTTCGCTGAAAGCAGCAGCAAGGGCGCCGGTCAACCTTTCCCCGAGGGTGCAGCCAGCCTGTGCCCTGTATAGATATCGTTCACCTAGCCACCTTTTCATAAGCATTTGGTTGCCGCCGGCATAGTGGATTTCTACTTTTCCATCAAAATTTGCAGCTTGAGCCAGGGTTTGCATTACCATCGCACAGTGAAGGTTTCGCGCCCCGCTTTCCCCAAGTGCCGGTATAAGACGGGTCTTCACCTGTCCTGCGACTGGATAACGAGTAAATATTAGCAACTTCTTCATTTACCCGCTCGCTTTCAGCGATCCGCCGCATGAAGAGCCTGCCCCCGCAGTGCAACCGAAACAGTGATCTCCCGTGATTATATGCCTGCTGCTTAAAGCCTGACTGTTAAATCCTGTAATGTGGGTATCTCCTGCATCGATGGGAAGATCCAGCGCCAGGTTGAAATCGCAATCGTAAAGCCTTCCATCCCAACCCATTGACACCTGGTTGCGGCACATTAACTGTGACAGGTTGCCCCGGTTATACGCTTGCTTTAGCAATAGCAGGTAATCATTCAAGCCCCCGTTAACAATCAACAATTCTTTAAAACGGCCTATGGGCATGTTGGTCAAAACTAACAGCCTGCTAAATGATAAACCATAGCGTTTTTTCATTTCATATCTATAAAGACTTTCCAGTTCTTCCTGATCACCGGGCAGAAAAGGACCGCCGGGATTGTAAACCAGGTCAAGGGCTGGTTGAGTTTCTTCGCCATAACCCAGCCGGTTAAGCTTTTTTAAGGCTGCTATGCTTTTTTCGAAAACAGTACCCCCGCGCTGAACACGGATGTTCTCCTCCATGTAACAGGGAAGGGAAGCGGCTAAATTTACCTTACAGGCAAATAGATATTCCGCCAGATCTTCCTGACCCGGCTCCAACAACGCTACCAGGTTTGTCCTGAGCAGAACATTCATGTTGCGCAGGCAGAGCTGTTCAATCAGTGCCCTTACGTTAGGATTTAACTCGGGAGCGCCCCCGGTAATATCTATGCTTTTTATTCCATTATCCTTCCGGTCAATGACCTTTAGAATTTCCTGCATCACCGGCCATGGCATAATATCTTCTGCCTCTGGAGAGGCAGCAAGGTGGCAATGGTTGCAGCTGAGATTACAAAGGCGGCCCAGGTTGACCTGGATACGTTCTACCCGAAAGCTCTTTAATGGCCCGGACATCTTTCCAAAAGCGCTTCTGTTTTCCCTGTTCAATAGAGTTAGAGCCTCCGCTGCAAAGATATTGTTTTGATAATTACACCTATTCATTATATAATAACATATCGTCAGGAGGAGATGGAGATAATGAACCCAAGAAATTATGACCTGGCTATAATAGGGGGCGGCGCTGCAGGCCTGGTTGCCGGAGTAGCTGCCGGAGCAGTAGGGGCCAGGACTGTGATCGTAGAAAAAGAAGGGCGGCTTGGCGGAGAGTGTTCATGGACTGGATGCGTGCCGTCAAAAGCGCTACTTCATCAAGCCTCAATAGCTTTTAAGTACGGCGCTTCCGGAGCTAATGCTATGGAAACCGTTCGTAATATTATGCAAAAGGCCAGCAAAGCATCAAAAGCAAGCGGGCTGCTGGAGCATTACGGCGTCGATGTCTTAAAAGACAGTCCGGCATTTAAAGATCGAAATACTCTTCAACTGGCCGGGGGACAAAACTTAAAGGCAAATAAATTCATCATTTGTACGGGCTCTTCTTCACGCGTCCCTGAAACCGGGGGCTTAACCGACGGTTACCTGACTAATAAGGAAGTATGGGATCTTCCGACTCAACCCGAATCAATGTTGATTATTGGTGGCGGTCCAATTGGCACCGAACTGGCGCAGGCCTTTCATCGGCTGGGAACGAAAGTAACCCTGCTGCAATCGAGAGATCGCCTTTTACCCCGCGATGACGAAGAACTGGCAAGAGAACTGACGGCTCTTTTAACTGCCGAAGGAATTAATGTTTTGCTCAATAGCCGCATCCAAAAGGTCAGGAAAGATGAACGCGGCTGGACAGTGACTCTTGACGATAAAGAGGTTACCGGCCAGCACCTGCTGGTAGCTTTGGGAAGACAGGCCAATACGGAAGGTTTAAACCTGGAGGCGGCAGGAGTTAAGTATGACCTCGAAGGAATAAACGTAAACAGGTATATGCGTACCTCAGCAAGAAATATTTGGGCAGCCGGAGACTGCACAGGCAACCCGAGGTTTTCACATATCGCAGAAATAGAAGCAAAAGCGGCTGTGCGCAACGCCCTTTTTCCGCTGAACAGCAGAATTAATTATCAGGGCAGCCCCTGGGCTACGTTTACCGATCCCGAGCTGGCTCATCTTGGCTTAACCGAGGAAGAGTGCCGCAAAAGAAATTACCGTTACAAAGTTTACAGCCAGGCATTTGCCGGTGACGATCGGGCACTAACTGATGGTGAAACTAAAGGTCGGGTAAAGATTATCGCATCGCCGCTGGGCAGGCTTCTGGGTGTACATATATTAGGCCCGAGAGCCGGGGAGCTAATCAATGAATTCATCCTGGCCAGAAGGAAAGGCATACGCCTCTATGATATCGGCACTACGGTACATGTATACCCAACCCTTGGGATGGCCGCCCAGCGGGCTACAGACGACTGGTTTTCTGAGATTGGGGAAAAGCCGCTGCTGAAACTGCTGATGAAGCTGGCTCGAAGATAAAGGCATGATCTCAGTAATTGTTCCCACCCATAACGAAGAACTATTTTTACAGCACTGCCTCGATAGTGTTACTGCGGTAAGCATTGACCGACAAATTATTATTGTTGATGGCGGCAGCCGGGATCGCACCCTTAACATTGCCCGCAAGTACACAGAACAGGTAATCTCTCTGGAAGGTGTAAACCTGGCGGAACAGCTAAATCGAGGCGCTAGCGCTGCTGAAGGCGAGATCTTGCTTTTTTTGCATGCCGACTCCCAGCCGACCCCGGGATCTCTCGAACAGTTAGAGCATCTTTCCCCCAACCTTATCGGGGGCGCTTTCACCATGCAGCTTGAAGGAAAGAAGCTATTCTATCGGTTGTTAAGCATGGGAGGAAACCTTTACTGCCGTCTGACCGGCACTTATTTTGGCGACCGGGGCATCTTTGTCCGAAAGCCTGTTTTTGAGAAAATGGGCGGCTTTTCGCAGCTGCCGATCATGGCTGATGTTGAATTTAGCCGGCGAATGCGGACATACGGGAAAACTGCTCTTCTCAAAGGCCCTATTATTAGCAGCAGCAGAAAATTTGACGAAGAGGGAGCTTTTCACACCCTATACCTGATCCTGTATGCCCTTTTGGCCTACAGGTTCGGGATGGAACCCGGAGTGATCAAACGAAAATACTATCACCGGGAGTAGTCAATAGATTTTATACAAACAGGCATTATGAGTGGTTCAACCTGCCTTACTCTTTTTCCCGGACAAAGCTTTATAAGCCGCAAGAATTGCCATTTTAATCAAGGCATATATTCCCCAGCCCAGCAGCAGTCCTGCCAGGGCATAGGTTAAGCCCTCGAACGTTGTGGGCACCCCGGGCATAAAGTTTTCCCAGGTGCCGCTGGCAATTGACCAGTCTACCTCCCGCAGGAACACAAACCAGCGGTTATAGATAGTGGCATCCTGCAGGGCCTGATAGGAAAGTTCAAGGTGCTGAACCCTTTCAAGCAAGGCCCGGATAACTTCGCCGGAAGATACAAAGACCGGGCTGGCTGAATCAAGGTGTTCCTGGATATAATCCTCAAGAGTTAAACCGAGCGCCTTTGCCGCCGCTTCATATTGCGCCAGCGCCAACCTGGCCTCGGCAAGGTGGCCGCCCAAACGCTGCATGTACTGCCCGAAAAATTGGGGGAACTGGGATAGCGCAACCGCTCCGAGGATACAAAAGAGTCGGTCCAGGATGCCATCTAAAAACTTAACCGGTTGACGAATGCTTTTCAGCTGCATTAACACAGGCAATCACTCCAAACACTAGTTGTTTTTTTAAGTGGCCATTTCCTCAAGGCCCGGGCAAAAGCAAAGCATATTTTAATATAGCATTGGGCCGGGCATTATGAACCGTATAAAGCAATGTAATAGAAAAACAACCTCATTGTAATGATCCTGTAACGTTGAAGCATTATACTTATAAATAAGTTGACCCCCTCTTTTATATATATGCTTTGGGCACAGTATAAACTGTGCCTTTTTTCTTTGTTATTAAAAACATGGATTGATAGCTGAATAGAGTTATGCTTAAACCTGCGAGAACTACTTTTTTAGGTTTAGTTCTTTCTTTAACTGCTCAACCTCTTTTTTCAGCGTTCCGACCTGGCTAAGCGCTGCCAGGGCAAAGACGAAAGCAATTGGGGCTAACAAACCAACATATTCCAAAGTTAGATCACCTCCAATAAGCGTTTGTTTTATAGCTAAACCCGAAGCCAACTACATTCACGGGGAGGCTGCCGATACGATCCCCGGCTGGCAAGCTGTTGTGCCGGGATCTTTAGATCAGCGAAGAGATGTATAACGGGACAGTGCTTTTTTCTTTCCTAAAACCAATGCTTTCGTAAAAAGATATTACGTCGGGGTAGGCGATCAGGACTTTGGTTTCATAATCTTCGTATCTGGCCAGCATCTGCTCCATCAGCTTTTTTCCAATGCCCTGGCCCTGGTATGCGGGATCAACCAGCATATAGTGAAAGTATGCCGTCATACAGCCGTCAGAAATGGCATTGACCAGACCTACCAGCTCATTACCCTTCCAGGCTGTAATCACCGCGTGTGAGCCGGAGATTGCCTGCAGTAGCCTTTCCGGATGTCGGGCTGATTTCCATTTGACAGCCTGGAAAAGCCGCTGCAGTTTATTTTCAGTAATATTTGCCATGCTCGATGTATAGGTAATTTTCATTGTTCCCGCCACCTGTGAAATTTATGAGCATAAGCTCTTGTTTTAGATTACTGCTAACCTGGCAACAGTGCGAGCAGTATAAAAATGTTCGGTGCCTGGCAGAGTCCAATCACCTTGCAGCCGTCCCTTAATGCAGCCGGCAATGAAAAGATTCCCGTTCAAGTTTTTCTAATATATTTTTCCGTAAATTCAGGGTAAAGCTTTAGCATTTTTGCGCGCACCCTGCTTCTCAGGAGGGCTAACTCTCCTGTCGTAGGCGAAACTGTAACAGATATTCCTTCTGTAGAAAGCGGCCATCCGGTTGACTCTTTTACCTCCCCGAGGGTGGTACCGGGGTGAACGCTTTCCAGGATAAGCTCCGCCTGCTTCCGATTGTAGCGCATGGTGCACAGCGGGGTGATCAATGCCGATGGGTATCCTCTTCTAAAAACGCCGGGAAGAGGCGAGCCTGCAGAGGTGATAAAGTCAACCTGCTCTACCAGGTTCCTGGCGCTGTGGCGGTTTAAAAATAAGATGGTGCGACCGGCCATGTAATAAATCATTCCTGAACCGGCGCCACCGGGAAGTCTTACTTGTGGACTGCTGTAATCGCCTATGACATGCAGGTTTATATTTGCCTGCCGGTCTATCTGGGCTCCACTGAGGAAAAACAGGTCGCAGCGACCCCGTTGGATAGCATCAAAGAAATCGGTGCGGCTAATGGCAGCACTATCATCGCTGCCGAGGACAGAAAGCTCCAGGTTGGGAGCATGATCTTCAAGAGCGAGCCAGGCTCCCGCAGCAGGCAGGGGAGATAGGGTGCCCACACTGACTCTCTCACCGTCAATTATTTCCCGGGCAATTAAAACAGCCATCAATTCCTGGATTGAATACTGCTCATGTTCCAAGATTATCTGCCTCCCCCTTAACCCGGCCAACTGCTTGAAGGTACTGGCTGTAATCCCGGGGCTGATATACGTACCGGTCAAGGTAGCGCGTCCATTGATCAGGGCATTTGGCCGAAGCCAGGTATTCCTGCACGTGGACAGCATCTGTCCTGTAAAAGCCGCGGCAGGAAGTTGGATGAGCCCCGCCGGGGGCGTGAATTACCGCAGTGACCAGGTGCCCGGGAATGAAAGTGCTATTTATATCCGGGGTAAGCTCGTCAACCACCTCTTCCACGGTAGCAATCACCGGCCCCGTCGTGGCCTGGGCCAGCAATTTACTTTCCTGAGGGGGGTCAGCCAAAACATTGCCATCCCGGTCAGACTGGAAAGCGTGAAATACGCTGGCCGATGGGGTGATAGCAGGAACCAGCACAATCTTTTCATCCCCGTTATAGGGATTTTCAATCACCTTAAAATCTTGCCTGATCTGCATGTAACTGCTGCCAAGGATACCCCTGGCGGGGAGGAAGGGAAGACCCATGGCTCCGGCCCGGAGCCCAGCCAAAAGGCCCGGTCAGACATGATCGTGCAGGGTTATTTCTCCTTTTTCGGCCAGCCTTTTAAAATGAGGAGCCAGCCCGTACTCGCCAAAAGCGATCTGGGCGAATTCAACCGATCTGACAAGTCCCGCGCCGATCAGCATATCGGCCCCGATTGCTGATGAAGGGATACAGGTCAGGTGCAGGTTGCCGCGGCCCAGCCTGATTAATGCCCGGATCATGGCCATGGGAGCCATTTCCATGGTTCCGCTGACAGCGAGGTG
>SLPH01000217.1 GCA_007132095.1 Syntrophomonadaceae bacterium | reverse complement strand
CGCCGGCGGCAGAGAACTGATTACGGCGGTGGTGGCCGGTTTTGAAGTAGGGATTCGCATCGCCGAAGCGGTCACCCCCTCTCACTACTACTACTGGCACACTACCGGCACCTGCGGCACCTTTGGGGCTGCCGCTGCCGCCTGTCGCGTTTACGGGCTGGAGGAAGATGAAATTGTAAACGCCCTCGGCAATGCCGGTTCACAGGCCGCAGGCTTATGGGAATTCTTAAGCGACGGAGCGATGACCAAGCACCTGCACCCCGGCAAGGCGGCGATGAACGGCCTTCTGGCCGCCCAGCTGGCCGGAGAAGGGTTCACGGGGGCAAGCAGAATCCTGGAGGGTGAAAAGGGCTTTTTCCGGGCTACGGCGGAGGAGTACTTTCCCGAAAAGGCCACCGCCGGTCTTGGCAGGGAGTACCGCATCACCGGCAACAGCTACAAGATTTATCCTTCCTGCCGCCATACTCACCCGGGAGTGGACCTGATTCTTAAACTGAAGGCGGAAGGGCTTGACCCTTCAGCGGTTGAAACGATCCTGTTCAAAACCTACCGTCATGCCGTAAACCTTGTCGGCGGAAATGACTATTCCACCCCCTATAAGGCTAAGTTCTGCCTGCCTTACTGCGCTGCAAAAGCGCTTGTTGACGGCCGGCTGGATTTGGATAGCTTCGATTTCAGCAATGGACACGAAGCTCTGATTGAGCAGCTGGCGGGCACGGTTACGGTTCAGTTTGATCCAGGTGTCGAGGAAGCTTATCCCCTCTGCTGGGGAACGGCGGTTGAAGTGAACTTGAAGGAAGGCCGGACGCTGACCGCTGAAACGGATTACCCGAAAGGCGACCCGGAAAACCCGGCCTCTGCCGCAGAAATGCGGGATAAATTTCTCTACCTGGCCGGTTTGTGCTGGCCTGAAAAGAGAGCGCACAGGGTGCTTGAAATGCTTCTTGGGCTGGAAAACCTTGAGCAAACCGGTGATCTTTTTAAATAAATGAGGCGTGGGGAAAAACCGGTTATGGCTTCTTTCATTATTTTTTATCGCCGTTCGTCCGGCGCAGGAATTATGGCTCGAAAAGCAGGCGCCGGTTCAACATGAAAATAGCTTCTTCTTCCCGGTAGGCCCGGCGGGCCGTTTCGAGATCAACCGCCTGGAAAGATATTTCTTTCCCCGGACCGGACTGGGCAACTTTACGGATATCGGCGCTGATTACAACGGCGATCTTGGTATAGCCGCCCACGGAGCCGCGGTCAGCGAGCAGGATAATGGGCCGGCCGTCGCGGGGCACCTGGATGGCGCCCGGGGTTTGACCTTCGGTGATGATGTCGGCTCCCTCGAGGTGTTCTATTTGCGGACCTTCAAGCTTGTAACCGATCCGGTTCACGTTAACGGTAACCTTGTAGATGGAATTCAAAAATGTATCGAGCCCGGCTGCAGTAAAGCGTTTATCCTGCGGACCCATGATTACCCGCGCTAAAGTTTTGGGGGGAAATGAAGAGATGAAATCCTGCTTCAGCATTATTTCATCCGGCAGATCTTCCGGCGCGTATGTTTCAACGATATCACCGCTTTTTAGCGGGCGCCCCTCGATGCCGCCGATTGAAGCAAGGACATCAGTGGACCTGCTGCCGAAAACGGGTGGCACATCGATGCCGCCGGCGACAGCCAGGTAACTGTATACTCCTTCGACAGCTGAACCCAATTCAAGCCGGTCGCCTTCGCGCACCCTCACGCCCTGCCAGGCAGGCATGTTAGCGCCGTTCAGAGCCGCCTGCATAGAGGCCCCGGTCAGGGCAACTACGGTTTGGCGCATTACTTCCAGGGTAGCGCCGGCAAAGGCCATTTCCAGGGCAGCCGCATTGAGATCATTTCCGGCCAGAAGGTTGGCCATGCGCAGCGAGTAGCTGTCCATCGGGCCGGCTGTCGGCAAACCGAAGCGCTGGTACCCGGGCCGGCCTAGATCCTGAATTGTTGTGAAGAGGCCCGGTTTAACAACTTTGAAAGTCTGCATTTAGTTCCTCCCTGTTTTTACTCCTGCCAGGCCATTGCCGGGGTATATGCTGCCTGGATGTACCGGTAAAGAGACAGTTGTGCGGCTTACCTGGCCTTACATCCACTTAGAGTGCGCCTCAACCGGCGCTGATCGCTGCATATTCCTCTGCGCTGATCGCCTTAAAGCGGATATAGTCGCCCGGTTTGACCAGGAAAGGTTCGTCCCGGCCGGGGTCATATAGTTTGAGCGGGGTGCGCCCGATCAGTCGCCAGCCGCCGGGGCTGGAGATGGGATAGACTCCTGTCTGGTTGCCCACCACCCCGACTGAGCCGGCCGGCACCTTTGTGCGCGGCGTTTCCAGCCTGGGCACGCCTGCCAGTTTTTCCGGTGCCTGAGACAGCGGAAAGCCGGGCGTAAACCCGAGGAAACAGACCAGGCAGTTTTCGCCGGTGTGGCAGGCGACTACATCTTCTTCGCTGCGGCCAAGGTGTGCCGCCACGAAGGGCAGGTCAGGCCCATGATCACCGCCGTAGCAGACGGGGATTTCGACCACGCTGGAAGAAAGTTCTTCATCGCTGCCGGTGATTGAAATGATCTTTTCAAGGTAAGCAGTGACTTCGTTGTATGTGAGCAGCATGGGATCGTAATGGACGATCAGGCAGCTGTAACTGGGCTGGTATTCGATCAGCCCCTTGAAGGGGTTATCGTCAATTTTGCTGCAGAGGGAGTGGATATAGCGGTTGATCGCAGCGTCAATTTTCGGGGCAAACTGGACCAGGACGGCCCGGTCGCCCGAGGGCAGGTAGGTTGGGGTCAGGTCGGTTTTATCCACACTAAGCGTCCTCCTATCGAGCGATTGCGACGTTCATTGAGCTAACCAGCAGGCATGGAGCCATTTTATTCCGCCGGGGGCGGCCCCGTTTGTTTCGGCGGGGTTTAAGCGGGGCCGCCCCTGCAGCGGAAACTTTATTGAATAAAATGGGCTAGCGGTTTAATAGAAACGCCTTCTTTCTGCAGCCCTTCCCTGATCAGGCGGGCAAAGGCGACGGCGGTAAGGGCGTCGCCGTGCAGGCAGATGCTGTCAACTTTCATTTTAATAATGGAGCCGTCAACCGCTTCCACTTCACCGGTTTTAACAACACGAATCGCTCGTTCTAAAGCCAAATCTTCATCTTCGACCATGGCTTGCGGCGAACTGCGGGGGACGAGGGTTCCTTCGGGAGTGTAGTTGCGGTCGGCGAAATATTCGCTGGCCGCCGGCAGGCCCCGTTCGACTGCGGCATCATAGAGACTGGTTCCGGCTACGCCGAGCAGGATTAATTTGCGATCCACCTTCCAGACGCTTTCGGCGATGGCAGCAGCCACGGCCCGGTCTTCAACAGACATGTGGCTTAAAGCACCGTGGGGCTTGACATGCTGCAGGCGGTATCCGTAGGCCTCGGCAAAAGTTTTGAGGGCTCCTACCTGGTAGATAACCATATCGTGTATTTCGGTGGGGCTGAGTTCCATCCTGCGGCGGCCAAAACCCTGCATGTCGGGCAGCGAGGGATGGGCCCCGATTCCGACCCCATTTTCGCCGGCCAGGACCACGGTAGCCCTGATCACGGCGGGATCGCCGGCATGGAAACCGCAGGCAATGTTAGCCGAAGTGATGTATTTGATCACATCTTCGTCATAACCAAGCTTGTGGCGCCCGTAGCTTTCACCCATGTCGCAGTTTAGATCGACTGATGCCGGCATATTACCGCCCCCTTTTCAACCATTCACATCTTCAGATAATCGAAGCGCTTTAATCCTGGTCTTTTTAATAAGCGCTGAATTAATATTTTAACTTGCAAAAGAATTTTTATAACCCTGCTCTTTTAGCTCTCCTTACAAGTATTTCAGAAGCGTTATTCGGTTAATTCAGGCCTAATTCCTTCTTTTTCGCTTCGGTAGGCATACCCGTTTTAGGATCCCACTGCATCAGTTCATAAAACTCTGCCATGATGGCATCGCGGCGGACTACTGTTCCGGCAACTTCACCTTCCCGGCGGGGCTCTTTTAACATCCGTTCCGGCAGGGTGTCATCGGATGAGTTTAAGCCTTCACGGCCGTTAAAGAGGCGTTCCAGGTTGATCACCCGTTCCGAAGACTTGAGTAAATCGGCCACGGTGAAATTTTCACCGGCCGCAGCATTGAAAAGGCCGGTCAGCAAACTCGGTTTGATGGCGATTGTGGCAACAGAGAAAATGCAGATGCCGAGACAGTTGGCAGCGGTAAAGTATTCTTTCAGGGCCTTAACCCAGCTGTTGTTTTCACTTTTTACGGCCGAAACATCCCTGATGCCGAGTTCAGGTTCGCTCATGGCGCTCGAACCGGGAGCGGTGGGGCGCAGGTGGCAGGCGCCGCGGTCGGAAGTGAGGTAAGAAAGGGCCCTGCCTTCGCTGCCGCGGACATCGTAAACGGGCATCTCCATCTTTTTGACATGCATCACGTATTTCATCGCCTCGCCGCCGATCTTCCCGGCGGCCCGGTAAGAACCTTCGGCGAGCAGGTCGCCAAACCCCAAACGGTTACCGATCAGCCTGACCATTTCGACCATGGCAGCGCCGCTGCCGAATTCGAGATCGATGCCGCCCAGATCTTCCCTGGTGATGATCCCTTTTTCGAACCATTCCATGGCGGTGGCGATCACCTGTCCCGTCGAGATGACATCAATGCCGAGGCGATTGCAGAGATGATTCGACATTACCACGGCATCAAGCTCGGAGACAAAACATTTCGGACCGAAGGAAGCAAGGGCTTCGTACTCGGGCCCGCCGCTTTTTTCGCCGGCGTAGCGGCCTTCCGGTATTTCTGTGACCCGCTTGCAGGCGACGGGGCAGCTGAAACAGGTTTCGTTTTCTACAATCAGTTTATCGTAAAATGCTTCCGTGCCGATTTTCTCTGATTCTGCAAAGGATGAAAGCTGCCAGTTCCTGGTGGCGAGCAGCCCGAGTTTGCTGTTCGGCTCCATCACGGCAATGGTGGAGTAAGTGGAAAGAATTTTATCGACAAAATAGTCTTCTTTAAGCTGCTGCCGCGCGGCGCGGTTCAGTTCCTTCATCTTTTCGGGTTCGGCCAGGCCCGGTTTTTCGCCGCCGTAGAAGGCGACCGCTTTTAAGTTTTTACTGCCCATTACCGCCCCGGGGCCGCCGCGCCCGGCTGCCCGGCCGCCACCGCTGATGATGTTGGCAAAGCGGACCAGTTTCTCGCCGGCCGGTCCGATAGTGGCCAAAACTGCCTCATCGTTACCGATCTCGGCTTTAATCTTTTCTTCAACCGCCAGCGTCTCAAGACCCCAGAGCTTAGAAGCGTCCTTAAAGGTTACGCCGGTATCGTCAATGTAGAGGTAAAGGGGCCTGGCAGCGCGGCCGCTGAAAACAACGGCATCGAAGCCGGTGCGCTTGATCATGGCCCCCAGGTAGCCGCCAATGTTGGACATGCCAAGGGCTCCGGTTAAGGGAGATTTAAAACCGACGCTCATCCTGGAAGCGCTTGGCGCTGTTGTGCCGGTCAGGGCGCCGGGGGCGAAAACAAGGAGGTTTTCGGCGGCAAAGGGGTCCGTACCGGGCTCCAGGTTGTCGTAAAGAATCTTGGCCGCAAAACCTTCCCCGCCGAGGTAGTCCCTGATCCACCCGGCCGGCAGCGGCCTTGTCTGCGCTGTTGCTTTCTCCAGGTCCACCCAGAGGATTTTCCCTTTGTAACAGTTCATTGTCAAGCCCCTTTCAGGATTACAGATTGACGCTCTTCTTTCGTAAGCGCTGTTACTTGTAAACAGAGAGGGCCAGGTCGGGGCACATGACGGCGCACATGGTGCAGCCGTTGCAACCAGCTTCAGGATCGCTAAACTCGACCAGGAGATAACCCTTGTCGTTATATTGATCGCTCATTTGCAGGCTGCCCCGGGAACAGTTTTCCACGCAGAGCATGCAGCCCTTGCATAAGGATTGATCGATCTTGACCATGCCCATCTTTAGCCTCCTCCCCTTCCCCTGGCCGGCTGCAGGGCGGCCAGGTTTTCTTTTTCGATATATTCGCGCCCCGCCTGCAGGGCCCTGATATTCATCTCGATCAGCTGGCTGCGGTGAGCGGGGGTAATTTCTTTGATCGCCTCTTCGGCCTCATTGACGGAAAGAATGGGATCGATCGTGAGAAGTGCGCCCAGCATGATCATATTCATCGACATGGGCAGCTTTAGCTCTTCGGCCATTGCTTTGGCCGGAATTGGCCAGAGATTAACCCCGTTGAGCGGGTTCTTCGGGCAGGCCAGTTCGGAGACGTAGAGCAGGGCGCCGCCTGTTTTCACTCCCGGTCCGTATTTTTCCAGCGAGGGCTGGTTGAGAATAATCGCTACATCAGAGCTGTAGACCAGGGGCGAGCGGATCAGGTCGCTTGAGATGACAACCATGCAGTTGGCCGTTCCGCCCCTCATTTCGGGCCCGTAGGAAGGGATCCAGGTGGAATGCTTACCGCTGAGCATGCCTGCAAAAGCAAGGCACTGCCCCAGGTAGAGGATTCCCTGCCCCCCAAAGCCGGCAATGTTATAGTTGCGAATCAACTCGCCGCCTCCTTTCCGGTATCTTTAAACTCTCCCAAAGGATACTGGGGAATCATGTTTTTTTCAACCCAGTTCAGCGCTTCGACCGGTTTGAGCTTGAGATTAACCGGGCAGGAGCCCAGCAGCTCAACAAGGCCGAAACCGCCGTGCAGCGTTTGGGCCTCAAAAGCTTTACGCATATATTTTTTCGCCCGCAGGACGTTCTTCGGCGTGGTCAGCGCTTCGCGGGCGATATAGGTTGTAGCGGGCAGGCCGGCCAGGATCTCGGACATGTTGATCGGGCTGCCGGTCCAGGAGACGTCGCGCCCTTTCGGGTAGGTGGAGGTCCACTGCCCCGGCAGGGTGGTCGGGGCAAGCTGGCCGCCTGTAGCCCCGAAGACGGCGTTGTTGATAAAGACAACGGTGATCGCTTCACCGCGCACGGCGGCGTGGATTGTTTCGCCCATGCCGATAGCGGCAAGGTCGCCGTCACCCTGGTAGGTGAAGATAACCTGGTCGGGCAGGGCCCGTTTCAGGCCGGTGGCTACAGCCATACCGCGGCCGTGGGCGCCCTGGACAATATCAAAATCGAAGTTGCGCCAGCAGCGCACCGAGCAGCCGATCGTGGAAACGCCGACTATTTTTTCCCGGAGCTGCATTTCGTCAATAACTTCGCCAACCAGCCGGTGAGCGATGCCATGGCTGCAGCCCGGGCAGTAGGTGAAGGGGTTCACGGTCAGGCTCTCAGGCTTATTAAAGACTAACTGCATTTTTTTCGACCTCCTCCATTAGTTTTAGCATCTCTGCTTCGATAGAATCAGGAGAAGGCACCCATCCGCCGCCGCGCCCGTAATGCCTGACCGGGACACGTCCGTTCAGGGCCAGCCTGACATCAATCAGCATCTGGCCTTCGTTCATCTCCACGACCAGGACCCCTTTGGCCCGAGGGATCCGGTTGAAAGCGTCATCCGGGAATGGCCAGAGAGTCTGGGGCCGGATCATCCCCACTTTACAGCCCTTTTCGCGCAGCGAATCGACGACGCTGTGGGCGAGCCGGGAGACGATGCCGAAAGCGACGAAGATAAATTCCGCATCTTCGGTGTGAATCATTTCAGCCCGCTGCTCGCGTTCGATAATGACCCTGTATTTCTCCTGGAGCCTGCGGTTGAGATCGATCAGGTCTTCATCGGTAAAGGGGGCCGAAATGACCAGGTTTCTTTCGCGACCCTGGCAGCCGCAGGCGGCCCAGCTCTTTTCCGGTATCGTTTCAACCGGTTCGGGCAGGACTACCGATTCCATCATCTGGCCGACGATGCCGTCGCCTAAGATCATGGCCGGGATGCGGTACTGATCGCTTAATTCATAGGCCAGCATGGTCAGGTCCATCATTTCCTGGACCGAGGCGGGAGCGAAAACAAGAATGTTGTAGTCGCCGTGGCCGCCGCCCTTGGTGGCCTGGTTGTAATCGGACTGGGCGGGAGTAATGCGCCCCAGGCCGGGGCTGCCCCTGCTGATATTAACGATTACGGCCGGCAGTTCAGCCGAAGCCAGGTAAGATACTGTTTCCTGCATCAGGCTGATCCCGGGGCTGGACGACGAAGTCATCACCCGCTTGCCGGCAGCGGCAGCCCCGTAGAGCATACTGGCCCCGGCCAGTTCGCTTTCGCTCTGCAGGAAGCAGCCGCCCACTTCCGGGAGCTTGCGGGCCATGTATTCGAGCAGCTCGTTCTGGGGCGTAATGGGGTAGCCGAAGTAGAAACGGCACCCGGCCCGGATCGCCGCTTCGCCGATTGCCTCGTTACCTTTCATCATGGTTTTCTCTAAATTTTTCTTCAAGATCCCAATCCCCTACCTTTTTCTCATAATATGGCCCCGCCGCATGAAAGGCCGCTGCCTCAGATCCGGTAGCCCATCTTTGCTGAAACCTGGCCGGCATGTTCCCTGACCTGGTCGATCAGTTCAGGCATCCGTTCATCGGTGAAACGGTTTAAGGGGATGGCCAGGCTGAGCGAAGCAATCACCCTCGATG
>SLPH01000212.1 GCA_007132095.1 Syntrophomonadaceae bacterium | reverse complement strand
GGCCACCATGGCGAACAGGAAAAGTCCGCCTCTTCTTTGCAACAAGGCCTTCATATCTAACGTCCCCCTTTGTAGTTATACGTTCAGTATAGAATTATTATACAACAGATATAAGATTTATCCTTTTAATTATCAATTCTTTAGCAATTTATTTTTTCTCGTTAGTCTGTAGCTCACACCGGCGGGTCGATATATCCTTAAATTGCATATTTATCATACCCCTGATATATATTAAAATATATTTCAAAAGGTTAGCACAAAGGCGGTGAACTTCATGCTGCACAGCAACCTGGTTTTAATCGGCATGCCGGGAGCGGGGAAAAGCACTACCGGTGTATTAATTGCCAAGGAACTCCGGAAAAACTTTATTGATGTTGATCTGCTGATCCAGGAAAGGGAAAGTGCACTCCTGCAGGAGATAATTGAACGGGTTGGCTTTGATGGATTCCTGGCCATTGAAGAAAGTGTACTCCTTGGCCTCGAGACTGATAATGCGGTTATCGCCCCGGGTGGCAGTATTATCTACAGTGAAAAAGCGGTTGAACACCTGAAAAAGGCGGGCCTCTTCGTTTACCTGAAACTCGGTTTTAGGGAAATAAAAAGGAGGATCAGCAACATATCAAGCAGGGGTATTGTCTTCGGTGACGGCAAGGGGCTTCATGATTTGTATGAAGAGAGAACCGTCCTATACGAGCAATATGCCGACATTGTTATTGGTTGCTCCGGCTTGTCGATCGAAGAGGTAACGCAGGAAGTAATCAGGGGATATAAAAGCATTCACCTGAAGGCAAACTAACCTCGATACCGTTAATTGCAATAAAGCGCCGGCCAATTATTTCGATTTGCCAGGCAGCGCTAATTATTATTACAAAATAAACCGAAGCTCTCAACGAAAGTAAAATAACAGTTAAGACAAGCCTGCATCAATATTATATTTTCGGTTACCTGCCTGGTAATAATAAATCCGCTCACAGGAAGCATAGATGTTATGATCAAAAACCTTCCAGCAGCGTTATATCCCTGTTTAATGCTTCCGGAGCCGGGCCAGGTATATTCCGGCGGCAATACCGGGCACACAGGCTGCCGCTGCCAGCAGGTATGCTTCCCTGAAGCCGGGTATCGTTCCGGTTAATCCCTCGAATGAAACCGGAATCAGGGCATAAAGAACGATGCCGCCGATAGTAGTTCCCGCCGCCACCCCGGTATAGCGGATCATGTTATGAACCCCGGAAGCAATACCGTGATCATCCCTGCTCACGTTAGAAAGAACGGAGTGCAGGGAGGGGGTTGAAGTCAGGGCAAAACCGACCCCGTTCAAAAAAAGGCCAACTGCAATATAAGTGTATGCAGTATCAATGGTGATAAGGATGAACATGAAATAGGACAGGGCGCGTAGAGTCATGCCTGCTGTAATTGGCAAACCGGGTCCAAAGCGATCAGCCAGCTTGCCTCCAACCGGGGAAAAAACCACTACAGCAGCAGCGGCCGGAGTAAGCAGCAGCGCGGTTACCCCTGCCCCGTGGCCCTGTACGGTGTTAAAAAATATGGGCATAACAAACATTGTGCCCGCAACCACGAACTGTTCCAGGAAACCGACCGTCAAGCCCAGGCTGAAACGGGGCTTGCGCAGTAGATGCAGGTTTAAAAGCGGATTGGCAGCTACTTTTTCTATCCTGAAGAAAACATAAATCAGGAAAACGAATGATAGCATGCTCACACGGACCAGGTTATCCTGCCAGCCCAGGTCGGGGAGTAGAGTCAGAGCCAAAAGCAGGCTTCCGATGGCAATCATCAGGCTGACTGCTCCCGGAAAGTCAAAGCTGACCCCGGTTTTTTTGGCAAAGGTTCCGATTTCCCGGTTGGCGATCATACTCCTTGCCGCAGCCGCTACCAGGACCAGCGACAGAATGGCGATGACCACAAAGGATCCGCGCCAGGAAAAGAGGTCTGCCAGAACGCCTGAAAACACCGGTCCGATCACCGCCCCGGAGGCCCCGATACTGCCCCATATCCCAAGCGCCCGGCCGCGCTTGTCATCTTCTACCTTCGAAAGCAATATGGCCAGGGAATTAGGCACCAGCATAGCCGCGCCTAAGGCCTGAACGACCCTGCCCGCGATTAACCACCCCAGAGATAACGCCGCCCCGCAGAGCAGGGATCCGGCTCCTAGGCAGAAAAGCCCTAGCAGAAAAAACCGCCTCGGCCCATATATGTCACCGATTCTTCCGGCTACCGAAACCAAAGCCGCCAAAGGAAGGGTATAAGCATTGACCACCCAGGTCAGCCAGTTAAGGCTTACATCAAGATCGGTCATTATTTCGGGAAGCAAAATCTTGATCGCGGTCAAGTTCATTATTGACAAAAAAAAGGCTATGTATAGATACAGCATCTTTTGCTCCAATCTATTATTTCTATGAGGAAATACGAAATGATCCTATACAAGATTACCGCAGAATAACAAACATTGCATCAACTATTTGTGGATCTGTCCCGGATGAAAGCGGCTTTGCATAATAAAATGCGGTAAAACTCACTTGAAAATGAGAATCATACGAATAGATTCCTGGGCAATTCAGGTAGTATCCTTACTGCAGGTAAGGGTTTAAAAATGCATTTTCCAGAGGAGGAAATTTTCATGAGCAATTCTATGTTAAGGCTTTTCCTTGTATCCAGCCTGGTGGTTTTTATCGCCCTGCTCATGGTAGGCTGCGAGCCTGCCGAGGAAGATGAAGACCCAGCAGACGTTTATCCCCCGGGTGAGATAGATTTCGACCCCCCGGATGAAAATGACGAAGATGAGGAAGAGCCTGACTATACTGAACCCGCAGACCTGGAATTTAACGTTACTGCAGGTAATGGGTTCTTTGATCCTGATGTTATAACAGTCGAACAGGGGCAGACCGTTCATGTAACAGTCGAAAACACCGGTGACATCGTCCACACTTTCACTATCGATGAGTTCGATGTCCATGTCAGTCTCGATCCCGGAGATCAACAAGAAGTTACATTTACGGCAACCGAAGCCGGAACCTTTGAATTCTATTGCGCCGAGCCCGGCCATTATGAAGCAGGCATGTATGGAACCCTGATTGTTGAGTAACAGCCCGGCCAGTCGATGAGGTCCGGCCTGAAGACTGAGAAAACAACTGGTATTACACCCTCCTAAAGTGTATGCCATGATGCAAGGGGCGTTGGGAGCATTCCAAAACCTGGGTTTGGAGTGCTCCCCCGCTTTTTCAGGTAATTCTTTTCCTTTACCCACCGGTAGGGCAATGTGGCCGTTCCCACACCTCAGATGGTACGGCTTTACCGATTTCCAATCAAGCTCCAATCCTTGCCTTCACCATTTATAGTTGCTATAATGAGAAGATTCCAGTTAATCGGGAGTATTAATATGCTACGGCTAACGGGGACGACAGGATCATTCTCTCGTCCCATGGAAGGGACATGGAGTTATGGTTTTGGAAATTATAGGGAAGAGAGTTAGTTCCTTTATAGCTTCTATAAAAGGAACCGATTCGCTTCGCATTAAGCGTCTGGGTTGGGCCCTTATGGGCGGGTGGACCCTGGTCCTGATATTTATAATCGCCTGGAATTGGTCTCAGTATAGCGCTAATGCCCAGGCGCAGGCCGCGACAACCCTGCGCATTACTATTGAAAAAGACCTGATCGTGCGCCACTGGGCTACTGAAAAAAGCGGAATATATGTTCAGGTTGACGATATAACGCCACCTAATCCCTACCTGGTTCACATAAAGGAACAAAATATTACCACCCCTTCGGGCCGCGAACTGACCCTGCTTAACCCGGCTTACATGATGCGCCAGATCCATGAAATAGCCGGAAAAAGAGATGGGATATACAGCCGCCTGACCAGTCTCAACCCGGTAAATCCCGAGAACCTGGCTGATCCCTGGGAAACGGAAACACTAAAAATACTGGAGGAGCAAAGCCTCCCGGAATTTAGCGCATTAGTAAGCATGGATGGAGAACCTACCATGAGGCTCCTGCAGCCATTTTATATAGAAGAAAGTTGTCTCGTCTGTCACGCCGAGTACGGCCACCAGATCGGAGATTTGCACGGTGGAATCAGCGCAGCAACCTCAATTGAGCCTTTTCTGGCGAATTTATACACCAGGAAAATCTCCACAACAGCCGGCTATGGGCTTATCTGGCTTATCGGGTTTATAGGTATTGGCTGGGCCACACACCTCATGATTTCGGCGACACGTGAAGCTGAGGTGGCCAATAAAACCAAAAGCGAATTTTTAGCCACAATGAGCCACGAAATCCGCACTCCCATGAATGTAATAATCGGCATGTCCGAGCTGCTTCGCAGCGATGAATTAAGCGAGGAGCATCGGGAATTTACGGATATGATCAAAGATTCGGCCGAATCGCTGCGTACTATCATTAACGACATTCTCGACTTCTCAAAGATGGAGGTAGGGCGACTCGAGTTGGAGCAAACCTCTTTCAACCTTGTTACGCTGGTAGAAAATACTGCATCTTTTCTTGCCTTGAGCGCTCACACCAAGAACCTTGAACTGCTTCTTGATATTAAAGATGATGTCCCCCGGGTTATTAAAGCCGATCCGAACCGCCTCAAACAAATCCTGATTAATCTTCTTGATAATGCTATAAAGTTCACAGACAAAGGCGAAGTGGTCGTAACTGTAGATAAACTGGAAGGAGCAGAGCATCATACCGGCCGGGCCCGTCCCGGACGCCTTCGTTTCTCCGTGCGGGATACCGGGGCGGGTATTCCAAAGGATAAACTCGAACTGCTTTTTCAGAGCTTTATCCAGCTGGATGGATCCAATGCCCGGAGTTTCGAGGGAACAGGCCTGGGTCTGGCCATCTGTAAAAAACTCGTGGAGTTGATGGGTGGCAGCATTAATGTAACCAGCAGGGTCGGTGAAGGCAGCACCTTCACTTTTACCATCCCTATCTCAATGCCCGCTGATGCTGACGTTCTTATGGACCGCGAGAAAATCCTTCCCTTTGAAGATATTTGCAAAATGAAAGCGCTTGTTATCGACGACAACAAGGCAACCCGCCTTATTGCAGAAAAGATTATAACCCGTTTGGGCATCACGGCTGAAACGGCTGCAAACGGGATTGAAGGGCTGAAAATGCTTGAAAATGCCGGGAAAGAAGGCCAGGCTTATGACTTGATTCTTCTGGACCAGCACATGCCCGGACTTGACGGTTTCCAGGTAGCCGAACAGATTCGCAAGAATAAGGCACTGCAGAGCGTAGTTGTCATGATGCTTTCTTCCATAGATATGCAGCTAAGTATTGCCCGGTGCCGGGAAAAGGGCCTGGACGGCTACATGGTTAAACCGCTCAAACAGTCGGAGTTCATAAAAATAGTTTATGAGCTGCTGCTTAAATCAAAGGCACAGCTGACACATCAAGATTCTGCACCCACCACCGCCGCACCGCAAAAATCTAAGCGAGAACTAGAGATACTGCTTGTAGAAGACAAGCCAATGAATCGCAAACTGGCTGAGGTTTTGTTGAAGAAAAAAGGCTGGAAAGTTACTACCGCTAACAGCGGCCGTCATGCCCTGGAAATCCTGGACTCAAGAACTTTTGATCTGGTGCTCATGGATATCCAGATGCCCGAGCTTGACGGATTCAATGCAACCAGGCTCATCCGGGCCAGGGAAAGGGAAGCCGGAGAATATACCCCGATCATTGCCATGACCGCCCACGCCATGCACGGAGATGAGAAAAAATACCTGGACGCGGGAATGGACGGCTATGTTTTCAAACCTGTGGAACCTGAGGAGCTTTACCGGGTTGTAGAGCAGTTTGCCAACCTGAGCGAGGGAAACGCCGGTAAAACCTCTTCTGAAACCAAACCCGGATTTCCCACCACCAGGAAAAATGCAGCTGCAGCAATTCCCCCGGATGCACCCGCAATGTTGAAGAAGCTGCACGGAGACAAAGATTTGCTCTCAGAATTGATTTCCCTGTTTCTTAAAGACGGGAAAAAAGATATTAGGCAGCTTCGAGAGCGCTTGCTGTTAAGTGACTGCGAAAATGCAGCCTTCATAGCTCACGGACTAAAAGGAGAACTGGGCAACCTGGGTTTAATGCGGGGTTGCAATATTGCCGGCGAGCTGGAAATCGCCATGAGAGAAAACCGTTATGCCGATGCAATAATTCTACTGGCGGACCTGGGCAGAACGATCAAGGAGCTGGAAAGCTTCTTTAGCCGGCCGGATTGGAAGGATCTCATTTAATGAGAACTTCTGTTATCATGCTGAGCCAGGAGCTTTTTCTTCGCAACCAAATCAAACCCGGAAAATAGCAGCGGCAAGAGCGCTTTTTAATCCTTTAAAAAGAATCTATTTGTCCTTCTGCCGGCCCAAATCATGAAATTACTGCCTTGAATTGATTACGATCAGGTATAAGCCGGGGGTAGCCCGTTGAAAATGAAAGATAAAAAGGCAGCGATGCAGCTTCGTAATCTCAGCCGCCTGCTGACATCTTTTACATCTATGCAGTGCGGGATCTTTTTGATATTGCTCCTGTCCGTTTTATCGGTTTCAGGTTCATTCTTACCCCACGCTGAAGCAATGGAAGCGGTCTACCGCAGTTGGTGGTACGTCTCGCTCTTCATCCTTGTAGCCTTGAACCTTCTCGCCTGTACTTTGCGCCGCCTGCAGCAGTTAAGGAAAGGTTATAGTATCTCCGGCACGGGAAAAAACAGCTCGGCTGCCGGTGAACTCTCTGCCTATCCTTATCGTTTTGAAATTGATAAATCAACTGCCAGGCCGGACTCGCGTCATCATGCTGCAGAATTATTAAAACAGAACAATTACCATCTGCAGGATTTGAAACTGCCCAGGGGAGAAGCTCTACTTGCAGCAAAAGGAAGAATCGGTATTTACGGCTCACTAGCTACACATCTGGGCCTCCTGCTCATCATTGCCGCTGCTTATTACGGTGTCCTAACCGGAAGCGAGGAACTGGCCCAGGGATTCCCGGGTGAAAGGATCGCTGTGTCCATCGGAGATGAGACCCTGGTGTTGGAAATTGCCGATTTTAATATCAATTACAGGGAAGATGGATCAGTACACCAGTATTACAGCGAACTGATTATCCGCTCGCAGGATCCTGAAAGCCCATTGCTGGTCCATGACACCATTTATGTTAATAATCCGCTGCGCTACGGCAGGAAAACTTTTTATCAATCGAGTTACGGCTGGGCGGTTAACGCATATCTGCACGATCCTTTTTCAGGCCGGACCGAATCGGCGATGCTGGTACCTGGGCAGGAATATTATTTTGCTCCCGCCGGTATAACGGTGCAGCTGCTCAGCTTTTACCCGGATCTGGAGCAGGGCGATCAGGGCCACCTGTTTTCCCGTTCACCGGAACCGCGACACCCCCATACGCTCTTCCGACTGCTGGATCAGGATAATCAGCTGCTGGGCCCGCCGGCTCAGCTTCTAAAGATCGGAGATTCATTGGAGCTGCCTCAGTTTGAACTTGGGTTTGATGAATTTCACAATTTTACCGGTATCCTGATCAAAGAAACCGGGGGAACTATTTGCCTTCTTTCTGGTTCAATAATTTTTCTGGCAGGTCTGTTCCTCTGTTTTTTTGTTCAGCCGCGACAAATTCTTATGCTTTGGCCTGGGGCCGCAAAAGATGAAGGGAAGCTAATTATATACGGTTGGTCCCGCACTGACCGGCCCGCATTTGCAGTTGAGTTTTATGAAATTGTTAACGATCTGGTAAATGGAAGGAGAGAGCTGTCATGACCATTGTGGGTTGGGAAACACTGTTCTTTTCCGCTTCCTTTTACTTGTACCTGCTTGCTGCATTTTTGTATATCCTAGACCTGTTCAATATCCTTGGGGGCCGCGGGGGATATGCCACCGTGCCGGCTTATTGTGGTTTAATCCTGCACTCGGTTGCCATCATCTTGCGCTCAATAGAGGCGGGCCGGGCCCCTTTCAGCAACCAGTTTGAATTTGCAAATGTCTTTGCCTGGGGTATTGTCGTGGCTTACCTGGTATTAGAGAGAAGCTTACGCTTTCGTTACCGTGCCTTTGGAGCTTTTATTATGCCCCTTACCTTGCTTATTATCGGATATGCTTCGTTACTTCCCCGTGATATCCGTCCGCTTATGCCTGCTTTGCAAAGCGGATGGCTGACGGTTCACGTGGGAACAGCCATTCTTGCATACAGTGCTTTTACCCTGGCCTTCGGCTTGGCCATAGCCTATTTCGTGCGGGATCGGGCCGAGCAAAAACAATGGGCTTTTCTGCTAAGCCGGATCCCTGCTCTACCTTTGCTTGACCACTTAAGCCACAAAGCGATAGCCTTCGGCTTTTTCATGTTGAGCCTGGTGATTATAACAGGCGCGATCTGGGCTGAACAGGCCTGGGGCCGTTTTTGGGGCTGGGATCCAAAGGAAACCTGGTCATTGGCAACCTGGCTTATTTATGCCGCCTACCTGCACATCCGCTTCAGCCGCAACTGGCAAGGCCGGCAAGCAGCCTGGCTTTCGATTATCGGCTTCGCCTGTGTCCTTTTTACCTATATCGGGGTTAACGTTTTACTGCCCGGCCTGCACAGCTACCGCTAACCCTGTCT
>SLPH01000194.1 GCA_007132095.1 Syntrophomonadaceae bacterium | reverse complement strand
GGCAAGGTTACGCCCAAGGGCGAAACCGAACTGACGGCCGAAGAGCGTCTTTTAAGGGCGATCTTTGGCGAGAAAGCCCGCGAAGTGCGGGACACATCGCTGCGCATACCGCACGGCGAATCGGGCATAGTGGTTGATGTCAAGGTTTTCAGCCGCGAGGAAGGCGACGAGCTTTCACCGGGTGTTAATCAGCTGGTGCGCGTTTACGTGGCCCAGAAACGGAAGATATCTGAAGGCGATAAGATGGCCGGCCGCCATGGCAACAAGGGTGTTATTGCCCGCATCCTGCCCGAAGAGGATATGCCTTACCTGCCTGACGGCACCTCGCTGGATATTGTTTTAAATCCGCTCGGGGTTCCCTCGCGGATGAATATCGGCCAGGTTTTGGAAGCTCACCTGGGGTGGGCGGCCAAGACTCTGGGCCTGCGTATCGCCTCACCTGTTTTCGACGGCGCAACCGAGGAAGATGTTTTTGCCGCTTTCGATGAAGCAGGGCTGCCTTCCACCGGTAAAACCGTTCTTTACGACGGACGGACCGGCAGGCAATTTGATGAAGAAATTACGGTGGGCTATGTTTACATGCTCAAGCTTGCTCACCTGGTTGACGATAAAATCCATGCCCGTTCCACTGGCCCCTACTCGCTGGTTACCCAGCAGCCTCTTGGTGGGAAGGCCCAGTTTGGCGGGCAGAGGTTCGGTGAGATGGAGGTCTGGGCGCTGGAAGCTTACGGCGCCGCTTATACCCTCCAGGAGATCCTCACCGTCAAATCCGATGACGTGGTCGGCAGGGTCAAAACCTACGAAGCTATCGTCAAGGGCGAGAATATCCCTGAGCCGGGCGTGCCCGAGTCCTTCAAGGTTCTGGTCAAGGAGCTGCAGAGCCTCTGCCTGGATGTTCGGGTCCTGAGCGATGAAACCGGCGAGGTGCCGATCAGGGAAAGCGACGATGATTCAGATTATCGCCGCCTTGATGTCAATATCGAGGGAATGGAATCTGACGAGGACGATTTGGAAAGCTTTACTTTCCGTAAAAAGCCGCTCGAACTTGAACCAGCCGAGGCCGAAAAAGTCGAAAAAGTTACTGTTGAAAAAGAAGATGGTGACGAAGATAAGGCCGGCGCTGAAGATGTAGAAGCGACAGACCTCGACGATGAGGCTGTCCGGGCCGCTGTGCCGGTGAAACTGCCTGCCGGTGAAGTGGAAGAGGTTTCGCTGGACGAGCTCGAGGAAGAAGAGCTCGAAGACGATGACGAAGATCAGGACGACAGCAGTGTCGAGCCTAAGCCGAAGCGCGCTTCCAAGAAGCGAAGTGCCGAAGTTGTCGATGATGACAGCGAAGATCTTGAGGACCTGGAAGAAGAGGAAGAAATCTACTAGTCGGGGTATTAGCCCGGTGAGAGGATAACTCTGCATCAGTATAACGGGCTTAGCCCGGCGAAAGGAGAGATCTTTTTGTTGGACGTGAATAACTTTGATGCTCTAAAGATTGGATTGGCATCATCCGAACAGATCAGGGCCTGGTCAAGGGGTGAAGTGAAAAAACCGGAAACGATTAATTACCGCACCCTGAAGCCTGAACGGGAGGGGCTCTTCTGCGAGAAAATTTTTGGTCCGCAAAAAGACTGGGAATGTCATTGCGGTAAATATAAGAGGGTCCGCTACCGCGGTATCGTTTGCGACCGCTGCGGGGTCGAGGTGACCAGGGCCAAGGTGCGCCGTGAAAGGATGGGCCACATTGAGCTGGCCGCCCCGGTTTCGCACATCTGGTACTTTAAGGGGATTCCCAGCCGCATGGGGCTGCTGCTTGATATGTCGCCCCGCGCCCTGGAGAAGGTGCTCTATTTTGCCTCCTACGTGGTGATCGACCCGGGCGAAACATTCTTAAGCCGCAAACAGCTTTTAAGTGAGATGGAGTACCGCGAGTACTACGAAAAATATAGCGGCCTTTTTAAAGCGAACAAGGGATTCAAGGCCGAAATGGGAGCCGAGGCGATCAAGAAGCTGCTTCACGATCTCGATCTCGACGAAATCGCCCTGGAACTGCGTGAAGAGCTGACCAAATCAAGCGGTCAGAAGAAAGTGCGCGCTATCAGGCGGCTTGAGGTTGTTGAAGCCTTCCGTCAGTCAGGTAATGATCCATCCTGGATGGTTCTCGACGCAATCCCGGTCATCCCTCCCGACCTGCGCCCCATGGTGCAGCTTGACGGCGGCCGGTTTGCCACGTCCGATTTAAATGATCTTTACCGCCGGGTAATTAACCGCAACAACCGCCTCAAACGTCTGCTCGATCTCGGCGCGCCCGATATTATTGTCCGTAACGAAAAGAGAATGCTTCAGGAAGCGGTTGACGCCCTGATTGATAACGGCAGGCGCGGCCGTCCTGTTACCGGTCCGGGCAACCGGCCCCTGAAATCATTAAGCGATATGCTAAAGGGTAAGCAGGGCCGTTTTCGCCAGAACCTGCTCGGGAAAAGGGTCGACTACTCGGGCCGCTCCGTGATCGTGGTCGGACCGGAACTGAAACTTTATCAGTGCGGGCTGCCAAAAGAGATGGCCCTGGAGCTGTTCAAGCCCTTCGTCATGAAGCGCCTGGTCAGTGACGGGCAGGCCCATAATATTAAGAGCGCCAAGCGGATGGTGGAAAAGGTGCGCCCGGAAGTATGGGATGTGCTTGAAGAGGTAATCAAGGATCACCCCGTCTTGCTGAACAGGGCTCCCACCCTGCACCGGCTGGGAATTCAGGCCTTTGAGCCTGTCCTGGTCGAAGGCCGGGCGATTCAGATTCATCCGCTGGTCTGTTCTGCCTACAACGCCGACTTTGACGGCGACCAGATGGCTGTCCACGTGCCCCTTTCAGCCGAGGCGCAGGCTGAAGCGCGTTTGCTGATGCTTTCAGCCCATAACATCCTGAACCCCAAGGAAGGGCGTCCGGTTACCACGCCGACCCAGGATATGGTCCTCGGCTGCTATTACCTGACCCTGGAAAAAGTAGGGGCCAGGGGCGAAGGCAAGGTTTTCATGGATCCGGAAGAGGCGGTAACCGCTTACGAGCTGGATTTTATCGATCTCCATGCCCGGATTTTTGTCCGGGCTTCAGGATTCAAGGGCCGCGATTTCGTGCGCCGCAAAAAATACCTGCTCACAACCGTGGGCAAGATCTTATTCAACGAAGTGTTCCCGCTTGATTTCCCCTACATGAACAATGCCGATTTCGGGGAATCGCTGCCGGAGAGCAGCTTCGTGCCGGTTAAAGATTTCGAACCGGAAGCAGTCTTAAAAGAGGTGCCGCGCAACAAGGCGATCAAGAAAGATTTTCAGGCCGAACTGATTGCCCGCTGCTACCGCCGTTACGGCAGTACCCGAACCGCTGAAATCCTCGATAAAGTCAAGGCGCTCGGGTTCCACTATGCCACCAGGGCCGGAGTTACCGTAGCGGTAAGCGATATCGTGATTCCACCCGAAAAGGCGGAAATACTTACAGCCGCAGAGGAAAAAGTCGAGATCATTGAGCAGCAGTTTGGGCGCGGCCTGATCACCGAGAACGAACGCTACGACCGCGTAATTGAAATTTGGAGCGGCGCCAAAGACCAGGTCTCCACCGCCCTGATGAACAACCTGGATGAACTGAACCCTATCTATATGATGGCTCACTCCGGGGCGCGCGGAAACGAATCGCAGATTACCCAGCTTGCCGGTATGCGCGGTCTCATGGCTGACCCGGCCGGTAGGATTATCGATATTCCGATTAAAGCAAACTTCCGGGAAGGTTTGACCGTTCTGGAATACTTTATATCTACCCACGGAGCCCGCAAGGGGCTGGCTGATACGGCGCTGAAGACAGCCGACTCGGGCTACCTGACCCGCCGCCTGGTTGACGTTGTGCAGGATGTTATTGTCCGCGAAGATGACTGCGGCACCGGCCAGTCAATCGGAATCAGCGAGTTTCTCGATGGTGAAGACACCCTGGAAGAAGCAGTTGCCAGGGTTGTGGGCCGCTACGTGATGGAGCCGGTCTATCACCCGGAAACAGGGGAAGTGCTATTTGAATCAAACACCCTTATAGATGAAGATAAAGCGGCGCAAATTGTTGAGCTAGGGATCAGCGAAGTACGCTACCGCTGCGTCCTGACCTGTAAAACCCGGCACGGAGTCTGTGTCAAATGTTACGGGCGCGACCTGGCCAGCGGTAAGATTGTTAACGTGGGCGAGGCGGTCGGGATTATTGCCGCCCAGTCCATCGGCGAGCCGGGCACGCAGCTGACGATGAGAACATTCCACACCGGCGGTGTTGCCGGGGACGACATTACCCAGGGTCTGCCCAGGGTTGAAGAGCTTTTTGAAGCCCGCAAACCTAAAGGCCAGTCCCTGATCGCTGAAATATCGGGTGAAGTGGAAGTAACCGAGACCAAGTATAAGCGCGAAATCAGGATCGAATCGGAACACGGCGAGTCGCGGGTCTACCCTATTCCTTACGGGGCCCGGATCAAGGCGGAAAATGCCACTAAAGTAAGCGCCGGCGATGAGTTGACCGAGGGTTCTGTTAACCCCCATGAACTGCTGAAAGTAAAAGGGGTGCGCGGGGTCCAGCTTTACCTGCTTCGCGAAGTGCAGTGGGTTTACAAGATGCAGGGTGTAGATATCAGCGACAAGCATATTGAGATTATTGTCCGCCAGATGCTGAAAAAAGTTAAAGTTGAAGATCCAGGCGATAGCGAACTGCTGCCGGGCGGTATGCTGGACAGCTATACATTCGAGCAGGTTAACAGCGCCCTGTCAGCGGAAGGGTTAAATCCTGCCCTGGCCAGGCCGATGCTGCTGGGGATCACCAAGACCTCACTGGCAACAGAGTCATTCCTTTCTGCGGCCTCCTTCCAGGAGACGACGCGGGTCCTGACAGAGGCTTCAATCAAGGGCCGCCAGGACGAGCTGCTCGGGTTAAAGGAAAACGTGATCATCGGTAAGCTGATTCCGGCCGGAACCGGCATGACCCGTTACCGCAACATAGAGCTTAAAATGCTGGGCCTTGAAGAGCCGGAAGAGGTTGAAGCGCCATCGAAGCCGGTGGCTGACCTGGGTCTGGACAGCGAAGAAACCGCCATTGTTTCCAGCGCTGATCAACGCCCGGAGAGGGTCGAGGCTGACCCGGAGATGTTCGAGGATTAAAAAGAACAAGACTTAAAGAAGCAGGGCAATTGCCGCCGGCAGCCGGAAAGAGGTTTATGATCCGGGCCGGCGGTTTTCTCCGGTTTGTTCAAGCCGCAGCCTGGAAATATGTCAATTTCGACCCTGTTTTTTTGCCTTATTTATTGACAAGGGTTGGCAGCGGTGTTATTATCTTAGGGTACGTCTCAGGGCGAAACCAGATTTACCCTCCCGGAAAGGAAGGTGTGCCTGCCCGGTGCAAGATGAATTATGCCTGGCCCAGCACAAGGTTGTTGGCACCAAGCAAACCCTGAAAGCCCTTGAAAACGGGGAAACAGGCGCGGTTTATATCGCCGAGGATGCCGAAGCGAAAGTTGTCAGGCCTGTCCTCTCCCTCTGTGAGGAAAAAGGTATTGAAGTCCGCCGGGTCGAGACCATGATTGAGCTCGGCAAAATGTGCGGAATTAAGGTTAAAGCGGCTAGCGCCGCCATCATAGAAAATCAGAAGGAGGTGGACTGATGCCGACAATTAACCAGCTGGTTCGTAAAGGCCGCAAGCAGATTAAGAAGAAGTCGACGGCTCCTGCGCTTGATCAATCGCCGCAGAAGAGGGGGGTTTGCACCCGTGTTTCCACGACAACCCCTAAGAAGCCGAACTCGGCCTTGCGGAAAATTGCCAGAGTCCGCCTGACAAACGGAATTGAAGTGACCGCTTACATTCCCGGTATCGGGCATAACCTGCAGGAACACTCGGTGGTTCTGGTCCGGGGCGGCAGGGTTAAAGACTTGCCAGGCGTTCGTTATCACCTGGTCCGGGGTGCGTTAGACTCGGCCGGAGTGGAGAACAGAGCGCAGGGTCGTTCAAAATATGGCACTAAAAAGCCAAAAGCGCAGTAATAAGCAAGGGGGAATGATTTTAAGATGCCACGTAAAGGCCCTGTGTCAAAACGTGATATACTGCCGGATCCCGTCTACAACAGCAAAATGCTGACCAAGTTTATCAACAAGCTTATGTATGACGGACAACGGGGTGCGGCCCAGGAAATTATTTATGATGCATTTGAGATTATCCGCGAAAAGACAGGCAAGGACCCTCAGGAGATTTTTGAAACAGCGATGCGTAACGTTTCACCGGTCCTGGAAGTCAAGCCGAGGCGTGTCGGTGGGGCAACCTATCAGGTTCCCATTGAAGTTAGCGCCCATCGCAAGAATATCCTGGCGATGCGCTGGATAATCGGTTACGCCCGCGCCCGCGGCGAGAAGACCATGGCTCAGCGCCTGGCCGGCGAGTTGATGGATGCGGCTAACAGTCTTGGCAGTTCGATCAAGAAGAAAGAAGATACCCACAAGATGGCGGAGGCGAATAAGGCATTTGCCCACTATCGCTGGTAAAAAGGAAAGACGCTGTCTTGATAAAAGCCCTGAACGGAAAGGAGGGAAACCATGAGCATAGAAGCTGAACTGAAAACAACAAGGAATATCGGGATTGCCGCTCATATCGATGCAGGCAAAACCACAACCACGGAGCGGATTCTCTTTTACAGCGGACGCCTGCATAAGCTTGGCGAGGTTCACGAAGGTACCGCTACCATGGACTGGATGGCCCAGGAACAGGAACGCGGAATTACGATCACTTCTGCTGCTACTTCCTGCCGCTGGCTCGATTGTTTAATCAATATTATCGATACGCCAGGGCACGTGGACTTTACAGTTGAAGTGGAAAGGTCGCTGCGTGTCCTTGACGGAGTGGTTGCAATTTTTTGCGCCAAAGGCGGCGTGGAGCCGCAGTCTGAAACGGTTTGGCGCCAGGCCGATCGCTATCACGTACCGCGCCTTGCCTACATCAATAAAATGGATACCGTTGGAGCTGACTTCTTTAATGTAGTCGGCCAGATTGAAAAAAGGCTTCACGCCCGTGCGCTTCCCATCCAGATGCCCATCGGGGCGGAGAGCGGTTTTAAAGGCATTATTGATCTGGTTGGCAATCACGCCTATGTCTACGAAGACGACCTCGGTACCCGCAAGGTCGAAACCGAAATCCCCGCCGATATGGCTGATATGGTAGCTGAATACAGGGAGAAGGTTGTTGAAGCGGCGGCCGAATATGATGACGCGCTGATGGAAAAATACCTGAACGAGGAAGAGATCAGCACCGAAGAACTTTACCAGGCCCTGCGCAAGGGCACCATTCACCACAACCTTGTGCCTGTACTCTGCGGTTCTTCATACCGCAACAAAGGTGTGCAGCTGCTGCTGGACGCCGTAGTCCACCTGATGCCTTCCCCGCTCGATGTTGGCGCTGTGAAGGGTTTTATACCCGATAGCGGCCAGGAGGATTTCCGTCTTCCTTCCAACAATGCTCCCTTCGCGGCCCTTGTGTTCAAGATCATGGTTGATCCATACGTGGGTAAACTGGCCTTCATGAGGGTTTACTCCGGGACTTTGCACAAGGGAAAGGTTGCCCTCAACGCTACCCGCAGAAAACGGCAGCGCATCGGGCGCCTTATCCGTATGCACGCTAATTTCCGCGAAGAGATTGACGAGGCTTCAACCGGCGATATCGTGGCCCTGATCGGCCCGAAGGAAATCAGCACCGGCGATACCCTCTGCGACCTGGATAAGCCGATTATTTTAGAGAACATTACCTTCCCTGAACCGGTAATCTCTGTGGCGATCGAGCCGAAAACTAAGGCCGACCAGGACAAAATGAGCACGTCCATGCAGCACCTGACCGAGGAAGACCCCACCTTCCAGGTTTATACCAACCAGGAGACCGGCCAGACCATTATTGCCGGGATGGGGGAACTGCACCTGGAGATTATTGTCGACCGGTTGCTGCGCGAATTCAAGGTGCAGGCTAACGTGGGCAAGCCCCAGGTAGCATACAAGGAAACGATCGGCTCCGAAACGAAAGCGGAAGGCCGCTTCGTGCGCCAGAGTGGCGGGCGCGGCCAGTATGGCCACGTCAATATCGAAGTTGCGCCTCTTGAACCGGGGGCCGGGTTTGTTTTCGAGAACAAGATCGTTGGAGGAGCAATTCCGAAAGAGTTTATCTCATCTGTCGAGGAAGGTTTGAAAGAGGCGTCGCTGAACGGCGTTTTGGCCGGGTACCCCGTCGTTGATTTCAAGGTTGTCCTCTACGATGGCTCTTACCACGAAGTGGACTCCTCGGAACTTGCTTTCCGCATTGCCGGGTCCAAAGCGCTTAAAGCGGCCATGGCCAAAGCGAAACCTGTGTTGCTGGAACCGGTCATGAAGGTTGAAGTATCGGCCCCGGAAGAATACCTGGGCGAAATTATCGGCGACTTCACCGGCAGGCGCGGGCGGATTTTGGGCACGGAATTGAAGAGTGGACAGCAGGTTGTCCGCGGGGTAGTGCCCCTTTCCGAGATTTTCGGCTACGCCACCGAGCTACGTTCCCATACCCAGGGGCGCGGTGTTTATAATATGGAATTTTACCGTTATGAAGAGGTTCCCCAGAGCATTGCTCAAAAAATTATAACGCAAAGTGTAGCGTATTAATTGCTGGAGGTGCATTTAAGTTGGCGAAGAAGAAGTTTGAGCGGACCAAACCGCACGTAAACGTAGGAACGATTGGTCACGTAGACCACGGCAAGACCACCTTGACCGCGGCGATGACCTACTGT
>SLPH01000152.1 GCA_007132095.1 Syntrophomonadaceae bacterium | reverse complement strand
GCACCCCGTTCTTATACTACGGTGAAGAGATCGGCATGCTCGAGGCAAAACTGACCAGGGAAGAGCTTCGCGATCCCTTCGGAATCCGCTGGTATCCGATCTACCCCGGGCGCGACGGCTGCCGAACCCCCATGCAGTGGGACAGCAGCCCCAAAGCCGGTTTTACAGAAGCTGAGCCCTGGCTGCCCATAGGGCCTGAGCACGAAATGATAAACGTTGCAAGCGCCGAAAAAGATCCCCGCTCCCACCTGAACCTGGTGAAGCGACTGATCCGGCTGCGTAAGCAGTCGCCGGCAATGCTTGAAGGCGAATATGAAGCCATCACCGCCGGTATTCCGGGTAACTGTTTCGCCTACAGCAGGAAACTTATCGAAGGTCATAAAAATAGCGTCGTGCCCGGGCCGGATGGAGCTTCTGACCAAACTGATGCATGTACCGCTACCCGATCAACCAGCAGGCAGGGAGAAGAGGGAGAGGAGTTGATAATAGTCCTCAATTTTTCCTCCCGCCCCCAAAAAATTGCCTTAAAGAGGCTTAAGGGCGCAGAGAGGCTTTTACTTTCTACCGATTCCGATCGCAGCCCCGAAATGATCAATGGCTATCTTCAGCTGGACCCCGAAGAGGGCTGCATCCTTGAAGCCGGCGCCGGCACGGGGGAAACTGAACAAGCAAGGGAGGAATAAGGCACCAGAAGCCTGTGAGAGTTAGCTAAAGGCAGGCATGAGAGGCCTTGGGAAGGCATAGAAAAATCATCAGAAGGCCTGGCGTAATATCCTTAAAAGATTAATGGGCAGGTAGATGCTTGCATAATTATAATATTATGATATAATAGCAACTAAAGGAGGGATAGCCTGGTGAATCTGATAGTTGAAATTGAATTAATCAGGGAAAAAGCGTCTTTGCTCAAAGCTCTGTCGAACCCGGTCCGTCTTTGTATAGTGAAGGAACTTATAAAACGTGAAAGTTGTAATGTTTCTTCTATGCAAAACTGTCTTGAGATGTCTCAATCGACTGTATCCCAGCATCTGGGACGCTTAAGAGACCTTGGCATTATTAAGGGAGAACGAAAAGGAACGGAAGTCTATTACAGGGTAGTCAGCGAAGAAGCAGCAGATGTCATCAGGGTCCTTTTTAAATAAATATTTCCCGGGCAACAATAGAAGAATACCATATAAGCCCGTGAACAAGGAGGAGAGCATATTTTGATCAGCATTAGCGACAGTGCGAAAGAAAAAATTCTTGAAGTACTGAAAGAAGAGAACAAGGAAGAATCCTTTTTAAGGATCTCCATCGGTGGCATGGGCTGAGGTGGCCCGCGATTCGCACTGGCTCTGGATGAGTCAGCAGATGAGGAAAAAGATGTCACCGAAGAAACAAACGGTGTCAAGGTCGTATTCGAAAAAGCAATAGCTTTTTACCTGGAAGACAAAACTGTCGATTATCATGACGGCCCCAGGGGCGGTTTCTCGATTACCGATCCCGGCCCTCAAAAAGAATGCGGAAGCTGCAGTTGCTAAATTCTGTTTCAACCCGGAGGCAATAAAATGGCTACGAAGAAAGAACAGGTATACGAATGCCAGGTTTGCACCAATGTTGTAAAAGTAGTGAAAGAGGGAGTGGGCACCCTGGTTTGCTGCGACAAGCCGATGGTGCTGCAAAAAGATAAATAGAGGGTTGCTGAAGGCTGTATGCCTGAAAGATGGCGCTCAGCCGAAAGCAGAAAGTTATACTAACGGGGGTTCGCCTTTTGCATGGCGGAGCCCCTTTTTTTAAAGATTTGCATTAAAGGTTTAACCGCCGGCTACATGCGGATAGACAACCACGCTGTCACCATCGCTTATGGTAAAGCTGTAATCTACCTTGCCGCCGTTAACCGATACAAAAGAAATAGCTGTCCTTGGAATATCTAGCAGCTCCAGCAGCTGCTCCACGTTACAGCTTTCCTGTTTTATTTCATAGCCAAACGGTTCTGCTCCCGGTCCGAATTTTTTCAGCGGACCGCGCAGCTTTAGAGTTATTTTCAAACCACTGACCTCCGTGAGCATCTTCTTGCCGCCCGGCATCACTGCCGCAGCCGTTTACCGCAAGCGGCTAATTTCAATACTAACCTAAAGCGCTGTGCAAAATCAAGTTATGCCGGCAGGTTATTGCTTTCGAACACAGAATATACTTTATGCAGCGCAAAAGCAGATCAGGAAACACTTTATCGACAGGAGGAATCGTTGATGGCTGTTTCGGAATGGAACTGGTATATTGAATATTCCAGTCAGTATCACGGTTATCTTTACGCTATTAAAAAGCATCTTTTCAGCGATGAAACCCCTTTTCAGAAGGTTGACATAATTGACACCTTCACATATGGACGCCTGCTGATTCTCGATGGGAAAACGCAATCAGCTGAATTTGACGAGCATATCTATCACGAAGCGCTTGTTCACCCTGCCATGGTTATGCACGGAAAAGCGGAAAAAATCATGATTATGGGAGGTGGAGAGGGGGCAGTGCTGCGTGAACTGTGCCGCTACGAAAATGTTGAAAAAATAGTCATGGTTGATATTGACGAAAAAGTGGTTCAGCTCTGCCGCAAACATCTGCCCGAATGGCACCAGGGCTGTTTTGAAGACAGCCGGGTTGAACTCCTCCACATGGATGCCCGCAAGTATCTCGAGGATACAGATCACCGCTTTGATGTTATTATCAGCGATTTGACCGAACCTTACGAAGAAGGTCCGGCCCGTCTGCTCTTTACCCGCGAATTCTACGACATGTCAAAAACCAGGCTTAAGCCGGGCGGGATAATGGCTATCCAGGCCGGCGGCTTCAGCCTTGATTACCTCAGTATCCATGCAGCGATTAGAAACACCCTGGAACTCAGTTTTAATAATGTCCGTTCGTACCACACCTTTATCCCATCCTTTGATTGTTCCTGGGGCTATATAATTGCCGCTGAAGATGACACCCCTCTTAATATCAGCCCCGGACAGATCGACGAGCGTATCGATTCTTTTACCGATGAGCTAAAATTTTACGATGGGGAAACCCACGCCGGGATGTTCTTTATTCCCAAGGATATCCGTAAAGCGCTGAAGGACGATAAAACCATCATTGAAGACGGTAAACCGGTCGATTTCGAGTAGTTGGAGTCCGGGTAGCTGCACCCGGGCTACCTGCCGTTAGCAAAGCGGCTTAGCAGGAAGGTTAACGGAACCCTGGATGATAGGAAATGCGAAATTAAGAACTGCCTGAAACGGTTGATTTTATTTTACCCCTGCGCATCCCTGCCCACTGATAACCAGGGTTGCGCAGAAACCTGTAAAACGCTGTAATTGAGCGATAAGGATAAAAATAACCGCCCCGGTTTCGAAGCGGTTATTCTTTGCTTTCCGGGTTTTCCGGTTTTAAAAAGCAGGCCGGCCGTTTTCAGGTGTGCCGGCTGTACAAAAGGCTATTGAAATAACAGCGGCAGCAGCGCCGCGGCGATCATGGTCAATCCGGTGATCTGGTAGACGGCAATTGTCTTGGCGTTGGCTTCGATCAGCTTAGGAATATCATCAAAGTAAAGCCGTGCTACTTTAACGGCCCGCACAGCTGCGGGCAACCCCAGGAAGGCAATTAGCCAGAGCGGGTTGCCGCTAAATGCGGCCAGGATTATGATAGAAAGGTAGGCTAATCCGAAAAGCAGGGCGTATACCGTTACGCCTTTTTCTTTGCCTATACGTACCACGCCGTTCATCTTATTACCCTTCAGATCAGCTTCATAGTCGGGATACTGGTTGATCCAGAGGACGTTGGCGATCAGGAAGCCGAGCGGAAATGAAGCCAGCACCACCGGCCAGATTATGGTGCCGGTCTGAACCAGGTAGGTGCCGCTCATGATCAGCGGGCCGAAGGTAAGCCCAACCACGAACTCGCCTACCCCGCGGTAGGCAAACTGGAAGGGAGGGAGGCTATAGAAAAGGGCAAAGAAAACCCCGGCCAAACCTACCCACAGCACCAGCGGTTCCCGCATGAAGACAATGTAAAGACCCAGCGCCGAACCGGACGCCACGGTCACGATGCCGATGAACAGGTTTTCCCTTAAACTGAGCATGCCGTCAATAATTGTTTTCTTACCCCCGCTGAAAGGGGTTCGCTTGTCGGGGGTGACATAGCGGTCCACACCGCTTAAGTAATCGACATATTCATTAATCGCGTTTTTGCCGGTCTCCAGAAGGTAAATGGCAATAACCCCGAGCAAAAACCAGCTCCAGTTGAAGCTGCCCCGATCGGCATAAGCCATGGCCGCTCCGACAGCCATGGGTATGGTTGAGGCAATCCAAATTTTAGGATCGGCGATCTGCCAGAACCCTTTCCAGAACCGCTTTAGCTCACTGTCTTCAATTATTCTCGTCTTCATGCTCATATTCCCGCTCCGCTGTCGGTTTCATCGCTACTTCCGGGCTTTGCTGCGTCAGGATGCTTCGGCATGAGGCTTTCCCGGAGGCCCCCGTTTCCGTTCTTTTCAAGTTCAAAGGCCTGGTGCAGGGTGCGAACGGCCAGTTCGCCGTATTTTTCATCAATTACCGCTGAAATCCTGTATTCGGAAGTGCTGATCATCTGCACATTAATGTTTTCGTCAGCCAGCGCTTTAAACATGCGCGCCGCTACCCCGAAATTGGTTTTAATCCCGATCCCAACCGCTGAAACTTTAACGATTCCGTTTGCAGTCATAACTTCCTGGGCGCCGATGTCGTCAGCAACTTTTTGCACCAGTGCCTTAGCCCTGGTTAGTTCGGTCCTGGGAACGGTAAAAGTAAAATCGGTGTGGCCATCGATACTGGCATTCTGGATAATCATATCCACGTTGATAGCCAGGTCGGCCAGCGGAGCTAAAATACGGTAAGCGATACCGGGACGATCAGGGACCCGAATCACAACGATTTTCGATACATTCCGTTCCAGGGTAACTCCTTTGATAATTGAGTTTTCCATCACGTCCTCCTTTTTTACGATCCAGGTATGCTTGTTGCTGCCAAAAGAAGACTTCACTACCAGGGGAACCCGGTATTTTTGGGCCAGTTCCACGGATCGGGTTTGCAGTACTTTTGCGCCCAGCCCGGCCAGTTCAAGCATTTCTGAATAAGAAATCTGCTTAAGATGGCGAGCCTGAGGGCAAATGTTTGGGTCAGTCGTGTAGACTCCGTCCACGTCGGTGTAGATCTCGCAGCAGTCGGCTTTAAGCGCTGCGGCGATAGCGACGGCCGTGGTATCCGAACCGCCCCGGCCCAGTGTCGTTATATCGCCTTCGCTGTTAACCCCCTGAAACCCTGCTATCACCGGAATAATTCCTTCGTCCAAAACTTTTTGCAGGCGATCTGTTTTAAGATCCAGAATCCGCGCTTTGGAGTGAATATCATCAGTTACCATGGGCAGCTGCATGCCCGTATAAGATTGAGATTTGTGTCCCATTTTGGCCAGCGTAATCGCCAGCAGGGCTGCGGCAACCTGTTCACCCGTCGAGACCAGGGCATCCTGCTCCCGCAGCGGGGGGTTAACCGAAATCGAGGAGGAAAGGTCGAGCAGGTAATCGGTCTGCCCGGCCATCGCTGAAACAACCACTGCTACTTTGTTGCCGGCCTGTTTAGTAGCTGCCACCGTCCGGGCAACATTTTCGATCCGCTCGGTGTTGGCCATCGATGTGCCGCCAAACTTTTGAACGATTAATGCCATCTCCTCATTCACACCCTTTTTCTCCCGATGGGATTTTTTAAAATGAATGCTACTATTCTCTCATAAATATAAGCCTGGCACAACTATTTTTGCCTGGTTGCAATGCTTGATTGAAAAGATCTAAACTTTTTTCGGGCCCAACTTATTTTGCCAGGAAAAAGCGCTTGCTGCCAAAATGGTAATCTTGACGGCAAGCACCAGGCTTATAATAATATTCTGTTGTTGCCCGGCCTCAGATTTTACGGAAAATGTTAGCAATATCCCTGGCGCAGCAGGGCATACGCGGGTAGATGAAAATATTTAATTACAGCCAAGGCTTCAAACAGTTAATCGTTGATCTGTAAATACATACCCCTTAAAGCATCTCTATAAAGGCTTGCAGCCTGGTTTCGATCGCCCCGGAAGGTTCGAAACTGTAATTGTCATCAATCAGCAGCATCGGCAGGCCTTCCGCTTTCAGGTAATCGCGTAAGTCGGGATAGTCGAACTTGTGGGGGTCGCAAAAAGAAATTGTGTAACCGATTACCCCGTCAACTTCGTAAGCGCGGGCTCGTTGCAGGATGTAGTCGAAGCGGGCCGTTCCCGGTCCACGGTCGGTCCGCGGGCACTGAAAATTCAAGAGATAATGATCTTTAAGCCCCTCGTAAAGATCATCGGCCAGCGGCACGTCCTGATCCCAGGTCCTGAACCCGACGCAGGTATCATCAGCGACAACGTCGGCGCCGGCGTTTTCGATCATCCGGTAAAAAGCGGGGTCGTCAATAATACTGCCCCAGACCAGCACCCGCGGCCGCCTGGAACCACCGGTGGGTTCACCGCTTAGGCCTCCTTGTGAAGCGGGCCTGCTCTCTTCCGCCCCAACTTCAGTTTGATCGTCCACGTCTTCTGTGCCGCCGTTTTTACTGCGATTCCTGTAATCGGCCAGGGCTGATTCCAGGAGCAGGTAGTAGTGATCTTCCGGCAGGGCTCCGCCGGCCATCAGCAGCTCCAGAACTTCGCTGCCTTTTATACCCGGCCCTTTACCGGGCCTTACACCCGGCTCGCGTAATCGGTATAGTTCACGCACCAGGCTCCGGTTGCGATTATAGGCTTCAATTGCCCTGCGCAGTTTTCCATCTGTCACCTCAACACCGGTAAACTTCTCCAGGCTTTCCTGGAAAAACGCCAGTTCGCGCTTGAAAAAGCGCTGCGAAGGGGGAGATACCTGGTGGGGAACGTTAAAAAGATAGGAATAGTCAAAGGGATGGTAATAAGTCCAGATGCCGTACAACCTCTGCACCATGTCGCAGCTGTGTGAAATAACCAGTCCGTCCATGAAATCGAGGTTGCCGTTAGCGGCCCGGCTGAGAATATTGCGCACGTAAGTACAGCCGTAGGGTTCCACGTAAGCGTCGGCTGCCGAGTTGTCTTCACCCGACCTGCCCAGGATCCGGAAAGGAATTGCTCCCGCCGCCGCGATTATCTCCGGCGGGGCAAAGCAGCAAAGATAACCGATTACCGGTCGGCCGCTCTGCTCCTTGAAGCGGCGTACTTCTGCTTCAAGCTGTTGTGCTGTATTTTCTGGGGCCACGGCAACGCTGCCACCAGTTTCGGCAGATGTTTTGCCCCTCTCCCGGGCCTTGTCACACCGGCTGCCACAACTGCCGTCAAACTTCTTCATCTAATTACCTCCCCGCTTTTTGGCATCAATTGTTTCCAGGAAAGCGTGTAACCGGGTCTTGATCTGCGCGTCCGACCACATCCGGGGATCGGCCATGTCGCTCTCAAAAATCAAGCCCGGCACGCCCAGCTTGGCCAGGCGGTTCTTGGTATGCACTTCGCCGAAAGAGACCGCCCGGCAGGAACGGGTCAGGTGCAATACCGCCCCGTTCAATTTAAAGTCTTCCACCAGCTCTTCCAGGAGGCTGCTCCCCGAGAACCCGCCGAATACAGCCGGATTGCAGAGCTCGGGCATCGTTTCCGCGCCGAACTCGTGCATCTTTACCGCCCGCTGCCAGGTCCGCTTCACAATTGCCTCCAGCGGGTCGCTCAAATCGACTTCGAAATAGTCGCCCACGTTGTAGGTTGATTCGTAGGCAAAAACCGCTCCCAGCGATTCCAGGTAGTTAAAAACGCCCATGTTGAACCAGGGCGGCAGCCCGAACCAGATCAGGCGATATTTTTCGTCTTCCACCACGCCTATTCCCTGTTCGACCCGGTCCTTTACTTCCTCGTACATCTCACGGTAAAAAACGACCGCCTCCTCATCGCCCACCAGGTACATCTGCGGTATAATGGCGTGGAAATAATCGGTTGAACCCATCGGCGAAGGCACCGCCTTGCGCAAGGCCAGCGTATCACGCCAGTAACCGAGCGCTTCGTGCGACCGCTCCAGTATTTCCCTGAGCAGGTTCAGGTCCAGCTTGCGGCCCGTGTGCTTTTCAATGAACTCAATCTGGTTAGCCAGGTCTTCGCGCATCAGGGTCAGGTAATGATCTTCAATTCGCGGATCCTTCGGATCAATATCCCAGGGCGGGGCCAAAGGATCGCTGCTGTAGACGGGAATATCAATAAAACGGGTGGCGATTGACTGGAACCACTTCCAGCGCGGTTCGCAGATAAAGCCCGATCCAAGCAGCATGGTCGGGTTGCCCATTCCACCGGGCAGCGGTGACTCCGGCGGGGCTTCGCCTGTCTCCTTCTGCAGCTTGCAGTAGCCCATTGTATTAGTTACGTAAGAACATAACTCCGGTGAGTAACCGTCGCCTTCGGCTACTTCGATAAAGCGAGGCGCTACCAGGCGGCTTGCGCACATGGTACCGAAATTCTCGGGCCACTCGAAAAGCAGGTCGAAGGCCTTCAGCAGTTCGGGCGGCACCCCTACCATGCACCAGGCCAGCGGTTCGTTGCTGAACCTGCGCTCGATCATGCGCATAAAAAAACGGGGCAGCATTTCTTTCATTTTAGCAGTAGTCTCAAGGTGGCGCTTGGCTCTGCTCATCTCGCTTTTGGACATCCTGTTGCCTCCTCGCGGTTGGTAAGAATAATTCTGCCGTGAACAATCCTTGCAGGTATTCTTCCATCGCCTTGCTAAATCCTGCCGCCCGGCCTGGTTTTTGCCCGGCCTGCCCCTTTTTAAGGTTGCGCTTTGTCGGGCT
>SLPH01000046.1 GCA_007132095.1 Syntrophomonadaceae bacterium | reverse complement strand
TATAAAAAAGGGCCGTTAGTGAGGCCGTTCTCTTCCTGCTTGCCGATTTCCCGGGCGTATTTGCCTGTCCCGCCCAGGATAATCAGCTCTTCATCAACAATTTCTGTATCCAGTTCCAGCACAGAACTTATTGTTTCAGCAATCTGCTGCACGGCAGGTTTTATAGATGATAACTTCATTGCCAAACCCCTCTCATCGTAAGCGCTGCTAAAAGTGAAACACAAAAGTAACCAAAATGCAACATCATTCCATCATCTACCAGCGGCAATAACCCTTGATCCGGCCGGTGTTACCTGCTTTCTGGAAATAGGTTAAAGGCATTATAAGTGCTGCGGCATATGATATAATGAAATGCACCGGGATTAGTTGCCCAACAAATGCCTGCAGCGGGTCCGAAAAGCAAGCCCAGGGTTCGCCATGGCTGGATACTGGTTCGGCATGAAAGGAGACAAGATATAATGATAGTCGTTGGAGAGTTAATTAACAGCAGTCGAAAAGCAGTGAATGCTGCTATTGAGGCAAAAGATGGCCGGTTTATTAAAGACCTTGCCCTGAAGCAGGTTGAAGCAGGGGCCACATACGTGGATGTAAACTGCGGCACCCAGATTTATGATGAAGAAGAAACGATGAAGTGGCTTGTAAACACCATTTTAGAAGCTACTGATGCTCCCTTATGCATCGACAGCCCTTCAGAAAAAGCCCTTGCTGCCGGGCTTGAAGTAGCGGTGGCAAACAAAAAACAGCCAATGATCAATTCAATTACGGGTGAAAAAGAGCGTTATGCTGCCGTGCTTGAACTGATTAAGCAGTATAAAGCTAAGGTAGTTGGTTTGCTGATGGATGACGCAGGTATGCCTGAAACTTATGAGGACCGGGTTCGCATAACAGATAAGCTGGTTGGCGATCTTACCAGGGACGGGGTTTCCCTGGAAGACATATACCTCGACCCCCTGGTTAAACCTGTTAGCACAGGCGATTCAGCGGGGATAGAAGTGCTTTCAACAATACGCTATATCCATGAAAAATATGAAGGCATCAATACTATATGCGGACTGAGTAACATATCGTTTGGCCTCCCGAACCGTAAACTGCTAAACCAGGTCTTTATGATCCAAACGATGACCATGGGTATGAACGGCTATATCCTTGATCCGCTGGACAAGAAAATGATGGGCCTTTTGGCCGCTTCGCAGGCCCTGCTTGGCAGGGATCAGTATTGCAGCGGTTATTTGAAAGCATATCGCAAGGGGCTTTTGGAATAAGTGCTTGCTAATTAATGCCGCCCGGGAAACCGGGAGCTTTAAATACTGTTGCAGAAAAACACTGAATAGAATTATAAAGTAAGGCGCATCCCGCCAGGGGATGCGCCTTAACTATGTTCAGGTATTTACAATCTAAAGATCCAGCTTTTGTTTTGTCTCTTCGGTTACCCGGCCCTGCTCGTCCCAGCCGCGCAAAGCGTAGTATTCAGCCAGCATTTTCTCAAATTCTTCGCGGGGCAGAACTCTTCCCTCTGAAGGGCCGGAAGGCAGTTTTTCAGTTAAGGTTCGCTCGGGCAGGTAATCGTCTTTGCGATCGAATCCCTCGCGTTCGTTAAAAAGCCGGGCCAGGCTGTATGTCCGCTCGCCGGCGGTTAAAAGCTCTTCAACTGTAAATTCACGTTCCAGAACCCTGGAAAGTATCTCAGCCTGAAGCTCTTCGCTTAAGCCCCAGCAATCGCAAAGGACTGCAGAAAATTTTGCAGAATTATGGTCCTGCAGATCTTTAACCAGCTGGGCTTTACCTTCTATCGTGTACGGGTCAAGATCGCCAAATGCTTCGAGTGCTATCGGCCAGGCTCTCATGTGGCAGGCGCCTCGGTCAGCAGTAGCGTAGGCCAGACCCATAGACCATGAGCCACGCGGTTCGTAGCCCGGGAACTCAAGGTTTTTTACTTCCATTGCAAAATCTTTACCGCCGTATTTGCCGGCAAGGTATTTGACGCCCTGTGCCAGTTCGGCGCCGATACCTTCGCGTTTTGCTATTAAGCCGGTGGCTTCCAAATATTTTTCTATGTCGCCAAACGTCATGCCGAAATCGTGGATTCCCTTTTCGGTTAACTCCATGGCAAAGGCGATAACATTACCGGCAGAAATGGTGTCCAGTCCATAGTCATCACAAAGGCGGTTGAATTCAATCACAGCCTCCAGATCGGAGATGCCGCAATTAGAGCCGCCCATGGCCAGGGTTTCATACTCCGGGCCTTCAACCTGGGTTTTACCCATTTCACTATAGTTTCCACAGGCCAGGGCACAGGCAAAGCAGCCTTTTTTGGCTACCCGGACCTTCTTTACTGCTTCGGTATCGATTGACTGCCACCCGTCAAAAGTGCCTTGCTGAAAATTGTAAGTGGGAAGTGTTCCCGTAGTTTGGCCCAGCTCGACAATCATTGGGGTGCCGTCAGTGTAGGCCCACATATTATCTTCCGACATAGTATCTTCCCGCTTAAGCTTGTTCATCCAAACCATAAATTTGCGGATCTCTTTAGTGCTGATTCCCTTCGTTCCTTTGATGGCGATCGCTTTAACATTTTTGCTGCCCATAACAGCGCCGATGCCGCCCCTGCCGGCCTGCCGGTACAGTTCGGAGTTGATGCATGACATCTGAACCAGGTTTTCGCCGGCCTGCCCGATAGCCAGGATCCTGGCGTCGTCCAGTTCTTCCTGCAATGCATACTCAGCTTCATGAGCCCCTTTGCCCCAGAGGCCTTTCGCGCTGCGCAGTTCTACCCGATCGTCTTCGATATAAATGTAAACAGGAATAGTTGCTTTTCCTTCGATGATAATGGCGTCATAGCCGGCGTATTTTATTTCAGGCGCAAAAGCGCCCCCGATCGAACAGTCCAGGATAGTACCGGTGGCTGGCGATTTTGCAGCTATTGCCAGCTTGCCGGAGTTAGGAACAATTGTGCCGGTGAGTGGACCGGTCATCAAGATCAGTTTATTGTCTTCAGACAGGGGATCGACGCCCGGTTCTAACTCTTCGTAAAGGTATTTTATTGAAAGGCCCTTGCCACCGATATAAGCTTTAGCCCATTCTTCATTCAAAGGTTCGCTTTGTGCCAGGCCCTTTGAAAGGTTAATCCTCAATATTTTTCCGGTGTAACCCATTAATTAGTCACCTCCTCAAAAGTCAGGGCTCCTGTTGGGCACCAATTCGCGCAGGTAAAGCACTGTACGCATACCCCTACCCCTCTCTCCTTTTTTACGATGACCCGGTTCGGGCATGCAGTCACACAGAGACTGCAGTCGGTGCAAAGGTTTTCATCAAACCGAAGCCTGCCATTTTTCTCCTGAATTGCGCCTGTGGGACAAGCTTTGATGCATGCCATATCGAGATTGCAGGTGTGTCCTTCGATTTTTAGCTCTCCGGGAGCGTAAGCATAAACAACATTTAAACGAGCCAGACGGGGATTGAACTGGTCTTCATTTTGACCACTGCAGGCCAGGTGGCAAAGCTTACAACCGATGCATTTCTCAGGGTTAAAAGCCAGCGCTTTCAAATAAATGCACTCCTTTCTTATTGTAAAGTAACGGATATTTAACAACCCTGTAAATGAAACAGGGTCTGCTCGCTGCGTGGGGGTTTGCCGAATTGTCCGCTTATTTGTCGCAGCAAACAAGCGGAACCTTATGTGTCTCTTATATCACAGAGAAAGCCTGATTTCAAGAGTTTACAGGCCTGGTTTGCAGATCAAGTCAGAGTTTTAACGCAATGTTAAGGCAGGCATCCTTAACAATAAATATCTACACATTGAGCAGGATTTTCAGACTTTTTGCAGAAGCCTAGAATAGTCTTCCTTAAAGGTGGTCTCAAGGCAAAAAATGCGCTTGATAGAAGAAATATTTTGCCCCGGCTCAACTGTTGAGCTTGAATTTGTCCGGGATGACGGATTCGTAGCCAGGCATAGTACGAGGGTGACTGACCTCGAAAAAGAATATATAGTCCTGCAGGCGCCGGTTTTGCGGGGCGTTACCATTCATATAGAAGAAGGGCGCGAGTTAACCCTGCGCAAAAGGGAAGACCGCTACAAGCAGGCTTATGTAACAAGCGTATTTGTTGTTGAAAACCGCCCCGGAAGAACACCGGCTGTGGTCTGTACCAAGCCTAAAGAGATTGACCGGACATCGCTGCGGCGTTACTCGCGTTTTAATGCCGGGCTCGACTGTCACTGCAGGATAAACAAAAAAATCTATTCCGGCCAGGCTGCTGATTTATCGATGTGCGGCGCCCGCGTAATACTGGATCAGAGCGAGTCGCTGGAAAAAGGCGCTGTTCTCGATTTAACGATCGAACTTCCTGATGGAGCAAAGCTCATTTTTTCAGGTGAAGCCGTCAGGGTGGGCGAAACCGGTGAGCCAAATAAACTGGTTGTTGCTGTTGATATTCGCGAAATAAGCGCCGATATGCATGAAGCACTTAAAAACCATCTTTTTCATAGCCAGTTGATGCTGTAAAACTCTAGATAAGGGAGAGTGAGCTAGATGCCTGAGCAGTGGTATGTAAATAAAGGCCAGGAGCAGCAGGGGCCTTTCACCTGGGCTGAATTGTGGCAGGAAGTTAAATCGGGCCGCATTTTGCCTGACGATATGGTCTGGAACAAGGAGATGGCCAACTGGATGCCTGCGAGTCAGGTTCCCGGCCTGATATCGGGAAGCAGCATGGGAACATCTGCACCTCCTCCCCCATCTCGCCGTCAGGTAGCACCCGGCGCTGCAGCAGCATCGCCCAATAATGCGGGCAGGAGCCTTGCCCTCCCGATAGCCGTTGCATCTTTACTTCTTATCGCAATTGGAGGCTTTGCGGTCTATTATTTCTTTTTCTCCGGCGATGATCAGACCGCTGCGTCAAACGAAGCTTCAACTGCAGAGGAGACTACAGTTGAGCCTGAAATTGAAGAGGAACCTGTTGATATGCAGCAGTTTGCCGGCGTAATACCTGTTATGCCGGAACCTGCCCTTCAACCACAGGCACAGCCTGAAATCGATTTGGCTGATACGCAGGAGGCTGAACCTGCGGCCACAACTCCGCCGCCGGCCACAACTCCACCGCCGGCAACGACCCCGCCACCGGCTACTACACCTCCACCTACAACTCCGCCGCCCTTACCGGACGACCTCGATGATGAATGGTGGGTGCTTGATTAAAGCTATTATAAAAAGATAAAATAGCAGCGGCAAAGGTCAATTTGCCGCTGCTGTTTTTTGGGCGCGCCCGGCCGGGGTGATACCAACTGCATTAGGCGTAAACTGGGCAGGGCTGTAATATATTCTATAATATGTAAACAAATCATATGTAACTCAGCTGATGCCTGCTAGCTGTATGAACGGTCATGTTTTCTGCCCGGGCAGGAATCTCCCGGTTTGATTGAATGGTAGGACAACTGCTATAATCGAGCAGTGGAGGTGACGCGATATGCAAAAAGGGGCAGGAATCTCCCGAATACCCAAAAGGGCGGCCATACCGGTTCTGGCTGTAATCGCTTTATTGGTATTTGGTTTATACCTAGAGGGTTTTCCTGAAACGGGCCCCAGACCCGGGCTGGAAGAAGAAGATCCTTTCTATATCGGGACATGGTCTGGAATAGAGCCGGAATACGGAGAAGAATTTATTGTCCGCTTCGAAGAAGAGGGGACAATGTTCCTGGTATCTCCACAATACGGGTATGGAACTGAATTTATATATCATGCCATCCACGAGAATGGGACTTATTACCTCGAAATATTCGACTCTTATAATGAAGAATGGGGGGTCTTTTTTCAGCTTGATCAGGATGAAGATGAGCTCATAATCAGTGTTGTCGGTATTGGCGAATTTATACGTGCTGCTCCGGAGGAAGATGCCCGATTTGTAGAAGAATTTAAGTCACTGAAGCATTATGTCTCACCCATGGAAATGATTTACGGAACCCTGGTTGAAACTGGCCTGGGTATGGATGAAGATTATAATATAATAGAGCCGCGTAGCAGCTTTGCTGTTGATGAAGCTTTTGTCGTCTTTTTTGATAATGGAATTCCTTTCGATACTGAACAAATACTGATCAGGATCAGGGATGGCGAAAGCGGAGCCTATATCAGCGAGGTCGCCTATGATGTAGATCCTGATTGGACAGCCATGTTTGTTGAGGAGCCCTTTATTATATCTGAACCCGGCAAGTTGGAGCTTCTATTTATAGTCGGTGACAGGGTAAGAGCAGTTCATGAAGTAAGCGCTTACTGACAGGGAGGCCCTCAATCTTGATCTGCTCTGCAGGATATCTTTATTCTATCCGGAATAAATTAGGGACGATTCTTATGAAACAGGCAAGGCCGATCTACCCCTGCGAAGCCGGTTGCCTGTAAAGGAAGGCAGGAGCTAAGAATGGATGATCAGCAGCTTAAACAGTTGAGTACCTGGATGGGGTTTGTTGGAATCATGACCATCATTGGAGGAGTAATTTCTGCCATAATGGGCTTGTTTGCTTTTGTCATCGGCGCTATCCCGGGTGTCATTGCCATATTTTTAGGGGTAAAATTACGTAATGCCAAGCAATTTGCCGACGCCATGCTTTATGAACCAGCGGAGATGAAATATGAATCATCCAACCTGGGTATGTTTTTTGCCAACCTCAACGCTTATTTTAAAATCCAGGGCATCTTAATTATTATAAGTTTGGTCCTGGCTTTTATGGTGATCGTTCTTAGCCTGATTGTCGGCATTTCTTTTTACAGGTATATGTAAAATAACTGGCCGCTTTCTTAAACTCTGTTCTTAATAGTATGGGAGGAGATTGCTAATGAAATTTAAAATATTGCTTATTTTTCTAGTCCTGGCAGCAGCGTTAGTTTTGTTTGGGTGTGGCGAGGAGGAAGTTCAGCAAAACCCTGAATTAGCCGTGCAGCAGCTTTTTGAAGCAACAGTAGAACTAGATATTGAGCGGGCCCGAAGCTATATTTCCAGCAACTATCAGGCTCAATATGACCGGGAATTTGCAGAAGTTGCAGATATATTTGAAGAAGGCGGTGATGAAGCGGAGTTTCTTCGCACCATCTATGATGCCTTTTTCGACAGCGTAGACCTGCAGACCGTCGGTCACTATGTAGATGGCGACAGCGCAACTGTTGATATCGCCGTATCGATTCCTGATATGGATGAGTTTGGGGATGCTTTTATGGGGGCCATGTTTGAACTTATGTTTAGTGAAGATGTAGATGTAGAGGCAATGACCGAGGAAGAAGTGATGCTTTTAATGAGTGACATGATCAAGGACGTAATCAAAGATGTCAGCAAGGTTGAGCGGTCTGGAGTTGTCCAGCTGGTTATGGAAGAAGGACAGTGGAAAGTAGACAGCGATTTCCTCGCTGATATATTTGATGAGATGGACTTCTAGGAGCGCTGATATGGCTGAAAATAACGAGAATAAAGCAGGATTCGGTCCTCTAAACTGTTTTGAGTCTTCTAACGTTACTTTTGAGCGGGCTGCTAACAGGTTGAAACTGGATCACCAGGTCCGGGAGTGGCTTAAAATACCATTCAGGGAAATTAAAGTTCACCTGCCTGTGGTAATGGATGATGGGCGGTTGCGGATTTTTGAAGGCTACCGTGTCCAGCATAACAATGCTCGCGGGCCTCACAAGGGGGGTATTCGTTATCACCCCGAAGTTTCTATGGATGATGTCCGCGGCCTCGCTTCCTGGATGAGCTGGAAAACGGCCCTTTTGAACCTTCCGCTGGGTGGTGCCAAGGGTGGCGTAATCTGCGATCCCAAGAAGATGTCTGCCGCGGAACTGGAGCGGTTGACCCGCAAGTATACCCAGGCTATCGCTATGGACATCGGTCCATATCAGGACATTCCCGCTCCTGATGTCAATACGGGGGAAAATGTAATGGCCTGGATGATGGATGAGTATAGTAAGATCAGGAGCTACACACCTGCTGTTGTGACCGGAAAGCCTGTTGACCTGGGCGGTACGCCGGGCCGAAAAGATGCAACCGGCCGTGGGGTGGCATATATCGTAGGACTCTGGGCTGCTGATTCAGGAATAAAAATGGAAGAGGCTACTGCTGCAGTACAGGGATTCGGTAATGTTGGCTATTACAGCGCTTACCACCTGGCCCGGGCCGGATGCAGGATCAACGCTGTTTCAGATACAGGAGCATGTATATACAATAGTGAAGGGCTGGATGTTGAAGCTCTGCTTCGCCATAAAAGAGAAACCGGCACTGTTTCCGGGTTTGAAGGCGGCCAAACCCTTGACAAGGATGAAGTATTTGGCATGGACTGTGATTTCCTGATTCCTTCTGCTCTTGAAAACGCTATCCACGGGGACAATTATCGGAGCATTAAGGCCGGAGCAATTATTGAGGCAGCAAATGGGCCAACCTGCCCATTAACTGAGCCCTGGCTGTTAGAACGGGGCATAACAATCCTGCCCGATATTTTGGTTAACAGCGGCGGGGTAGTAGTTTCCTACTTCGAATGGGTTCAAAATCTCCAGCAGTTCAGGTGGGCAGAGAAGCAGGTGGTCAGGGAGCTTAAGAAAAAAATGGAAGCATCATACAAATGCGTAGTTTATAAAGCGAAAGAAGATAATCAGTCACACCGTATTGCTTCATATATGCTGGCCCTGAACAAGGTGGCAGGAGCTGCTTTAACCCGGGGCGTACATTAACGGTCAGCTTTAATAGTTGCACTTCACAAATACATCCCAGGTTTGATTGAGTGCGGACTCTCTCTCGGGGCGCACCTGGTAAAATCTAATTTAGCTGGTGTTTGCCCCGGACAAACCCGGCAGCTAGAAGATTATTGCCTCCGGGGCAGGGCGTCTATGTTGCCCTATGAAGCCAGGGGTGTTATTGCTTAACTTTGGCAATGATTGCCGGTCAGAGCGCCTACTGCTCCTCATTTAGTATCTCTTCGACAGTCATATTTTTGCGTATGGGATATCTATTGATCCTGTTAATGCGTTTCTGCCTGGCCTTGAAGATGCTGCGGCGGTTAAGGCACAGCCCGCCAGGATTAGCTTTATATCAGGGTTGGACGGTCTTGTTTCCAAGCAGGTTAACCAGCTTTTCTTCAAGAGCATCAAAGCAC
>SLPH01000070.1 GCA_007132095.1 Syntrophomonadaceae bacterium | reverse complement strand
GCGCATACCCCGATTATTACTCAATCGGTTCAGGATTTGTTATCAGCGCTGACGGAAGAATCGTCACTAATTACCATGTAATGGAAGGGTCTGACACGGCAACCGTCGAGATTGACGGGCGCATCTTTAAAAATGCCTCCGTTCTGGCATTTAACGAAGAATGGGACCTGGCCATCCTGAAAGTGGAAGCAGATAACCTTAAACCGCTTCGCCTCGCTTCAGGCATTGATGATATCAGGCTGGGCGAGCAGGTGGTGGCCATGGGCAACCCCGAGGGCTTTAAGCAGACTGTCTCCGATGGCATTGTAAGCACCCTTCAGCGACGCCTGGAAGGCTTTAACTACGATCATATCCAGACTACAGCTCCCATATCAAAGGGAAGCAGCGGAGGGCCGCTATTGAGCATGCGGGGCGAAGTGATCGGGGTTAACACCCTTACCTACATGACCGGCCAGAATCTTAATTTTGCCGTTCCCGTTGACCTGATTCATACTCTCATTGCCGAAATCGGTCCGGCAAGGAGCATCGGAGAGGTATTCAGTTACAGGTACGCCAAGGGGCGGAAGAGCTACGAAGCCAAAGCCGGCGAACTGGCGGTGATCCTCTCCTGGGACGGCGGCGCAGACCTGGACCTGGAAATATGGAGTGAGGATTTCGAATACCTGGGCAATGCAAGCGCGATGGGTAGCAGTCCCGATATTACCCATGGCAGCCAGGGCGAAGAGTGGTTTGTTTTTGAGGAATCTGCTCTTGATACAGGAGAAAGGGTCATTGACTTTTCGCAGGGCCGCTACATTATATCCGCCTACTATTTCGGGCCGGAACCGGCTGACGGGATTGGGGCCGTTGATCTAACCCTGGAAGTAAGCTTTCCCAACGGTTGGCGGGAGGTGGCCGTGGTGGATGAGTTATGGTACGCCCCGCCTTACGACCAGTGGTTCGCCCTGCTGATAGATGTTGATGCCCAGGATTACAAGATCCTCGATCTTTACCTGGACGCGCCCGTAGTGGCAATGCTGGAATGGGATACCGAGGCCAACCTTGACCTGCTGGTGTGGGACATCGACCTTGAACGGCTTTTCTATCCCGATGACTTCTGGTACGGCTACGACTTTGTAGATGGCCGCCACGGGATTGAGTCATTCCGTTTTGCCGAGTTAGATGACCTCTGGGGGGATTATTATGATTTCACCGGCGCCCTGCTCGATATTTACGTTTTCATGGAAAATCCCGGCGTACCGGAGACAACCGCCGTGGTGACCCTGCTGACAGATGATTACGACCTGGCCCGCTACGAGCATAGATTCACTGCAGATGAGCGGGGAGAATATTTCTGGATCGTCGCCTACGATTTTGACATGACCACGCTGGAGTATTTTCTGCCTGAACCGGAAGATGCCCGCTTCTACCTTGATGATTGAGCAGCCCAAACCGCAGCTCCAAAAGCCTTTCCCCGTTTTCGGCAAACTTAAACAAATGCCCCGCTGTTTATGAGCGGGGCTGCTTATTTTCGCTAACACCTATTTTTTACACCTACCATCTGTTCTGGTTAAGCAGGGCCTAATCAGCGGGCATATTTTTGACGGGCAACCGAGTAAGCGGCCAGGGCTATGGAGGCTATTTTGCCCATAGGAGGCTCATTACGCGAAGTGAGAATTACAGGCCGACTGGCCCCGAGGACCAGGCCGGCCATTCGGCCGCCGGCAAAATAGATGATCGCTTTACCCAAAATATTACCGGCCTCGATATTGGGCACCACCAGCAGGTCGGCTTTACCTGCGATAGGGCTGTCAATGCCTTTGTGCAAAGCCGCTTCCAGGCTGAGAGCAATATCAAGCGGAGTGGGCCCGTCGATAACCGCCCCCGGAAATAGCTCTCCCGCCTTTTCTTTCAGGGCTTGCGCTTCAACAGTTACGGGCATCTTTGGGTCCACCTTCTCATTGGCCGATAGCACGGCCACCTTAGGTTGATCGAGGCCGATGGCATGAAGAAATTCGATTGCATTTTGCATGATCGCCGTTTTCTGTTCCAGGGTTGGGCTGACATTAAGTCCGCCGTCGGTCATGTAGATCAGGCGGTAGTAACCGGGGATCTCATAGATGGCAAAGTGGCTTAAGATCCGGCTCCGGCGCATTCCTCCATCGGGGCTGAGTACGGCTCTGAGAAAATCAGAGCTGTTAACCATCCCTTTCATCAGGATATCGGCTTTCCCGTCAGCCACTTCCCTGACCGCTCTTTGGGCGGCTTCAACAGGATCGGGGATATCAATGATTTCGATGCCCTGCAGGTTCAGGCTGACAGTCATGGCCTGGCGCCATATTTTTTCTTCCGGTCCTATCAGGGTGAATTCAACCAGGCCTTCTTTCCGGCTGTCCCTGACCGCTTCGAGAACAGTTTCCTCGGCTGCTGCAGCAACACAGAGGCGGCAGGTTGGAAGCTCCTTTACCGCTGCAATTACCTGATGAAAGTTTTCAAAAGCCATTTCGGTTCACCTTCCTTAGGTTGCCTTATTCTTAAGCTGCGCCCCGGCCTTTCGCCGAAACTCTTTAATTCCTATAAACTGCTTTCGCTTTCTAATATATTAAGGCTTTAGCTTCCCCGCGCAGCACGCGCAGCGCTCCCGCGGCAAGGGCTTCCAATTCTTCTTCGCCGGGATAAAGCGTCATGGGAGCGATGAATGAAACCCTCTCGCGGACCAGCCCGGTAAATAGTTTGGAGTTAGCCATCCCCCCGGTAATCAGGATTCGGTCCAGATCTCCTTTCAGCGCCGCCGCCATTGCGGCGATCTCTTTGGCAACCTGGTATGCCATAGCCTCGACTACAAGGCGGGCCTCTTCGTTTCCTGCAGCAACCATCTCTTCAACAGCGGCAAAATCCTTGGTCCCAAGGTAAGAATAGATACCGCCTTCAGATGTAATCAGGCGCAGGACACTTTCTAAGCTGACCCCTACTTCAAAACAGAGGCGGGCCAGGGCCGGGGCCGGCAGGGTGCCGGTGCGCTCCATTGAAAAGGGGCCTTCTTCGTTGGCGTTGTTGACATCGATCATCTTGCCCCGCCTGTGGGCAGAAACAGAAATACCGCTCCCGAGGTGGGCTACAACCAGGTTTATATCTTCATAACGACGGCCCATATCCGCCGCCGCCCGCCGGGCAACGGCTTTCATATTCAGGGCGTGTGACATGCTGAGCCGATTGATGCCTTTGAGCCCTGAATAACGGGCCAGTTCGTGAAATTCGTCCACGGTGACCGGATCGACCGTATAGAGGGGAATGTTGTATTCACGGGTCATGGGCAGGGCAATAATGGCGCCAAGATTTGAGGCATGCCAACCGTATCTGGCTGAAACAAGGTCCTCGCAGACCCTGTCATCAACCAGGTATGTCCCGGAGGCCAGGGGCTTGAGCAGCCCCCCCCGCACAACCACTGCGTCCAGGTTTTCCGGGGGCAGGGCCCGCTCCTCCAGGAAACCGGTCAGTGCTGTACGCCTGAAGCGGGCCTGATCCTCGCGGTCGAGCCCGGGGGCAATTTCGGAAGGGCTGTGCCGCAGGGTCTCTTTTAAGAGGCAGGTCTCGTCTGCGAAAAGGCCAATCTTTGTCGAGGTTGAACCCGGGTTAATGGCGAGGATTTGATGCAATAATTTCACCTTTCCTTTTAACGCTAAAGCGCAAATATTTCACTGTGGATTCGGCTTGAGGCCACCCCGGCCTTTTCAAGACTTTCCAGAAGCTTGCCGGACATGGCCGGCGGGCCGCATACAAAGTATTGTTTCGACTCAAGGCTGCCGACATGTTTCTTGATCGTTCCGGCATCAACGTAACCTTTTTCCCCGGTCCAGTTGGGTTGGCCGGACATGACCAGGACCATTTTGAACCCGGCCAGCTCTTTTTCCATGTCCCGAAGTTCATCGCGGAAATAGATATGTTTATCCGATCTGCTGCCCCAGATCAGGGTTACTTTTCGGTTGATCCCCCGGTCGCGCATGTAGCGAAGCATGCTCATGAAGGGCGTAATACCGATTCCGCCGGCGAGAAAAACAAGTTCTTCTTCAGGGTAGTTGAGAAAGCTGAAGACCCCGTAGGGAGCATCAATGAAAGCTTTATCGCCCACCCTGGTGTTCTTAATCGTAGCGGTAAAGTCGCCCAGCTCTTTCGGGGTAACAGACAGGGTTTCCGCTTCGGGGCTTGATGATATGGTAAAAGGATGCGGCGACGACCGTTTTCCGTCGCGCAGCAGCTGAAGAAACATGAACTGGCCCGGCAGGTAATCGACAGGACGGCCTTTAAAAAAGAGGCTCCAGGCATCGACTGCTTCCTGTTTTACAGATACAACTTCGTAAGGGTGCTTCCTCATATCAATAATCTTAACCACCCGGTAAGAGATCAGCGCTAAAAAGAGGCCCGCAATCAGGACCCACAGGTAGCTTAGGATGGATCCGGGACCGGTATGGAAAAAAACATGAACCAGGGCCAGCGGAAAGAGCAGGTAATTAATAAGGTGAACGTTGCGGAAGATTTCATAATGAAGGCCGAGCTTACTGTAGGTTGAGGCCAGTCCCCCGGTAAGGGAAAACCCGAGCAGGGCGGTCAAACCGGCCCAGATAAAAATGTTGGGGAATAGTTCCCCGAAAACAGCGAATCGATATGCAGCAATAGTAAGCAGGTGTAAGAAGATCAGGATCAGGCCGGCCCTGCCCGAATAACGGTGCAGGCGCATCATGCTGTCGAGGCCGATTCCTCTTTCGATCCCTTTTACTCTTGAAGACAATAAAAACTGCATGAATATAAAGGTAAAACCGAGAGCGGCAAAAAGCAGGGAGAAACTGCGCCAGTATTCACTGCCGGCAAGGCTGAAGTCCGTTGAAAAAAGCCAGGCGGTAAGGGCAAGCAGTGGTAACAGGACAGCAAGGGTTATCTTTTTTGCCTTATTCATCAGGCTGCCTCCTTCAGGCCTTTTACCGGCCCTTCTAAACGGGCTGGTCCGCAAAATTTAGTTTCCCGAACCTTCTACAAGCGGAATGTGCTGCAAGCTGCCCGGCTGCCTGCCCGGCAGCAGCGCTAATCTGCTTATAATTAATTGGGCCATTCCCGGGTAAATATATTCTATATAATTATAGAGCTGATGACAAATAATTTGCTAATTAAATCGTAATAAAGTTAATCACTTTTGTATTGTTTTTGCATGATTCTTTCTTTTATAATTTAGGAAGCAATATCCCTGACTTAAAAAAAGAAAAGTTGGTAGCCAATTATGATCTCTGCCAGGAAGCGCAAAAGGAGCGCCGCTCCCTTTATATTATTGCTACTGCTCTGGATCCTGCTGGTCCTGTATCCAAACCCGGCCCGCCTGGCCGCATCGGTATACCGGCTGAAGAGTCCTCCAGTGCAGCCCTTTATGGTGTCAGACCTGGCCCGTGATTATAACGCAGCTACGCCATGCGAAATTAAAGAGCAGGTCTACCTGCTGCTGCCTTACAGTTATGACTGGTATACCTATAACATGCCCTGGTATTTCCCCACGCTGGGAGAAGCCCTGGAAAAGGGGGCCGGAGACTGCAAGGCCCGCTACCTCTTATTTGCCTCAATCCTGGAAGAGCTCGAGATTCCTTACCAGAAAAATATTTCATTGAGCCACATCTGGGTCGGGTATGAAGGAAAGCCCGATTCGAGGATAGAAAATGCCGCCGAAGCTGTGCTGATCCTCGATCCATCGGGACGGGCCAGGCTCAGCGTGCCCCGCACCGATCCGGGGCGGTTGTGGCAAAACCTGGTCAGCAGCTTCTGGGAAGCAATGCCTCTGCAAAAGAAAGCGCTGCTTTTAGCCGGCTTCCCGCTGGTATACCTCTTCAGCGAGACAGCGGCGGGCAGAAAACCTTTCAGAAGAGAAGAATCATGAGGGGCGCCTTTCTTCTCCTTCTTTTTGGTCGGCCTGCTTGATCGAAAGAGCGATCCGCTTTCTTTCCCGGTCAATAGATAGTATTTTGACCGGCACCACTGATTCAATTTGCAGCACTTCCAGGGGATGCTTGATGTAACGATCCGATATTTCAGAGATATGGACCAGCCCGTCCTGGTGGACCCCGATATCGATAAAGGCCCCGAAATCAACAATGTTGCGGACAATGCCCATCAGGGTCATACCCGGTTTAAGATCGTCAAGTTCGGTAATCGACTGCATGAAAACCGGTCTGGGCAGATCTTCGCGCGGATCGCGGCCGGGTTTGCGAAATTCAGCCAGGATGTCTTTCAGGGTCGGTTCTCCTGCCCCCAATTTTGCTGCCAGGTTTTTTATTTCAACTTCCTCCAGTTCGGGAACAGACCCGGGCTGCCCCAGCTGATCGGGCTGCAGACCGAGTTCTTCCATCAACTGCCTGGCCAGGTCATAGGATTCAGGATGCACAGCGCTGCGCTCAAGGTAGTCCCTGCTGTCGGGCAGCCTCAGAAAACCGGCGCACTGCTTAAAAACTTTGGGCCCCAGGCCGGCTATTTCCAGCAGCTGGCCGCGAAACTCGATTTGCCCCCCTTCGATGCCGTTTCTAAATTCAAGAATTTTTTCAGCCACACCGGTATTAATTCCCGCCACGTAAGACAGCAGAGCCGCTGAAGCGCTGTTCAGGTCCACTCCCACACTGTTGACGCAGCTTTCAACAACGCCGGCTAAAACCGAATCCAGCTCTTTGGGGGACATATCATGCTGGTACTGCCCGACACCGATCGCTTTCGGTTCGATCTTTACCAGCTCAGCCAGGGGATCCTGGAGGCGACGGGCGATGGAAACAGCGCTTCGCTCGGCAACGTCAAGCGAGGGAAACTCTTTCTGGGCCGCTTTTGAAGCCGAGTAAACGCTGGCACCGGCCTCGTTAACGATCGTGTATTCCACATCAAGCCCGTGTTCATTAATCAAAGCGGCGATAAAGGTTTCGCTTTCCCGGGACGCGGTCCCGTTACCGATGGCAATAGTGTCAAGACGGTGCTTTTCCAGGAGGGCGAGCACTTTTTTAGCTGCCCCGGCCTGATCATTTTTTGGCGGAACAGGGAAAACAGCCGTTGTTTCAAGCAGTTCTCCGGTTTCTGAAACACAGGCCAGTTTGCACCCGGTGCGGAAACCCGGGTCCCAGCCCATTACGCGGCGCTGCCTCACCGGGGGAACAAGCAGCCTGTTTCTCAGGTTTTCCTTGAATACAACCAGGGCTCCCTCGACGGCCTTCTGGAAAAGCTCCTGCCAGCTTTCGCGCTCCAGGGATGGGTGCAGAAGCCTTTTATAGCTGTCGGCCGCGGCAGCTTCAATCAGCTTGCGGCAGGCCTCATTCTGGCCTTGTTCCAGGTAGCCTTTTAGAGCTGCCTGCAGCGCCTCTTCCGCAGGCATTTCGATTTTCAGGGATAAGGCCTTTTCTTTTACCCCGCGGTTTATGGCCAAGACCCGGTGGCTTTTAATCCTGCCCAGGGGCTCGCTGTACTTTGCATAATCGTTATAGGTGCTGACTTCCGCCTCTTTTTTACCCGTCACGGTTACAGCAGCAAGACGACGGTAGAGCGTCCGTAACCTTTTGCGCACCGCTGCATCGTCGGAAATCATTTCGGCAATGATATCGGAAGCTCCCTGCAGTACCGCTTCTATGTGGGGAAGCTCGTTTTCGGGGTTAATATATGCTTCAGCTTCCCTTTCAGGGTCAATGATCCCCTTGAGCAGATCGAGGGCCAGCGGTTCGAGGCCCCTTTCCCGGGCCACAGATGCCCTGGTCTTCTTTTTGGGCCTGAAAGGCCGGTAAAGATCATCCAGCTCTGTAACGGTGGCCGCGTTTTTCAGCTGCTTTTCCAAATCCCCCGTCAGTTTGCCCTGGGCTTCGATCAGGCGCAGCACCTCTTCACGACGCTGCTCCAAGCTGCGGTACCTGGCGATTTTCTCCTGCAGCAGGCGCACTTCTTCGTCCGTTAAGCCTCCGGTCATCTCTTTGCGGTAACGGGCGATAAAGGGAACGGTATTGCCTTCGTCAAGCAGCGCCGCAGTCTGGTTAATTTTTGCAAGCGGGATACCCAGTTCGCTGCTGATGCGGCTATAGATCTGTTCATTCATTGATAATTCCTCCAGTAGATATGGTGCTCTGGCAGTTAGTCTGTTAAAGTCCGTTTTTAGCAGGCCGCGCCCGGCCCGATCAGGTTTTTGGCCGGGTAAGCGGCAGCCCCTGGCGACAGAGCGGGCAGTGATCAGCGGAATACGATTCAATATCCATGGTCATTAAGGCCCTGGTGGGCAGCCCGAGGGCGAGCTTGCCGCCGGTGCGATCAATCATCACCGCAGCGGCAACAGGTTCAACCCCTTCTCTTCTGATGCAGTCGATTGTTTTTTGGATAGAGCCGCCGGTGGTAACGGCGTCTTCAACAACAAGAATTCTTTCTCCCTTCTCAATCCTGAAACCGCGCTTGAAAGCCATCGCCTGATCTTCTTTTTCAGTGTAAAGGGCCCTGGCATTAAGGGCACGGGCCACTTCGTAGGCCAGGATTACCCCGCCCATGGCCGGGCCGACTACAGTATCAATCCCCTCTCCCTTAAAAGGTTCGGCTAACAGGCGGCAGACCTTTTCTGCCTCTTCAGGATACTGCAGCAGCTGGGAACAGAGCAGGAACCGGCCGCTGTGGCGTCCGGATGTAAGCAGGAAATGGCCGTCAAGGATGACGCCCGTTTTTTTTAGCAGGGTTGTCAGTGCTTCGGTTTTCACAGCGCTTCCTCCATTTCTGCGATGATCAGATCCAGGGCGCGCAGCGGATCGGCAGCATTTAACACAGGCCTGCCGACTACCAGGTAATCGCCTCCTGCCCTGATCACCTCGGCCGGGGTAGAGATGCGGACCTGGTCGCCGCTATCGCTGCCGGCTGGTCTGACTCCGGGCGTTACGGTAAGAAAGCGGGAAGAAGTTTCCTGCTTTACCTGTTCAATTTCCAGGGGCGAGCAGACCACCCCGTCGATACCGCAGGCAGAAGCCAGGCGGGCCAGGCGGGATACCTGCAGGGCCGGTTCAGAACCTGCCCCGATCTCGGCCAGGTCTCTGCCAGACAGGCTGGTGAGAACGGTAACAGCGACCAGCAGGGGAGGTTTAGCAACGCCTGCCAGGGCTTCAACAGCAGCCTCCATCATCCTGGATCCGCCGGAGGCATGAAGGTTGACCATTTTAACGCCCAAACCGGCGGCAACCCGCAGGGCTGCGGCAACCGTATTCGGAATGTCATGATACTTAAGGTCGAGGAAAACGGGGTGGCGGGCAGCCAGTTTTTCAACCAGGCCGGGCCCTCCGGCCATGAAGAGCTCCAGCCCGACCTTAAATCCGACGCCCCGGGAACCCAGGTT
>SLPH01000174.1 GCA_007132095.1 Syntrophomonadaceae bacterium | reverse complement strand
TGAAAGATATGGCCCTCATTCAACAGCCTCTCTCTCAACTGGCGATCATTGGAGAGGTTGCCGTTGTGAGCCAGGGCAATGCCCGAACCGTCAACTGCGCGGGCGACCAGGGGTTGCGCATTTGTGATCGAACTTGAGCCGGTTGTAGAGTAGCGCACATGGCCGAGGACAGTCTTTGCATTGATCTCGCCCAGCATACTGCGGGTAAAAACCTGATCAACCAATCCCATACCCTTATCGCAGTGCAGACCCTTTTGCCCAGGGTAGGCCATACCGGCGCTCTCCTGCCCCCTGTGCTGCAGGGCCAGTAACCCAAGGTAGGTAATAATAGCAGCATTGCCCGGGCCGCTGTAGTTATAAACAGCAAAAACCCCGCATTTGTCGCGTGGTTTTTGAGCAAAGGCGGCAGGCCTGCCGCTTACCGCTCTAATACCCGAATTGGGGCTTATTATCGTATCCAGTTCTGTTCTGTTCAGCACCTTCTTATAATTCCATTAAGGCGTAAAATATTCCTGCCGGAAGAAGCAAGCATTTTTTAGCAATTAACCGGCGAGAAACCAGCGTTCACCTGATACTGTTATATAATCCCTCCATGATCCTTTTCAGTAAAGGAAATGCTTCACCTAAAACAGAATAAGAATGTCTAACAATAAGGGATAAGAGGTGACCAATGCCAAAGTACAGCATAGTTGATGCTCATTGCGATACTGTGGGTTTCTTCTTCCAGGAAGAGAGCGACTACAACTTCCTCACCCGCAACAAACTGCACCATATCGATTTGCCCCGTTTAAAAGAAAGCGGGATTATCCTGCAGTTTTTTGCCCTCTACATTAAGGATGAATATAAGCCGGTCGGTTCCCTTGCTTACTGCCTGCGCCTGCTCGACAACTATTACCGGACCATGCAGCGATGCCCAGACGATCTGCAGACCATTTACACAGCTACAGAATTAAATAATTCCCTCAACAGCGGCAAAATTGCCGCTCTACTGAGCGTTGAAGGCGGTGAAGCCCTGGAAGGTGAACCTGCCGTTCTGCGCATGCTTTTCCGCTTGGGGATCAGGGCCATTGGCTTGACCTGGAACCAGCAGAATCAGCTGGCTACCGGCATTGGTGAAGATAAACCTATGGAAGGCTTAACTGCCTTCGGCAAAAAGGTTCTCCGGGAAATGAACAGTCTCGGCATGCTGATCGACCTGGCCCATATCAACCGGCAGGGCTTCTTTGATGCTTTGAAAATAAGCGGCGACCCGGTGGTAGTTTCCCATGCCAACTCCCGGGCCGTCTGCGACCATCCCCGCAACCTGGCCGATGATCAGCTGCGGGCCTTAAAAGAGATTGACGGAGTGATCGGCATGAGCTGCTGCCCCGAATTTGTCGATTCCAGGTATGCTACCATCGATAAGCTGCTCGACCACTTTGTCCATGTGGCTGAAGTAACCGGTGTCGATCATTTGGGCGTGGGGGCTGATTTTGATGGTATCGAGGATGTAATACCGGGTTTAGAGGATGTAACGGGCCTTCCCCGCCTGGTAGAGGAGCTGTCAAAGCGCGGCTTCAACCGGGAAGAAATCGATAAAATCACCCATAAAAATTTTATCAGGGTGCTCAGAAAAGTTCTGCCGGCAACATGAGCGCCTAAGTAACATCCGCATCCCGGTATATATTGGCGATTACCAGACCGCTGGTCACAGTTACCAGCAAAGCAGAAAGCGCCCAGATAACAGATAGCCCGGCATCAAGAAATACTATCCCCAGCATCACTGCCAGAATTTTTAAATCACCTGAAACTCTTTTCAGGATGGTGCTGCCAAAAAACCGACAGCAACTCCCGGGACAATGGAAAGGACAACCAAAGTGCATTCCAGCCCTTGACATTTAATTCCTGTTGGTGTAAACTTAAATGCGTAAAAAGAATAGTAAACGGGCAACGGCGCCCGCCGAAGCGGCTTTCAGTGCTGCAGGCGGGCGTTTCTTATTTTTTAAAACTAAAAACTGGAGTGATGAAGATGGGAAACGGTAAGCAGGATATCAAAAATAAAGTAAAAGAATCGGGGGTAAGGTTTATTCATATGCAGTTCACCGACCTGGCCGGTCAGTTGAAGAATGTTGCTATCACCATTGACCAGCTTGATAAGGCTCTTGACGGGGAAATCATGTTTGACGGTTCTTCAATCGAAGGGTTTGTCCGCATTGAAGAATCGGACATGTACTTGCGTCCCGATCTCGACACTTTCACCATCTTCCCCTGGCAGCCCCGCGAAGGGGGGATCGCCAGGCTGATGTGCGATGTCTATACCCCGGATGGTGAACCTTTCGAAGGCTGCCCGCGCAGTCAGCTAAGAAGGATGATCGAACTGGCCGGCAAGTATGACTACTCCCTTAACTGCGGCCCGGAGGCAGAATTCTTCATGTTCCACACCGATGAAAGCGGAGCTCCCACCCTGGAAACTCACGACAAGGGAGGATATTTCGACCTGGCCCCGACAGATTTAGGAGAAAATGCGCGCCGGGATATGGTTGTTACCCTGGAAGATATGGGTTTTGAAATTGAGGCCTCGCATCACGAAGTGGCACCGGGGCAGCACGAAATTGATTTCAAATACAGCGATGCGCTGACAACAGCAGATAACCTGGCCACCTTCCGTTTTGTGGTCCGCACCATTGCACAGCGTCATGGTCTTTACGCCACATTTATGCCGAAACCGATCGCCCACATCAATGGCTCGGGAATGCACACCCACTTATCTCTTTTTAAGAACGGTAAAAATATTTTTCATGACCCCGATGCTGAAAATGAAATGAGCCAGGAGATGATCTACTTTATCGGAGGGCTGATCAAGCATGCCAGGGGATACACCGCGGTAACCAATCCGCTGGTTAACTCCTACAAACGCCTGGTTCCTGGTTATGAAGCTCCTGTTTACATTGCCTGGTCTTACCGCAACCGCAGCCCCCTGGTGCGTGTTCCGGCCAGGCGCGGCATCGGCACCAGGGTTGAACTGCGCAGCCCCGACCCGTCCTGCAACCCGTATCTTGCTTTTGCTGTCATGCTGCGAGCAGGATTGGATGGTATAGAGAACAAAATATCGCCGCCCGAACCGGTCAACTTGAACATCTACACCATGACTGAAGAAGAGAAAAAAGCGCACAATATCGACCGCCTACCGGGCACACTGAACGATGCCATTAAAGAGCTGGACAACAGCCCCTTAATTCAAGAGGCGCTGGGATCTCATATATACAACCGCTTCCGGGAAGGCAGGGCCAAGGAGTGGGACGATTACCGGATCCAGGTTCACGAGTGGGAAATTGACAATTACCTGTCCCGTTTCTAATGCAACCGGGTCTTTAAAAAAAGGAGCGCCCATGCGCTCCTTTTTTTATTGCAGGAAAAAACAAAGTATAATAAGCTATGATTAATCTACTTCCGGAAGGAACGTTCATGGCTAAAACAAGTTTTGATTACTGCCTGGGCAGCGCTGACTCAAACCTGAAGAAAGCGCTAACCGCCGCTCTTAGCGATGCAGGCTTTCATGCTTCGGGAGAAGCAAGGAACGTGCCTGAGTTTCTGCGCCTATTGCGCTTAAAACAGCCCTGGCTGGCCGTGATCGACACTCGGATTCCCCCCGGAAACATCAAGCAGCTGGCTTCAATTGTTGAGGAAGACAACCTGTCGGCATCCCTTTTTGTCGATACAGGCAACAAGGGCTTAAGCGGATACATGCAGCTTAAATGGCCGGTAGAAAGCGCGGTGCTGGCGGCTGTGGCAGAAACGCTCTGTCATGAGTATGCCCGCAAAAGAAAACTGCACAGCCGTATCGAAGGGCTGGAAAATAAGCTTAAGGAACGGCGTGAAATAGAAAAAGCCAAGGGCATTATCATGAAGAAGATGAAACTTGACGAAGAAAGAGCCTACCGCTACCTGCAGAAGAAAAGCATGGAGCAGCGGATCAGTTTAGGCGAGGCGGCCTGCCGGATTATAGACGGCTCTTCTTAGTTTTCTGCTGCAGAGCGGCCCCGACGAAATCCCTGAACAGGGGATGGGGTCGGGTCGGGCGCGATTCAAATTCGGGGTGAAATTGAACAGCTACAAACCAGGGATGATCTTTAAGTTCGATCATTTCAACCAGGTCGTCTTCCTCGTAGATGCCGCTGTAAACGAGGCCGGCCTCTTCCAGTTGATCCCTGTATATATTATTAAATTCGTAGCGGTGGCGGTGGCGCTCATTAACAAGCTTTTGGCCGTAAGCGGCAGCGGCCAGCGTCTTTTCTTTGATCGTGCAGGGATAGGACCCGAGGCGCAGGGTTCCACCCACCTGGGTTATTTCTTTTTGGCCCGGCAGGTAGTCGATCACCGGGCCGGATGTTTCAGGGTTGCACTCTGTACTCTGAGCGCCCTCAATTCCGGCCACGTTACGGGCAAATTCGACCACGGCGCACTGCATCCCCAGGCACAGCCCCATGAAGGGCACTTTTTGCTCACGGGCAAAAGTGACCGCGTTAATTTTACCCTCAATACCACGCTCGCCAAACCCGCCCGGTATTAAGATGCCGTCCGCCCCTTTAAGCAGTTCGAGGCCGCTTTCCCGCTCCAGGCTTTCAGCAGGAACCAATACTGTTTCAACTTCTGTCCCGTGGGCCAAACCGGCATGGTCCAGAGCCTCATTAATGCTGATGTAGGCATCGCGAAGAGCGATATACTTGCCTACCAGGGCAATAGTCACCTTCTGCCCGGTGTTATTTGCCTGGCTGACAATAGTCTTCCATTCGCTCATGTCGGCCGGGCCGCATTTCAGCTGAAGCTTATCGAGAACCAGCTGGTCGAGGTTTTGCTCCTGCAGCAGCAGGGGGACTTCATAGATTATTTTTGTATCGATATTTTCAATCACTTCGTGAGGTTTGATGTTGCAGAAGAGAGCTACTTTTTCTTTGATGTCGTCGGAAAGGGAAAGCTGGGTGCGGCATACGATGATATCCGGCTGGATACCGATGCCGCGCAGTTCTTTGACACTGTGCTGGGTAGGCTTCGTCTTCAGCTCTCCGGACATGGCCAGGTATGGAACGAGCGTAACATGGATAAAAATAACATTCTCCCAACCGAGGTCGTAGCGCAGCTGCCGGATTGCCTCCAGGAAGGGAAGCCCTTCGATGTCGCCCACCGTTCCGCCTATTTCGGTAATCACCACGTCGAGGTTTCGCTCGCGGTCAATTTTCATAACCCGTTCTTTAATATTATCAGTAATATGGGGGATAACCTGGACGGTTTTACCCTGGTAAACACCGTCGCGCTCACCCTGGATGACAGACCAGTAAATACGCCCCGCTGTAACATTGTTATCGCGGGTTAAACGCTCGTCAATGAACCTTTCGTAATGGCCAAGGTCGAGATCTGTTTCGGCGCCGTCAACGGTGACAAATACTTCTCCGTGCTGGTAAGGGCTCATAGTACCCGGGTCGTAGTTGATGTAAGGGTCAAGTTTCTGAATGGTCAGCTTCAGCCCCCTGTTTTTCAGGAGGCAGCCCAGTGATGCAGCTGTAATCCCCTTGCCAAGTGATGACACTACTCCGCCAGTAATAAAAATGTACTTAGTCATATGTGCCCTCCATACCCGGTTTACTGAAACATGCTTTTTTTTCTGTCAGCAACTGCTGCAGTTGCTGGAAGTTCACCCTCCACAGCCGGAGGAGGCGGCAGCTCCACTGGACGAGCTGCTCTTGCCGGCACGAAAGAGGGACAGTATTTTGCCCGCTTCCTTCCTGCACTTAGGGCAGGCGGCTGACTTGATCTCGCTTCCGCATAGTTCTTCGAATTTTTTCTGACATTCGCTGCAATAGAATTCATACAGGGGCACAGCGCCACCTCCTTTAAAAGTCATTTCCTGCAGGTTGTAAGAGCCTGCAGGCAAGGATTAAAATAAGCAGCTGGAAACGCAGTGCGATTCAGCAGGCAGTTTATTTTATAATGCCTGAGGGGCATAGTTTTTAATGCCGCCTCAAGCGGTTCTAGGTCCGGCCCTTCAATCTTTTCCTCTTTTTTGCTCTTCTTCTCTTTTTGCGCTGCCTCTTCAGCTGCTTGCGCGTTTTTGTTTTAGCCATAGAGTTGCTCGTCCCCTCCTTTGCGTGACATGCAAATATCTGTAAATAATGAAAGATATGAGCCTATACTCAAGGATTAACCATGTTAGAGTATAACATATCCGGGCAAGAATAAAAATAATCCGGGCCGATAAACCAGCGCCGATACACTAAATTCTTTTAAGCAAACACAATTCCTATGCCGGCAAAAATTATAAAACCATGTGCCAGGGCTGCCATTATTTCAGGCCTTCCCTGCAAAAGGGTTTGGAGTCTATTTACAACCTGGTTTCTGTCAATTTCATTATTGCCGGAACCGCTCATAATCTGCCCCACTTTTTAAGAACTGAATTATAGCTCTGTTCAGGCAGGGATGGTTATGATCTTTTTATCTGCATAGCTAATTATATCACGGGTGGAAGCTTCATTTTGCTTAGAAATGTTTTTCTCCAGGCTGCAAGCAGCTACAACGAAACTTTAGGATCCTCATTAGACAAGCTGCTGTTACCGGCAATGTTTTGTAGATAGGCGCTTACCACCAGCCTGGTTGAGCGCTGCACCGGTCGTCGTGATCGGCAGGACTGGGGGTTAAAAGCCGCAGGCGGGGTTGATGCCATTACCTGCGGCTTATAGATTAAGACGGCAAAAACTTGTTATTCTTTTATTTATCGGATGGTACGGCTGAAACCAGGTGCCGCCTTTTTGTAAAACACAGTAAAGCTACTCTGCTTTAAAAGCCGGGCCGAGCCCCGGCTTTAACCTGAAAAGGGTTATAAAAAAGAAGAGGGAAAAGATGACGATCCCGCTCAAATAGGGGTAAAAGAGGTTGATGTCAAAAATCATTCCTCCCCACAGCGGCCCGATGATCCTGCCCAGGCTCATGTAGGACTCGGCAATACCCATAGTGTGACCCTGGCTGGAAGCGGTATTCTTGGAGATGAAGGCAAGGGCAGAGGGCTTAAGCAGTGAGTTGAAAAGCATGAAGAAGCTCATCGCTGCCAGAATAGCCAGGAAATTAAGGGAAAGCAGGATCAGCGCAAAACCGGCGGCATTCCCGATAAGGGCGTAGGTAATCACTTTTTCTTCGCCAATTTTTTTGGTCAGGGGCCCGACGAGCAGTCCCTGCGATAAGGCGTACATGAAGCCCATCGCCATCAGGATTACTCCAACCTGCTCGGGACCGTAGTTGAATCGGGCGAGGGCGTAAAGCCCGTAAACGCTGGAAAATATCGTCTGCCCCATGATGGCGACAAAAGCGACAGCAAACCCAAAACCAATGGGGCCGAGAAGAGCGCGCCACAGCCCTTTGAACTGCATAAACTTTACCTCTGCTTCCGCGATCCGCCGGCTCGGGGCAAGGGACTCGGGCAGTCCGATGAGAATAAGCAGGAAGGTGAAAAGGCAAAAAGCTGCCGCAGTAAAAAATGGGGTCTCCAGGGACATGGAACCGAGGAGGCCGCCCAGGCCGGGGCCCATTACCACACCAAACCCAATCGCCCCCCCGATCCTGCCCATGGCCCCGCCCCGTTCCTCCCTGGTAGTGCTGTCCGCGGCGTAAGCCTGGGCTGCCGGCAGGGTAGCAGAAGAAAGGCTGCCGGAGAGGATCTGGGCGGCATAGAGCATCCAGAGCTGGGTGGAAAGGGCAAAAAGGATCATTGCTGACCCGAGACCGATCATCCCGGTTAAAAGTAAAGGTTTCCTGCCATACTTATCCGACAGGCTGCCCCAGAGGGGGGCAAATATTAGCTGCATAATACCGTAACTGGCGATCAGCAGGCCAAAGTGCACGCCGCGGCCGCCGAGGCTGTCAATATAGAAGGGCAGTATGGGCATCGCAATACCGTAACCCATCATTACTACCACCAGGCTGATGTAGAGAATTGCCATATTCTTGTTCTTCATTGCCGTTCCACCTTCCATCTTCATTAATTCGGTTTACCGGGGCAGTCAGTTTCCAACCGCTCTTTTTAGCCCGCTTCGCCTGAAACCCGGCGCCGCCGACTTTAGCGCAGCGCCGGGCGCTCTGCAAAGGGTTCAGCCGCTGCTTGCCCTTGACTGATTCTTTTCACAGAACCAACTATTCAGGATAAATGTTTCTGGTATGCGACCTCCAGGCAACTTAATCCAGGAGTTCAACCTGGCCGGTTTCGCCGTTCACGCGGATCATCTGCCCGTCTCTGATCAGCGAAGTCGCCTCGCCGACACCAACCACGGCAGGAACACCGTATTCTCTTGCCACCACAGCCCCGTGAGAGATGGGACCTCCCGTTTCCACTACAATTGCCCCAAGGTTGAGGAACATGGGGGTCCAGGCCGGGTTTGTCCCGGCGGTTACCAGGATATCGCCTTTGACGATTTTCGAACCTTCCTCGGGTGAATGAAGGATCCTGGCCCTGCCTTCGTATACTCCGGGCGATACGGGAGTGCCGCAAAGAGCTCCTTCGTCATCTGATGCAGCCGAGAAAATACTTTCACCGGTGCTGCTTAAGAGGCGGGGCGCCTTTAGGTTTATGTACCTTTTGTGGGCTGCGCGGTTTGCTTTCACCATTTCTTTTAAATCTCCGCCGGCCCTGATATCTTTGCTGCGCAGGAAGAAAATATCGAGCGCTTGCTCAAGGCGGCCCTGCCCGGCCAGGTCCTTACCGATTTCTATAAAAAGTTTACGCGCCATATCGTAGATATGGGTCAGGCTATACTTGGATTCCTCGCGCAACCCGAAAATCTCGCGATAGTTCCTCAGTAAGCGCTCCACCCTGGCCGCGAGCTTTTTCTTACCGGCTTGTTCAAGGTTAGCTTTAATCCTTGCTATCGCTGCTTCAGCCTCTTCGGCGCCGCGGTAGAAGTTGTCCAGGCCCTGCCGGTAACTGCCGTTTTCGATGTATGAGCGGATCAGGCCCAGGATATATTCCGGTTCCTCGTGCCAGCGTGGAACTCCGATATCGACCTCCGTGTTGGACCGGTGGCCGTACTTTTTAAAGAATTCTATTATTTCCGGCTGCTCAAGCGCAGGTTCTAAGCCCCTCTGATCAAGGGCTCTGGCGATTTTCATCAGGTCGATGCCCATCTCGGTTGTCCCGTTATAGGGGAGCGATTTTTCAACAAGCCTGAAGTCAGAGCAGTCTTTAAGGTAAGGAGCGGCGATCTTTTCGGCTTTTTCCACGTTGCGGAAAGAGGGCGATATGAGGGATAGCGATGTCCAGCTCAACATGTTGAAATCGTCGATCTGCTGATCAATATAGTCCAGTTTTTCTGCATTGCCTTGTAAGTTTAAGGCG
>SLPH01000063.1 GCA_007132095.1 Syntrophomonadaceae bacterium | reverse complement strand
TGTTGCATAACATAATTTCCCTGTCTCAGGCAAGCCCGGCTGTTGGGCTATTAACAGCGGGCCGCCAGTCTTACTTTTTGGATTTACAAAGTAAATAGGTTGAAAAGAGAGGGAGGAAACGATAGTGAAGTCCAAAATAACATGGTTGATCGTTGGTTTGTTTGTAATTTCGCTTTTTACAATGATTGTTGGCTGTGAACAGCCGGTTGCAGATCCTGATCCTAACGATGTAGATGAGCCGGACAATGATGTCGCTCCACCGCCGGATGACCGGCCGGTTGAGTTCTTAAGCATTGTTACCGGGGGAACCGGCGGGGTGTATTTCCCCTACGGTGGTGGTATGTCTACGGTTATCAACCGCCATATCCCTTACCTGAGAGCTACTGCTGAAGTGACAGGAGCCTCGGTTGAGAATACCAGGATGATTACTGAAAAATCGGCCGAACTGGCCCTGATCATGAACGATGTTGCCTACATGGCCTATAATGGTGAAGGCGAGCAGTTTGGCGGCGATCCTCAGCCGATCCGTGCCGTATTCTCCATGTATCCCCACCATTTCCACATGGTTGTGCTGGACGATACAGATGTTTACGACGTTGAGGATATCCGTGGCAAGACCGCCTCTGTTGGCGCTCCCGGCAGCGGAACCGAATTTAAAACCAACCTGGTCCTGGACTCCCTGGGTATCAGCTATGATGAGTTTGAAGTATTCAGGCTGCCCTTCGCCGAAACCGGCGATGACCTGCGTGACGGCCGGATTGACATCGGCTTCTGGGATGTTGCCGCTCCCACATCTTCGGTTATGGAGATTACTGCTACCCGTGACATCCGGCTGATCTCCTTTACCGATGAGCAAATAGAGACGATTACTTCACAATATCCTTTCTATTCGCGCTTTGAGATGGCACCGGGCACCTATCCGGGCCAGGATGAGCCGGTTGTTAATCCCAGTGTCTGGAATACAGTCATCTGTCATGTCGACTACCCGGAAGAATATGTTTACGATATCACCAAGGCTATTTTTGAGAATATCGATCACCTGATCGCAATCCATGCTTTCGCTAATTTTACAACTCCGGAAAACGCGGTTGAGCATTCAGTTATACCGCTGCACCCGGGATCGATCAGGTACTTAGAAGAAGTTGGCATTGACATCCCCGACCACCTGATCCCGCCGGAGATGCAGTAGCCAGCGGCGCAAGCAGGATAATTGATGCAGAATAAGGGGATTGGACTGAAAGCTGAAAAGGGGAAGAGGGTCGTTGCCCTTTTCCCCTTTTTCTTGATTTTGACTTTGGTTACCCTGACTCTTATCAGGCCCACAGTCCTCTGGATTGAAGAGAGCGATGGGGACGGTCATACGGGCAGGGCGGTGTTTTTCCTAAATCCGGGGGAAGAGTTTGCGATCAGCTACACCCACTCTGTAGATCTGCTCCCGGTTGTGGAAATCTACTACAGCGACGGGGAAAGCATATATCTGAAAGAAACGCACTTCCGCAATTTCGGGGCCGGGATGGGCTTGCTTGAAGGGCGGGGCCGTTACGTAGAAGAAGAAGGGCTCCTTAAAATAGTAGGTATTGATGAAAAACTCGATTCCTTTATTTTGCGTGTTGGGCTGATTGCCGATCAGCGCCTCCTCTACAGGGGCTCCGAGTATGTTCTGGCCGGTTTCTTTGGTGAAGATGCAAGGTTGTTGTTTCAAGTTAAGAAGATCCCTTTATATAAGGCTCTTGCAGAGGACGCTTTTAGCGGCAAGCCGGAGAAGCTTCGGTAGCCGTGTAATAAGAAATTTGACCAGAAAGGGGTGAAAACAGGATACAGTATTTCTGACCAGCTACGATTAAGCGCAATTGTTTATTAAAATCTTGCAAACACGATCACTTACCTGCTACAACCGAAACTTTTATAACTAAGAGGAGGAAAAAATGAAAGCTAAATTAACCTGGCTAATAGTATTCCTGTTCATTATTGCTATGTTTTCGATGATTACTGCCTGCGAACAGCCGGCAGCAGATCCTGACCCTGGTGATGTAGATGATCCGGACAATGATGTAGCTCCACCGCCTGATGACAGACCGGTAGAGTTCTTAAGCATTGTTACCGGCGGAACCGGCGGGGTTTATTTCCCCTATGGCGGCGGTATGTCCACGGTTATAAACCGTCACATCCCGTATTTAAGGGCCACTGCGGAAGTAACGGGAGCGTCGGTTGAAAACACCAGGATGATTACAGAACAAACTGCGGAACTGGCCCTGATTATGAATGATGTCGGCTTCATGGCTTACAATGGTGAAGGCGAGCAATTTGAAGGAGATCCGCAGCCGATCCGCACAGTTTTCACCATGTATCCGAACCTGTTCCATATGGTTGTTCTGGCTGATTCGGATATTTACAATGTTAGCGATATCGTCGGCAGAACTGCCTCTGTTGGCGCCCCCGGCAGTGGGACCGAGTTCAAGACAAACCTGGTTTTAGGCGCGCTGGGCATTACATACGATGATTTTGACGTATTCAGGCTTCCTTTTTCCGAAACGGGTGATGACTTACGCGACGGCCGAATTGATATCGGCTTCTGGAGCGTGGCAGCGCCTACATCTTCCATCATGGAGATTACGGCAACGCGCGATATCAGGATCGTTGCCTACACCGTTGAGGAGATAGAAACTCTCACTACTGAATATCCTTTCTATTCCGGGTTCGAGATGCCCGCGGATATGTACCCGGGTCAGGATGAGCCTGTCCTGCTGCCCAGCGTTTGGAATTCAGTCATTTGCCATGCTGATTACCCGGAAGAATATGTCTACGATATCACCAAGGCAATCTTTGAAAATATCGATCACCTGATCGCCATCCATGCCTACGCCAGGATGACTACCCCGGAAAACACTGTAGAGCATGCGGTTATTCCTCTTCATCCCGGGGTTATTAAGTACTTCGAAGAGATTGGTGTCGATGTTCCGGATCATCTCGTCCCTCCGGAGCTTCAGTAGACTGCCGGCTTATTCTGCAGCCATAGTTAATTTGCAGGCATAAGTCATACCAGCGCAAGAGGATTAAAAGGATAAACCGGAGGAGGGGCTTTGCATGCCCTCCTCCAGGCTTTTTAGACCATGCAAAATTTCAGGAACAGTAAAGGTGCGGAGCCAGCCCCGTCTTTGTGCAAAGTTATTTAAGGGGTTTAGCAGGTAGTTACATTTGTTATATGGAAAGAGGAATCTCACGAAATGCTGGTTGGGAAAGAAGAGGATGCCAGCATCATTCATCAACTGAATGAACCGGACAATTTAACCAGAAAGGGGTTAATATATTTGAGCAGCTGTTTTGCTGTATGAGCTGAAGGTGAGGTTTCTTTTTTTCTACAATGGCTTGACGCTATCTTTCTTCATGGAAAGACTTGTTCAGGCAGCATTTTTTTGCCACAATTGATTCATTCGGGGTCAAGCTAGGTATACGCAAGCTGCTGCATGGGAAAAAGCCGCCTGACATTAATAATTATTAACAGGAGGGCTCTGATGAACATGGCTTATTATAATATAACCGTGGAATGTGTCGGCGGCGATATTGCTGCTCAGCCGGATCTTGATGCAGTTGTTAATGCCGCAAACGCGCAGTTGCGCAGTGGCGGCGGGGTGGCGGGAGCCTTGCACCGCGCGGCCGGCCCCGGCCTCGAGGAAGAGTGCCGCCCTTTGGCCCCGATCAAACCGGGGGAGGCGGTTATAACGGGAGCCCATAATCTGCCCAACCGCTTTGTTATTCACTGCCTCGGTCCGGTCTATGGATCAGATAAACCGGAAGAAAAATTGCTGGCAGATTGTTATCGCAACACCCTCAAGCTTGCCGAGAAAAACAGGATCGAAAAAATCGGCTTCCCTTCCCTTTCAACGGGCGCATTTGGTTTTCCCATGGATAAAGCGGCCGAAATCGCTTTTCGTACTGTAAAAGAAGAGGCGCCAAAACTGAAGAAGGTTAGGTTGATTAGGTTTATCCTATTTGGCAGTGAAGCTCTCGAGATCCATACAAAACAAATGAAAACAATCTTTAGTGATAACGAATAGGCGCTTTTGGACAATAAAAGCAGGGTTTTCCCTTAATTTCTCGAATAGGTGTTCTAGTTGCCGCATCAAGCGGGGATCATACTTTAATGGTCCTCCTTTTATTGCCGCCAGGCAAACTAATATGGGCAGGTGAAATGCTTGGAAAAAAACAGGGCTGAGCTGCGAAGAGCTGTAAATATTATGAAAATAATGGTGGATAACGAGGAGTTAACCCGGTTGGATGCCGAATTGCAGTTATTGATCAAGTGGCTGGAGCCGCTGCAGGTTATCGATACCACTTCAGTTGATGCCGTAATAACCGGCCATAACCAGTCAAATATTATGCGTGAAGATAGAGCTCTTCCGGGTGATACCGCAGGGCTGCAGGAAAAAGCTCCGGCATTTAGCGACGGGTTTTACACGGTACCGCCAGTCATTGACTAAACCTGTTAAGCTGGCGCATACTGTTAAACTGCTTATTAACCTCAACTGTGATTAAAGGAGGCCTGGATTGAACTTGTCTAATAATACTGCGCTAAGCACTGCAGCAAGAGTAACCGCAGGGGCGATAACTGCCAGGGAATCTGTTTCTGCCGCCCTGCAGAGTTGCCGTGCCTTGAACGAAAAAATCAACACCTTTACCTTTATTGCCGGTGAAAAGGCGCTGGAAAGGGCCGGGGAAATTGATCGCCGGGTTGCAGCAGGAGATAAACTGCCTCTGGCCGGTGTAGCGCTGGCGGTAAAAGACGATTTCATGTATAGCGAAATGCCAGCCTCTCTCGGCTCGGCTGCGCTAGATAATTTCTCGCCTCCCTTTAGCGCTGCTGCGGTGGAGCGGCTTGTCGATGCCGGGGCTGTTGTGATTGGCAAAACCAACCTTGGGGCTATGGGTACGGGTTCAACGCGGCAGAGCTCTCCAGGCGGAGCTGTTCTTCATCCCCACAACCACGAATTAACGGTAGCAAGCGCAGGAGCGGCTGCCCTGGCGGCCGGGCAATGCCTGCTATCACTTGATAGCGAAAGTGGCGGGGCTCTGAGGCAGGGAGCTTCTCAATGCGGCGTTTTTGGCCTGCGGCCTACACTGGGCCGGATTTCACGCTACGGCCTGCATATGGCTTGCAGCTCCTTTGGCCAGATCGGTCTTAGCGGGCTTGCCATTGGCGATATTAAAGCTGCCCTGGACCTCATCTCCGGTTTCGACGCAAGAGACGCAACCACGGCAGCCTACAATGATTTTGCGCCTCACAAGGGCACAGTTGTAAACCCGGATGACATGACCATTGGTCTGCTCAGTTCGAACTCCGTTCGCCTGCGGCCTGAAGAGCGGGAAGCGATGGAGCAGGCTGTAGAGAAGTTTAAGGAAAAGGGACACAGGATTGTTGAACTTGAATTTGATCTTTTTGAAGCCGCCCTGCGCGCTTATTATGTCATTGCCTATGCCGAGGCTTCTTCTAACCTGTCGCGGTTTGACGGGATTCGCTATGGGCGGGCGGCAGATGCGTCCAATTTGGAAGAGCTTTACTCTGCATCGCGGCGGCTGACTTTGGGCGAAGAGGCCCGCCGTCGCAGCATTATTGGAACTTATTTCCTTATCGGCGACAACTTCGAGCTCTACTACCGGCAGGCTTTAAAAGTGTGGAGTATGGCCAGGGAGCAATTCAACTTACTCTTTAACCGCTGCAGCCTCCTGTTAATGCCGGTAGGGGCTCATTTAAAAGAAGCTGACAGCAGCGGGCATGATTTACCTTTTATCGACTTATGCGAGGAAGACACATTTTGTGTTCCGGCCAGTCTAAGCGGCCTTCCCTCGTTAAGCCTGCCGATGGGAAGTTTTAACGGTCTCCCCGTTGGAGTCCAACTGGTCGGCCCGGCTTTCTCGGAAGATTTGCTCTTTCAGGCTGGCAGTGCAGTTAAACAGGGTCTTGATACCCCGCCGGCCGGGTCGTTTTAAACGGGAGGTAGAGAAAATGCAATATGAAGTTGTGATCGGGCTGGAAGTTCACGTAGAGCTGCATACGGAGAGTAAGCTTTTCTGCTCCTGCCCCAACCGGTTTGTTCCAGAGCCCAATGTGAATACTTGCCCCGGCTGCCTGGGCTATCCCGGCGTTATGCCGCAGATGAACAGCGAAGCGGTCAAGAAGGCGCTTACTGCGTCACTCGCTCTTAATTGCGAAGTGGCCAGGCTTAGTTACTTCGATCGGAAAAATTATTTTTACCCCGATATCCCCAGGGGATACCAGATATCCCAGTTTCATGTTCCCATCGGCAGCAACGGATCGCTGATAATTGAAGATGACCAGGGAACGGAAAAGAAAGTGCGCATCGGCCGCGTCCATATGGAAGAAGATGCCGGCAAGCTGGTTCATTCGCCTTATGGAGACATTTCGATGGTTGATTACAACCGGTCCGGTGTGCCTTTGGTCGAAATAGTAACCGAACCTGACTTACGTTCGCCAGGAGAAGCAAGACGTTACCTGGAGCAGCTGAAGAGCATCCTGCAGTACGCCGGAGTATCTGATTGCAAGATGGAAGAGGGCAGCCTGCGCTGCGATGCCAACATTTCCCTCCGGCCTGCCGGATCAGAAAAGCTGGGCAGCAAAACGGAACTGAAGAACATGAACTCTTTCAAGGCGGTCGAAAAATCACTGGAACATGAAATCAAACGGCAGCGGGCTATTCTTGAGAGCGGGGAAGAGGTTATATCACAGACCCTTCGCTGGGAAGAAGACAAAGGCGAAACACTGGTGATGCGCAGCAAGCTGGAGGCTGCAGATTACCGCTGTTTTACCGACCCGGAACTGCCGCTGATTGCGCTTAGTGAAGAAGAAATAGAAGCAGCCCGATCCGCTCTGCCTGAAATGGCGCCGGCCAGGGCGGAGCGTTTTGTTAAAGACTATAATTTGCCGGACTACGATGCCCGGGTTCTCACAGCTTCACGGAGCCTGGCCGATTATTTTGAGTCCTGCCTGAAAACATACGATAACCCCAAAACAGTGAGCAACTGGATCATGGGAGATTTTGCCGCTCAGCTGAACAGCGCCGGGATAGAGGCGGATAGCTGTGCATTTAGCCCTGAAGATTTGGCCGAATTATTGGTAATGATTGATGAGGGATCGATCAGCGGCAAAATAGCCAAAGATGTACTGCTTAAAGCCTTTGCCAGCGGCAAGCCGCCGCGGCAGGTTGTTGAGGAAGAAGGCCTGCTGCAGATCTCCGATCAAACCGAATTGGAAATGATTATAGATAGGGTTATTGCAGAAAACCCCGATAGTGTTGCCAACTACCGGGGAGGCAAAACTAAAGCTCTCGGCCATCTGGTTGGCCAGGTGATGAAAGAAACGAAGGGTAAAGCCAATCCGCAGCTGGTCAATGAACTGCTTGCCAGGGCTTTATCATAGCAGAGTGCTGCTCCAGGTTGCTATCTGCCGGAAGCGGCGGAAACCAACCGGGAGCAACCTATTCGCTAACCTGGCGATAAGCCCATTCCAGCCACTGCATTGCTATTTCTATGTCTGCTTTTTCCACGGTCGCGCCGCACCAGAACCGCAACCCGGCCGGGGCATCGCGGTAAGATGATATATCGTAGGCAGCGCCTTCTTCGGCGAGCAGTTTTACCATTTGTTTTACCTTTTCCGCTTCCAGGTCCAGGGTCAGGCAGACGCTGGTATTGGATCGGACCGCCGGGTCGGAGGCCAGGAAATTTATCCATCCTCTTTGATTGACAAATTCTTCGATAACTTTAAGGTTATCTTCGCTGCGCCTGATTAACGTTTCAAGACCCCCGATCTGTTCAGCCCAGTTCAAGGCATCGATATAGTCTTCTACACAGAGCATGGAAGGGGTGTTGATCGTTGAACCTTCGAATATTTCACTGTTCAGGCTTCCGCCTTTTTTCAGGCGGAATATTTTGGGCATCGGCCAGGGAGGATCATAACTTTCGATCCTTGCAGCGGCACGTGGAGAAAGAACTATGATACCGTGGGCTGCTTCTCCTCCCAGCACTTTTTGCCAGGAGAAAGTGGCCGCATCAATCTTGTCCCAGGGAATATCCATGGCAAATACAGCCGAGGTGGCGTCGCAGAGAGTCAGCCCTTTCCGGTCTTGGGGGATAAAATTGCCATCCGGCACTTTCACACCGCTTGTTGTCCCATTCCAGGTGAAGACAACATCGTGGTTGAAATTAATCTTGTTTAAATCGGGAAGCTCCCCGTATTTGGCGCTGATCAAGTTAAGATCCTTCAATTTAAGCTGTTTTTGAATATCGTCAGCCCAGGTCTTACCGAAAGATTCGAAAAAAACTACATCAACCGGTTTAGGGCCAAGCAGGCTCCACATAGCCATTTCAAAAGCGCCAGTATCGGAAGCGGGGACTATGCCGGCGAGGTAGTTTTCAGGCAGGCCAAGCAGCGATTTTGTTTTCTCGATTGCAGTTTTAAGGCGGTTTTTACCGATGCTGCTGCGGTGAGACCTTCCAAGCGGGGCTTCATTAAGGGCCGAAAGGTTGTAGCCCGGTCTTTTAGCGCAGGGCCCGGATGAAAAGTTGGCGGTTTGAGGTTTTTGGGCAGGCTTATTATTCACTTTACATATCTCCTTGGCTGTATATTTTCTAATACAAATACTATATTACCGCTGTAAATATGTAAAGAATGAGAAGTAGTAAGGGGCCTGTTTCGAGGACGGTTGCAGCAATATGTTCAGCGCTATTCCACCGAGAAGATGTAGTTGTAAATAGGTTGGCCGCCATAATGGAGCTCAATTTCAACTTCCGGGTTTATTTCGCGGATCAATTCGGCCAGGGCGGATGCTTCGCTTGCCCCGACCTGGGCGCCGTAAAAGATGGTGATGATATCAGCGCCATCTTCCAGGAGCGTAATAGCGAGTTTGAAAGCCGTTTCGGCCAGGTTTTTACCGGAACAGCAGGCTGTTTCACCGGCCAGGCCCAAATAATCATCTTTTTTGACCGGGATTCCATTAATCAGGGCGTCCCGGGTAGCAAAGGTAACCGCTCCTGATTTTACTGAAGCTACTCTTTCGCTCATTAAATCATAATTGTCTTCCAGCGGCTGATCGTGGTTGAAAGACAGCAGGGCGGCGATTCCTTCGGGCAGCGTGCGGGTTTCGATTACCCGGACCTTTTTATCGCTGAGATCTGCCGCCTGGCTGGCAACCAAAATGATGTTTTTATTATTGGGCAGGACAATTACTTCCTCTTGCGGCAGCAGTTCGATTGCGGTTAAAAGGTCTTCTACTTTTGGATTCATTGTCTGGCCGCCGAAGACTACCCGCTCCGCCCCCAGGTTTAAGAAGATTTCCCGAAACCCTTCGCCAAAGGAAATGGCAATTAAGCCGGTTCCCGGAACGGGATCACTTTTAACAAAGGCCGAAGGCTGACTGGCTGCTTGCAGGTCCGGCCTGTTCACCTGGTCCAGCATATTTTCAATCTTAATGTCATGCAGTGAACCGAAAGCCTGAGCGGTTTCCAGGATTTGCCCGGGCAGCCGGGTATGGATATGAATTTTTGCGTGGTTTTTGTCGGTGACAACCAGTAGAGAATCACCGAGCGGCTGAAGCTGTTCTTTAAGTCCGCTAAATATGCCGGTTTCGCTTTTTATCAGGGCTTCGGTGCAGTAAGGGTATTCGAGTGAGGTTATTTCGGCAGGAGTAATCGCGGCCAGGTTTTCATTGCTATATGAGCTATCTTCGGGATATAAGCTATCATCCGGCTTTTGGCCCAGCATATCGCTAACCGAGTTTTTCAGGGCAAAAAGGCATCCTTCAAAAAAGAGCAGCAATCCTAATCCCCCGGCATCAACCACATTAGCTTCTTTCAGAGCAGGGAGCATTTCCCTGGTTCTGGCAACTGTCTCTTTCCCATGTTTGATTGCTTCTTCGAGCGATCCATGCAGGCATTCGCCTTTTCTGGCCGCTGCCCTAATCCCGCGTGCCATTTCACGGGCAACAGTCAGAATGGTACCCTCTACAGGCTTTGAAACGGCCCTGTAAGCGTAAACGACCCCGTATTGAAAGGCTTTACTCAGTTCCGCCGGTGTGATACAGTCTTTCTCTTTTAAGCCGCGGGCTATGCCTCTCAATAGCTGGGAAAGGATAACCCCGGAGTTGCCGCGCGCTCCCATCAGGGCTTTAGAGGCGACGATTTCGGAAAGCTCCCCGATTGATTCACCTTCATAGGCGATAGAATCATTAATTGCGGCATGAAGAGTCATGCTCATATTAGTTCCAGTATCGCCATCAGGAACAGGGAACACATTTAAAGCGTTCAGAGCTTCTTTTTCGCGCTGGAAAAAAAGGTTGGCGCCGAGGATCATTTTTTTAAAATCCCTGGCATTAAGGGCGTATACCGGACCGGCGTTCATTGAAGAGTCCAAGTAATTAACCTCCATCAGGGTCCTGAGCATTTAGTGATAAAGCTTTAACTACACGTGGGATTAACCTGCTCATACTCCAAACTGCTTTAACATATTAACATATATTCGAGCGCTAAGCTATCATAGGCTCAGACATGATTGCGCAGCATCAGCTCTGCCGGGTGAGGTTCAAGATAATACTGGTCCTGCAAGTACTCAACCCCCTGTTTCCGCAGGTAGTGGTTGACCAGGGTCAGAGGTACAACCAGGGGCACAGTATGGCCGGCATAACGGGAGATTAGATCCTGCAGCTCCTCCCTGTCATCGCGGGGCAGGGTCTTCTTAAAGTAGCCGGCGATATGTTGAAGGACGTTAACATTCTTCTTCACAGTCGCTTTTAGCGAGAGCGCTTCCATCAGCATATATTCATATTGTGAAAGCAGTTCCTGGACTGGAATCGTCTTGCCTGCAGCAACCAGTTTGCCCATCCTGGACAGATGCGACTGGCTGTGGGCCATAATCTGAAGCTTATGGCGGGCATGAAAGGTTATCAGGTTTTTATAATTTGCCTCTCCTGCCGCAAAGGTTTTCCAGCGAAAGCAGCAGAATACTTTTTCAATAAAGTTTTCGCGCAGGATAGGATCATTTAGCCGCCCTTCTTCTTCAACCGGGAGCAGGGGAAAGCGTTTTGTAAAAGCGCCGGCAAAAAGACCCTGCCCGCTCCTTGGCGCCCCGCTTCCCTGCCGGTGAATTTTAACCCGGTAAAGGCCTGAGCTGGGCGAATTTTTCTTGAATATGAAGCCGCAGAGGTCTTCCTTCTCAAGCTCCAAAAGCTTTCCGGTACAAAAGGCCTGCATTTTCTCCGTGTGATCAATTCCGGTTTTCGTGGTTACCAGTCGGGGAGAATCAGGATCGCCGACCAGCCGCATGGTCTCGCGGGGCACAGGCAGACCGCACTCAACTTCGGGACACACAGCTGTAAAAGCGAAATAATTGCTAAGAGTGTCCGTTATATAATGATCATGCTTGTGGCCTCCGTCGTACCGGACAGGGCAACCAAGCAGACAGGCGCTAACGCCCAGTTTAATCTTTGCCGTCATTTGTAATCACTCCAGCCATATAATAATTAATTCAATTATTATATGGTAATATCCTTCAAGCCTCCTGGCCTTTTCGGGGTTCCAGTCATATTTTTATAGGCAAAATGCTCTTAATCGATTATATTATTGGTATGCTGCGGTTGGGGCGTAAAAACCTGCCCGTTTGCCGTCAGGTAAGGAAGCAGCAGGGGGGTAAGTAGTTGGGAGTGGCTAAACTTTCATTGGGAAAGACTTTTAGGAAAAGCCTCATTTTGATTATCTTTACAATCGCCACCTTTTTGACCCTGGCAACCGCGGTTGATGCTCGATCACTGACCATAAACAGAGTTGTAATCGAGGCTGAAATATTGCCCGATGGTTCAATGAAGGTCGTGGAAAGCAGGACGGTTGATTTTAACGGACAGTTTAATGGCCTCGTTCAGTATTACACTTTTGAGGGCGACCTTTCGTACAGCGGTGTCCTGGTGCGCGAAGCGGATAATTATTATTCGCTTGTCCAGCAGTATCCCACTACTGAGCCCGGCACTTTTTCTGTCAATGTTTACGGGGCAGATTACTTTGGTCTTGACTGGAGCTTTAACGCTTACAACGAAAGCCGCACATTTACTGTTGAATATACGGTTAACAACGTGGTTGTTGTTCATGATGACGTTGCTGAACTATACTACCAATTTATTGGAAGCGATTGGGATCACCCGGCCCGCTTTGCCATGGTTACCCTGACCTTGCCTCCGGGCGCGTTAAAAGATCAGATCCGGGCCTGGGGCCATGGGCCTTCAAGCGGCTATGTATCCATCGATAGCGCTGAGCAGATTACCTGGAGCGCTGTTTACCTGCCTGCCTATACCTATTTTGAAGGTCGGACAACTTTTCCCACCGCTTTGGTCCCGGAGGCAACTAAAAGAAGCGGGAAAGCAGGCCTGCCCGGGATCCTGCGCCAGGAGAGATGGTGGGCTTTTCTCTCTAACCTGGCTTACCTGTTTAACCGTTATGAAATTTACTTGTCCCTGGCCCTGATAATACTGGCTGCCGGTCTGTTGTGGCCCCTCTGGGGGCAAGCCCTGAACCGGAAAACAGCTTACAGGGGTTCTTACTACCGCGAGCTGCCTGGAGATTATGGGCCTGAAGTGTTAGGTTACCTCTGGAATAAGAAGAGGATTGATAATGGGGTTTTTACCGCCAACGTCCTGGATCTGGCCAGGCGGAGGATAATCGGCATCGAAGAAATTACAGAAAGGGCAGCCATCACCCGGGGAAGGGGGAGCGATTTCCGGCTGGTTGAAAGGGAGTCCAAACTGCCCTTAGGCAAGCTGGATCAAATAATCCTCCAGTTCCTGTTTAATGATGTTTATGACTTCACAGGCCAAAATTCTGACCCGACAAAGGCAGAGGATGTAAAAGGAGTTTTGTTCAGCCAAATTCAAAGTTACGCGGAGAATAACCCTTCGGGGTTTTACCGGTTTTACGGAGACTGGCGTTCGACTGCGAGCAGAATGGGCAGGGGATACAATTTTTTTAAAGACAGTGGAAGCTGGACCTATGGCTGTCTCCCCGGGTTTTTAGTTATTGCCCTGGGCGCCGCCGTGGTTATGTTCTGGGAACTATACATTTTAGGGTTAGTGCTTGTATTTGGTCCGCCGCTCTTATTCTTTGCATCTCCAAATCATCACTACACCGAATATGGGGCCGACCAATTAGCCCGCTGGAAAGCTTTCAGGCGCTACCTGCTTCACTTTTCCAGGCTGGATCGTTCAACCGTGCCTTCCCTTGTAATATGGGAGCACTACCTGGTCTACGCTGTTTTGCTGGGCGTGGCCGGGCAGGTTGCCGACCAGCTGGCTTTAGTTTATCCCCGGCTTGAGCAGGAGCCTGATTATATGCAAACCAGCTGGTCTTCATTAAATATATCGCATGCGGCCTCTTTTGCCAGGGCTATGAACTCGGTTACCGGCAGTCTTGGCAGTACATTCGACCGTGCCTCCCGTACTGCGACTGCTGCTATTGCTTCTACATCAAGTTCGGGGTCCTCCGGTGGTTTTTCTTCAGGATCAGGCTTTGGCGGCGGTTTTTCCGGCGGCGGGGGCGGCGGCTCAGGAGGAGGAGGAGGGCGGTTCCGCTAATCTAATGGAACCGGATGCTTTATTAGCTTGTCTATCTCCTATAGAAAAGGGATAATATATGTATGGGGCTGTTCCGGCCCGGGCATGTTAAACCGCTGTTGAGAAGGGGAAGTATGCCACACCAAAAGGGGGATTTCTCGCATGTTCGTTAAGAAAAATTATATTTTATTGTTGATGCTGCTGCTACTCCTGATGCTGTTTGGCGGCGGCTGTAGTCCTGATGAGGAACCTGATGAAACTGGTGCTGCCCTGGAGTCCGTACTGTTGACAGGCGAGGGTATCTATAGCGGCCAGATTGACAATATCTCAGTTGAAATAATTTTCAATGATGAGCCCATGGCTTTTGAACTGGGTGACGGGGTTACCCTGGAGGGAATTGAAGACGGTTCCATGGTAACTTTCGTATATCACGAAACCGAACACCGGCCTGTTATAGTCAGTATTGAAGCCCTGACATCAATTCGTGAAGACGAAGGCATATTCGTTGGCTGGGCCGACAGCCGCTCTGTAGAAATTGAAACAGACGCAGGGTTCAGGGTATTCGAGGTGCATGAGGCTCTTTACATTGAAGATGTAACAGATGGCTCAACAATTCGCTTTAGTTACGAAGAATCAGGAACGCGTCCCGTACTCTTAAGCGTTGAAGTTATTATGGCGGAAGCTCCAACTTATAAAGGAGAGGGAATATTAGTTGGGGCTATTGACGTCCAATCTGTAGAGATTGTTGTGGACGGATCTGAAAAAGTATTTGCCCTTGCCGAAGGGCTCCGGATTGATCATATCCCGGATGGGAGTTCTGTCATATTCCATTATGTTGAAACAGATACCCGTCCTGTTATAAACTCCATAACCTCGCTGGACACATCTTTATCAGGAGAGGGAGTATATGTCGGTCAGATTGACAGCCATTCGATTGAGATTGATGTCGACGGTTCTTTTGCTGTCTTCGAGTTGGGAGAGGGGATCGATCTGGAAGGCCTCAACGAAGGGGACTCAGTGCAGTTTACTTACCGTGAAGGAGCGCATCGGCCCCTGCTGCTGACCCTCGAGCCCCGCTGAGCAATATATTTATTTTGAACCTGATTGGCCCGGCTGCATTAAAGATGCCGCCCGGGCCTCTTGTTTTAATTCAAACCCTTATGTTAAGATAGGTTGTCTGAAAAACTAATGAGAGCGGTTGGTGCCAAGATGAAAATAACAAACACTCTTTGCTTGTTAATATTTTTCCTGGCCGGTTTGTTTATGCTGGCCTCATGCTCAGGAAGTGACCTTGAATCCGGGGAAAATGATGCTTCCGAACTGGTTGAAGAGGAAGCAGAAGCAGCCTCAGCAGAAGAATCCGGTGAGGAAAACGATTCAGGTTTTATACGATCTGCCGACGGCAGGGTAGCGATAGAGATAACTGATCTTTATCTTGGAGCTGAAATACCTGAATCAATACAGGGAACTATTTCCGGAAACGGTTTCAATGAAGCCGATCCGGATAGCGGCGATGAACAGGTGATGGTTTTTATTGATACAACATGGAGAGAGCCTTTATTTGAAGGCGATCCCGCTTACCTGGTTTTATATATCAGTTTTGTAGAGTTTGAACAGGTCCAGGTTGCCGATCCGCGGGGGTTTAACCAGGACAAACCGCTTCTGCTTACCGTTGAAGGCTCTTTTCATGAACCCAGTATGATCTTCTTTGACTACCGCGGCGATCGTCCGGATGCGGGACCAGAAGGCCTGACTCTCCTTCCCGGTACGAGCGGTTTTCTATTGTTTGAATATCCTTCCGATAGCAGCCCCGATGAAGTAATTTACTATTACAGCTTTAGAGAAAGCGCAGCCGACGATCTGCAAAAAGGAATGTTGAGAATTCCGATTTCGCGCTAACTAGAGCCTGGACAAAGCTTAAAAAGGCAATAAACCTGCCCGGAAAATTAAGCGCCTAACGGAAAGATTGCAGGCTTGTTTTATTTCGGATACAATGTTTAAAGTATCTTTTCGGCCCGGGCAGGGTATGGCCCGGAACTGAGCAGCATGAATTCAGAACATAAGCCGGGTTATTCTCTTCAGAGAGGGGTATTGATTATGAGAGACTGCAGCGCATGCGGCATGAACTACGATGAAACAAATTTTGACCTCTGTCCATACTGCGGCGAAGATCCTGGAAAATCCGGGCAAAAGGAAGAACCAGAGCCGATTGCAAGGGCTGCCGGAAATGAGCAAAAACCGACGCCCGAACCGCCCCTTAAAGAAAAGCCCCGGGTATCTAAGCCTCCTTCCGAAAAATCCGGGCCGCCGGCAGCTCTCTATGCGGTTGCTGCGGTTATAATTGTTGCAGCCATAGGGGCCGCTTTATTTTTCCTGCTTCCCTCCGGTTCTTCAGAATACACCGTTCCCGGCAAGTACTCCAGCATCCAGGAAGCGATAGATGCGGCTCAGGATGGCGAAGAAATAGTTGTGGAACCCGGTATATACAGGGAGAATATTGATTTTAAAGGCAAAGAGATTACCCTGCGCAGCATCGATCCTGATGACCCTGACATTGTGGCATCTACGATTATTGATGGCGGAACGAGGGGCGCTGTGGTTACTTTCAGGAGCGGAGAAGGAGAAGGTGCCGTTTTAGCCGGATTCACGATTACCAGGGGCAGCGGTATCCTTGTTTCCGGAGGAAGTTCTCCGCTTATCTATAAGAACGTTATCGAAGATAACGATGCCGAGCTGGGTGGAGGGCTTATTATATTTGACTCATCACCCGTGATCAGGGAAAACACGATAACCGACAATACCGGGGCAATGGGAGGCGGAATATTCGCCGAGGCTTCATCTCCGGTAATAGAGAACAACACAATCACCAATAACCGGGCTGCCTTTGGCAGCGCCATATTCCTGATTTCTGATTCGGCCGCGGTAATCACCGGCAATACTATTACCGGCAACCAGGCCAACCAGGACGGTGGGGCAATAGTGGTAGCCGGTAATTCAATGCCCCAAATTAAGAATAATATTATTGAAAACAACAGGGCCGGACGTTACGGTGGCGGAATTTACGTTGATGAGTCCCAGCCGGTGATTGAACAAAACATTATTAATAATAACAGGGCGGCTTTGGGTGCTGGTATTTTTATCCTTCACTCCACGGTACGCGTTAACAATAACAGCCTGGTGGGGAATGAAGCTTCTCTCAGCGGCGGAGCCATCTATATGCAGGGCTCCACGCCCAGGATTGAGGAAAATGAAATTGTGTCGAACAGCGCAGATTTTTCCGGCGGCGGAATTGCCGTGTATGAATCTTTTCCGACAATAGCCCGCAATAATTTTGAAGGGAATACTGCCGGTACTCCTGATGGTGGTGGCGGGGGAGGCATATGGAGCTCTGCTGATTCGCAGCTCGATATCCAGGATCCCGATACCAACAAATACAGCATGAACGAACCTGATGATATCTATATCGAGAGCGATTGATTTTTTGGTTAACACTTTAACCGGGAAGGAGTTAAAAAAATGAAGGAATGCAGCGGTTGCGGAGAAACGTTTGACAGCAATGAAAATAAATGCCCGCAATGCGGTTTGCCGGCAGGCAATAACTCTACTGAAAGTGCAGGCCAGTCGGTGTCGCCGGGAGACAGGGGCGGGGCAAAACTCAACCCGGCCAAGCTGGGTGTTCTTGTCCTGGTGCTGGCTCTTGCAGCGGTTGCTATTTTCTTTTTAACGCAGCAATCCGCGGGGATTAGCGTGCCTGGCGATTATGCCACAATCCAGGCGGCTATTGATGCAGCCTCTGATGGCGATGTGATTATCGTTGAACCGGGCACCTATTATGAGCGCATCGATTTTATGGGTAAAAACATTACCCTGCGCAGTACCGATCCGGGCGACCCGGAAATTGTCGCTGCTACGGTAATTGACGGCCGTCGCAGGGGGGCGGTGGTCACCTTCCAGAGCGGTGAATCGGCTGATGCTGTCCTATCCGGCCTTACCCTGGCTAACGGCAGCGGGAATGTCCAGAGGATCACTGCGGATGTAGAAGGTGATTTGATGGAAATAGAGGGCTACTGTGGTGGTGGAATTCTAATTACCAATGGCAGTTCCCCTACCATTACAAACAACGTAATCCGGGACAATGATGTTGAGCGTGAAGGCGGAGGCGTCGCCATCATAGGCGGTTCCTATGCCTACCTGTCGGGCAACACTATTTCCGGGAATGGGGCCTTTAACGGCGGAGGCATTTTCATCTACGAATCATCGCCGAATATCGAGGATAACCTGATCAGAAACAACGAAGCCATGGTCATCGGCGGCGGAGTTTTTATCGACCGAAATTCTTCGGCCCTGGTCAGCGACAACACTATTGAAGACAACATGGCTGCAGTTGGCGGCGGGGTAGCAGTTAATGCTTCCGATCCCCTGCTGAGTTCCAACAACATTCGCAGCAACCTGGCCACTGTAATCGGCGGCGGAATTTCTGTCCTCGATGGATCGCCGACTATCGAAAGCAATGAGATTAACAATAACTCTGCCGCAACAAGCAGCGGCGGCGGCATCGTCGTGGCTGAAGCAGGCTCCGGCCTGATAAGCGGAAACAATATAACCCGCAATACGTCATTTGAAAATGGCGCCGGAATAGCTGTTATTGAAGGATCAAATCCGATTGTCTCAGCTAACACCATCACCGGCAATGGCGCTGTTCTCGGCGGGGGCGGCATCTACATCGAAACCTCTTCGCCGGTCATTGAAGACAACAATATTTCAGAAAACCTGGCTGAGTTAGATGGCGCCGGCATCGCAATAATTCAGCAGTCTTCACCGGTGATCAGGGGCAACCTGATTTCCGGGAACCGTTCCAGCCGCGTTGGCGGTGGCCTTGTGATCGGCGCTTCAACGGCAGAAATAACAGAGAACACGATTAAAGGCAACAGTGCCCAGAATGGCGGCGGTGTTTTTTCCCAGGCCTCCAATTTCTCCCTGGTTGATAATATGATCGAAGAGAACAGCGCAGAATCCGGTGCGGGCGCCTTAATTGTCGAAGGCTCTGAAGTTATGATGAGCGGCAATACCTTTTCCGCCAATGAAGCCCTGGAGCTTGGTGGTGGTCTGCTGGTTTATTCGCGTTCCATTGTAACCCTGATCGAGAACATATTTATTGAAAACCGGGCAGAAATGTTTGGCGCCTACGCATTCATGGAAGATTCTGTTCCAGTCTTCAACGACCCGAACGATAACGAGTTGATTGACAATTATCCCGAAGGAGTAGACCGGGATGAGGATGAGGAAGCAGCTGAAGAAAACGAGGAGAACGAGGAAGATTAATCAGTCATGCCAGATGCAGCATAATTAAGGGAACCGGATTATTACCCGGAGCCCTGTCTATAAAAAAAGAAAGAAGCCCGCCACCCGGCGGGCTTCTTTACGGTCCTGAGCTAAATAAAAAGGTTTACATCCGAGCTTTCCGCTGCATCGAGGTACGAGGCTACGCCGCCTACTTCGACACCATCGATTAACTCTTCCCTGGTAATTCCCATGATGTCCATCGACATCTGGCAGGCAACAAGCCTCACACCCGCATCAAGGGCTTGCTGCAAAAGGGATTCGAGAGAATCTACATTCTTGTTTTTCATCACCATGCGAATCATTTTCGGCCCCATTCCGGCCATATTCATTTTTGAAAGACCGAGCTTTTTACTGCCGCGAGGCATCATTTTACTAAACATGCTGTCCATAAAAGGTTTTTTAACCCTGACTTTTTCATTTTTTCGCAGGATATTGAGCCCCCAGAAAGTGAAAAATAGCGTTACTTTTCTGCCCATAGCGGCACCGCCGTTAGCAATTATCAGTGAGGCAAGGGCGCGATCAAGCTCCCCGCTGAAAACGACAATAGTCTTATCTTTTTCAGGCTGAGGCTGAATTGTTCCAGCAGCCTGCACTGTCTCTTTTTCAATCGACCCGTTTCCTTTTTTAATCAGGGCGGTAAAGCCTTTGCCATCATGGCCCCGCTCCAGTAGAGTGTTTCCTGTCCTGCGGCACCAGGAATCGATGTCGGTTGAAAACCCGGGATCTGTGGCACAAACTTCCAGCACTGAGCCGACAGGAAGGGAGCTCATTTTTTTGTATACCTGCATGATCGGTCCGGGGCACTGCAATCCGCATAAATCGAGTTTTACGCTTTCCTGGATCGATATATCCTTTTGGCCATTTCCGTTAATAGTTGGTTTATCCGCCGGGCGATTATTCTCAGAGAGCCCGCCGGCCTCACCACGTACGGCCTGGTAAGTACGGTAACCGCCATTCAGGTTTAAGACCTTTTTAAAACCGTTTAACTTTAGTATGCGCAGGGCAAGGTAAGAGCGTAGACCAACGCTGCAGTAGGTAATGGTTTCCTTTAGCGGATCAAGTTCACTCAGTCGTTTACGAAGCTGCCCCAGGGGAATATTGATCGACCCGGGCACTGCGCCAAGTTCATTTTCCTCTTTCTCCCTGACATCAAGTATTTGGCGCTCGCCTGCATTATTACCAAACAGCTCTGAAGCCTCGATTGTACTGTAATCGCCCTGCAGCAGGTTGGAAGCAACAAACCCGGCCATGTTAACCGGATCTTTTGCTGATGAGTAGGGTGGAGCATAGGAAAGCTCCAGTTCCTGCAGGTCATAAACGCTCATGCCTGAGCGCAGGGCGGTTGCCAGGACGTCAATCCTTTTTTCCACTCCGGCAAAACCGGCTGCCTGGGCGCCAAGTATGGTTCCATCGCTGTCAAAAAGCAATTTTAGTGAAAGAGGGCTTGCGCCGGGGTAATATGCAGCATGGTCGTTGGGATGGACAATCACTTTCTTATAATTAATCCCGGCATCCTGAAGTATCCGTTCGTTGGCTCCCGTTGTCGCCACAGTCATATCGAATATTTTCAACACAGATGTCCCCTGCGTTCCTTTGAACTGGTCATTTCGCCCGGAAATTACGTTGGCAACTATGCGGCCCTGCTTGTTTGCCGGTCCGGCCAGGGGTATAACAGCCGGTTTGCCTGTTACAAAATGAGTCACTTCCACCGCGTCCCCGAGAGCATAAATAGCAGGATCACTGGTCTGCATCCTGCTGTTAACCTTGATGCCCCTGTTAACTTCGAGGCCTGCTTCGGCTGCCAGGCGAGTTTCGGGTTTGACTCCTATAGATAGCAAGACCATGTCGGCTGCGAGCTTTTCCCCGTCCGCTAATTCAACCTCTAACCCTCTCCCTGCCAGTTGATGGAACGCCTTTACGCCGTTGCCAAGACGCAGCTGCAAGCCTAGAGCTTTTAAGTATTGCTGTAACCCTGCTGCCATATCCGGATCTACGGGCGGCAGCACTTGGGGGGCCATCTCTACGACGGTGACATTCAAACCCCTCTGCTTAAGGTTTTCTGCCATTTCAAGGCCGATGTAGCCGGCTCCGACCACTACAGCGCTTTGTGGATTGTTTTCGGCGATGAAGCGGGATATCTTATCGGTATCACTTACCGTGCGCAGGCTGAATATGTTTTCGCTGTCAATGCCGTCAAGCGGTGGGCGAAGCGGCTCCGCCCCGGGAGAAAGAACAAGATAATCGTAGCTTTCTGTGTACTTAACGCCTGATTTATGATTAAGTACTTCGATTGTTTTGGCATTGCGGTTGATGCTTAAAACTTCATTCATAACCCTAACATCAACATTTAGCCATTCCCTGAACTTTTCCGGGGTCATAACAAACAGATTTTCTCGATCTTCAATAACACCGCCAATGTAATACGGTAGACCGCAGTTGGCATATGAGATATATTCTCCCCGCTCTAAAAGGACAATTTCCTTGGCCTCGTCCAGTCGACGCAGCCTTGCTGCGCTGGAGGCGCCCCCTGCTACTCCTCCGATGATAACCACCTTTTCTGACATTATCACAGCCTCCGATTTCATTTATTTTACATTAGTATAACACAATATAATGATAATGCAATGTTTTTCTGCCTGCCTTCTTGACAAGGGCATGATAGTAAATTAAGATCAGGCAGCATGTTGCTCTAAATTAGCGAAGTTAAACGGGCATTTTCGGGAGGGCGATAAATTGTATATTGAAGATATTAATCCAATCATATTTACCATAGGGCCACTGGCTCTGCGCTGGTATGGGCTCATGTTTGCCATATCGGTTCTTTCCGGCTTTTACTTTATGCGCAAACACGGGATACGGAAAGAGATTAGCGAGGACCAAATTATTACCCTTATAGCCCTGATTATGATAGCCCTTATCGTTGGAGCCAGGGCGGTTTATGTCATCGTAAACTGGTCTTATTTCGCCGTCCGGCCTGAATTGATTATCCGCATCGACCAGGGTGGGCTGGCCTTTCACGGCGGCCTGATTGGCGGTATTTTGGCCAGCTGGCTTTATTGCAGGGCCCAGAAAATTAATTGGCGCGAAGTAGCAGATCTTGCTGTACCCGGGGTTGCCATCGGTATTGCCCTGGTCAGGGTGGCCAATATATTTAACCAGGAAATCCTGGGGCGCGAAGCTGCCCTATTCTTTTTTGAACGCCATCCAACCCAAATATACGGTTCCCTGATTGGTGTTGCCCTGCTCCTGATGCACAATTACCTTGCCCGCAACCGGGATTATAGCCCGGGCTACCTCTTTTGGAATTTTGTGCTGGGATATACTTTACTGAGAGGTTTGATCGAAGAAACATTTCGTGAAAACCCATTAATCCTATGGGGCTATATCAGCGAGGCCTGGGGCGCCGGCTTCTTTACTACGGTCCAGCTTTTTACCCCATTTATCATCGTGCTATCCCTTTACATGATCAGGTTAATCCAGCGCCGGTAATTCTATATCCCTGCATAGATCAATATTTTGAATCTGTCATAATTGGGCTGTTCGTTAGCCGGCCTTGACTTTATGTAAACGAAATGATAAAATAATCTAATAATCATAATATAACTAATACGGACATATATGGCAGGCGCCGGCAATTAAGGGTTAAAGCAGAATGGTCCTGTATGAGTCGAGCCTTTCCAAAAACGTATTAGAGATTGTATGTAAATATAATCCGGAGGGGGCGTATTATGGCGAAAGCAATTTGGCGGGGGACAGAAATCGCGTCCGGCGAAGACACAATAATTGTAGAGGGAAATCATTATTTTCCGCCTGAAAGCGTTAGAAAGGAATACCTGGAAGAGAGTAGTTACAGGACAACCTGTCCCTGGAAAGGGGAGGCGCACTATTTTAACCTGCTTGTTGACGGTGAGAGGAATGAAAATGCAGCCTGGTCATATCCGGAACCGAAGGAGAAGGCAGGAAAGATTAAGGATCATGTTGCTTTTTGGAAGGGTGTTTCGGTTGCTTAGGAAGCCTGGCGGGGCAGTTAAAAGTTTGGTTATTATTAAAGCTATTGGCGCTGCTATTCTCATTCTTTTAGCGGGAGGTTGCGCCGCACCGGTAGAGACCGGCGGCAGTAATAATGAGCAGGAGTATCAATACAAGGAGGACCTGAATATGGAGGACCTGAGAGACAGGCTTACCGATTTGCAGTATGCAGTGACTCAGGAGGATGCTACAGAGCCCCCTTTCAAAAATGAGTATTGGGATAGCAAGGAAGAGGGCATCTATGTTGATGTTGTTTCCGGAGAGCCGCTGTTTAGCTCGATTGACAAGTTTGATTCCGGCACCGGATGGCCAAGTTTTACCAGGCCGCTTCATGAAAACAGTGTAGTTGAAAATGAAGATCATAGTTTTGGAATGAAAAGGGTTGAGGTGCGCAGTAATAAGGCTGATTCGCACCTGGGTCACCTTTTCAATGATGGTCCGAGGCCAACAGGTTTGCGATACTGTATCAATTCTGCATCGTTGCGCTTCATTCCAAAGGAACGCCTGGAGGAAGAAGGATATGGGCAGTATTTGCTTTTGTTTGATTGAACCGGTCGTAACTGTGCCTGTTGCAACCGGGAAAAGCTGCTCTATTATTAAGCGGTGGGGGTCAAAAATTCCTTCCGCTTTTTTTATTTAGGCTAAAGGCTGCATACCAGCTTAAGAGTGTAAAAAGAGAAGCGGTATAAAAAGGGAATAGGACGATAATGTTCTGCCAGATCAGTCCTCCCAGTGGAGGAAGCAGGGCGGCCCCGATAGAATAAGCGGCAAAGAACAGCCCAATTGCCCGGCCTCTCCACTCGCTTTCAGAACCTTCCATGACCAGGCCCAGCATACCCTGAAATGAGAGCCCGAAGCCTGTTCCGTATACAGCCAGGGCAACAGCCAGCGCTGCAAAAGTAGACGCTATCCCGGCAGATAACAAAGAAGCAGCAATTATAGGCAGGCCAAGGAGGCAGCCGGCTGCGGGGTTTTCAATGCGGGCCATGATCCATGTTGGCCATGCTGCCTGTACCAGTATCGCCTGGAAAGCGAATATGGTAAACAAAATTCCCGTTTCAGCCGGGCCGAAACCGAGGCCGGCTGTGCGGACCGGTAAAAATGCCGCCAGGGTTCCGGTTGCTCCCATCAAACCGAATGCAGAGATGTAAGCCACTTTCATTGAGGGCATGGCAGATATTTTAGTGAAAGATTCCCGGGTAAGGGCGGCGTTCGCCCCGCAAACGGGCTTATACTTCGTCAGCGGCAGCGAAATAACTGCCGCTATAAAGAGAAGGGCTGCCAGAAAGTAATAAACAGAGGCGTATCCGAGCCGTGATGCGATCAGCCCTGCAGACATAGGGCCGCTTATTGCAGCCAGGCCAACAGTGGCTCCGAAGGCAGCCATTCTCTTTGAGTACTCACTTCTTTCACCGCCGGCCAGGCACGCCAGCGCGGATGGGATTAAGATGCCGCCCGCTAATCCGTGGCCGGCTCTTATATATATTAGAGCTGCAGCGTTTTCAGCGACGGTATAACTGAAGAGCAGCAGGGAAGCTCCGAAAAGGCCGATAAGCAGCGGCCTGGACCACCCTAATGTGTCAATTGCCGCTCCGCCAATGAAGTTGCCGCAAATGTTGGAAAAAGAATAAGCGCCAATAATCAGGCCAAGGATAAATGGTGTTGCTCCGAGGGATAAGGCATATGGCGTTAAGACCGGCATTTGGGCATGGGTGTCAAAAAATGCGCAAAACACGATCAGGTACACAGCCAGGTAGTATTTGCCGGATCTTTGTACAGCTATCAATATATGACTCCTTTTCTTCCTCATCGCAGTAATTTATAAGCAAGAGGGATAACAGCTTTGCGGGTCAAGACGTAATAGCCTTACATTTGCTCATGGCATCTCCTGCAGTTTTTTATATCCTATTAGGATAAAAGTTGCAACCTGCAGTTTGGCGCGGTGCTGATAAAACCCGTATTGACGGGCCAGGATAGAGCCGTTACATATCAGGATTATCTTGAAACGATCCTTAACCTGACCCGGGTCTTTGGTGTATCGCCAAAAGCGGCTGAAAATGATGCCTGCCTGATGGAACACGATATAAGCAGAGAAACTTTTGAGAAGCTGCTGTTTTTTTTGCACAACCAGGAAATTGATAAAGCTTTAAAAAAAGAGGTCGGCTGGGCACCGAAAGGCAAATAAAAAACAGGCCAATAAAAAAAACCCTTGACAGGAGCCATGTTAAGGGATAGCCTATATAAATAAATGATAGTAATCCTATAGCATTTAGGAAGGATCGGTTGCTGCCTTGACAAAGAACAGCGGAAAAGCAGAAATAAAAGCTTGCCATAAGTTCCCTTTAGGCTTATCGGCAGCAGTGATTTCCCCTTCACAGCACCTGTTTTCGGATCAGGGCGGTATTTCTGCCATGTGCTTCCTGTTTAAGTCGGATATTGATGTAAACAAGCTTAAACAAAACAGGAGGCGCCAAAATGAAAAATGGACTGTCAACTCAATCCCTTCACGCAGGTCAAAAGCCCGACCCGGTTACCGGTTCCCGGGCTGTACCGATTTACCAGACCACTTCTTACCAGTTTGATTCTGTAGAGCATGCAGCTGCTCTTTTCAGCCTCGAACAGCCGGGAAATATTTATTCCCGGATCATGAACCCCACCGTTGATGTTCTCGAAAAAAGATTAGCCGCCCTGGAAGGCGGCAGCGCTGCCCTGGCTCTCTCGTCCGGCCAGGCGGCCATAACCCTGGCCATTCTCAACCTTGCCGGGGCTGGAGACAATATCGTCAGCAGCAGTAAAATCTACGGGGGCACCTACAATCTTTTTGCTTACACCCTGCCCCGCTTCAATATCAGGGTCCGCTTTTTCGATCCGGCAAACCCTGCTGAGCTATCTGCTGCCGTTGATGAAAATACCCGGGCAGTGTTTATCGAGTCAATCGGCAATCCCCTTAATAAGGTTGCCGACCTTGATAGGATCAGTGAAATTTCTCATTCAGCCGGGCTGCCGCTAATTGTTGACAATACAGTGACAACGCCTTGCCTGCTAAGGCCATTTGAGCATGGCGCCGACCTTGTTGTATACTCGCTGACCAAGTTCATCGGCGGGCACGGAACTTCAATCGGCGGCGCGATCGTCGAAAAGGGCGATTTCCCCTGGGACAACGGCAGATTTACAACCTTTACTGAGCCCGATCCTACTTATAACGGTATAAACTACTGGGACAGCTTCGGCCCGGCTTCAGGCGGAACAGGCGGGGTTGCATTTGCGGTTAAGGCTCGGGTGCAGCTGCTTCGCGATCTCGGGCCCTGCCTGTCGCCGCAAAATGCTTTTTTAATCCTGCAGGGTCTTGAAACGTTACCGCTGCGCATGGCCAGGCACTGCGACAATGCGCTGCAGGTTGCCCGGTGGTTGGAAAAACACCCTGCTGTTGACTGGGTTAATTACCCCGGCCTGGAAAGCCATCCAGATTACATCCTGGCACAAAGCCTTTTTTCAGGGGGCCATGGAGCCATTGTCGGTTTTGGTGTCAAGGGAGGGTTGCAGGCGGGCATTAACCTGATTAACGGGGTTAAGCTAATATCTCACCTGGCCAATATTGGGGATGCGAAAACGTTAATCATCCATCCCGCATCAACCACGCATAGCCAGCTTTCGGCCGATCAGCGAAAGGCCGGCGGGGTAACAGACGATTTTATCAGGCTTTCTGTTGGGATTGAAGATCTCGAAGATATTATTGCAGACTTAGATCAGGCCCTGGTTTCCAGGTCTACCGGTGGAGAGTCTGCGCGGGAAGGTGAGCAGGCATGACTGATCCACTAAACGTTTGCCTGGAAAAAAAACCGCGCTTTGATCAGCCCGGTTCACTTTCCTCTGTCGGCTGGACCCGCCCGCAACGAGTCCAGCTGGCAGCCCGGGGAAACCCGCTGCCCCTTGATTGCGGCGCAGAGCTTAATCCGGTTACGGTAGAGTATGAAACCTATGGGGAGCTGTCACCTGCCAGGGATAACGCCATCTTTATCCTCCATGCCCTCTCCGGCGATGCCCATGCCGCCGGCTGGGATGCCGAATGGGAGGTATTCAAGCGGCCCTGGCGCAAGAACCGGCCGGGCTGGTGGGACGATACAATCGGCCCCGGGAAAACTTTTGATACTAACCGTTACTATGTGATCTGCGCCAATATACTGGGCAGCTGTTACGGTACAACCGGACCATGGGATGTTAATCCGGTAAACGGCGAACCATATGGTCTCGATTTTCCCGTGGTGACAGTGGAAGACTGGGTGCGGCTGCACGTCAGGCTGCAGAATCACCTTGGTATTGATAAAATCTTCGCCCTTGTTGGAGGGTCTTTAGGCGGGCAGCAGGCCCTGGCCTGGGCCAGAGATTACCCGGACCGGGTCGGGGCGGCGGTAATAATGGCTTCAGCCGCCCGCCTCGGTTCCCAGGGGTTGGCATTTAATGCCGTTGGCAGGCATGCGATCATGAAAGATCCAAACTTCAGAGAAGGCCGTTACTACGGGCTTGAAGCTCCGGCCGGAGGACTTGAGCTGGCCAGGATGCTGGGCCACATTACCTATCTTTCCTATGAATCCATGGAGGGCAAGTTTGGGAGAAGTTTTCAATATGGCTCCAAACCCTGTTACCGTCTTGGAAACGAGTTTTCAGTAGAAAGTTACCTTGAACACCAGGGGCGGGCATTTTCCAACCGGTTCGATGCAAACAGCTACCTTTACCTGACCAGGGCAATGGATTACTTTGATGCCGCTGCCGGTTACAACGGGGATCTGGTTGCTGCCTGCAGGGGTATTGAGGCAAAAATGCTGCTTCTCAGCTATTCTTCGGACTGGCTTTACCCGCCCGGTGCAACTGCCGAACTGGCCGGGGCCCTCTGTTCTGCCGGCGTTGATACGGCATATCACGAAATACCTTCCCAGTATGGTCATGATGCATTTTTGCTTGAAAGCGAAACAACTGCGCCCCTGATCAGCTCCTTTTTAGATCAGGCCAGCCAGAGAGGATAAAGTGGTAGATGATTGTCAGGCCGGCCAGCGCTAAGTTTATCTCCGCAGCTGTCCGAGGCGCCTTTTCAGGCGATCCAGGCGGCGCTGAAGCGCTTCAGGGCTGTGCTGGCAGCTTAATGAAACTTCCAGCCTGCAGGCCGGAAGGAGCAGGGCCTTTTCGGTTAGCTGAATAGCCTGTTCATAGTCTTTTAACCGGTGTTCATAATACTTGGCCAGTTCAACATAGGCGGTGGGATCTTCCGGTTCGCGATCGATTGTGTGGAGCCAGATATCTGCCGCCTCAATCCAGGAACCGCGGCGCTTGTAGTAAAATGACAGCTCCAGGGCTGCTTCAACAGCAAGCTCCCCGGCAGGGCTGTCTGAAGCGCTTTTCAGGTGCGTCAAACCTTCGCCGACCCTGCCGGCTGCAAGATAAAGTTTGCCCAGGGCCAGGGATTCACCCGGGTGCTCGATCAAACGCCCGCAGGATAGCTCTGCCACTCTCTCGAGAAGGGTAACCATGGAGAGGATATCGAGGACGTTGTGGTGAAAAACCTGTTTTAGCCGATCAGTTTTGCCTCTTCTCAGGTAATCGAAATAAACGGCCGGGATTTCAGCCCCGGGGATATCATCATACCGCCTCAGTCCCAGCAGCTCTTCCTCCAGCGCTTTCAGGGTGCGCGAGGGAAGCCTTTTTTTCCACAGGTTCCGGGCACACTGCAGCAGGTCGAGGTGCAGGCCGGGTATGGTTTGGCTGAAACCTGACAGCATCTGGCGGGTTTGAATCATGGGCAGATCGAACATCTTTCCGTTAAAAGTGATCAGGCCTGGAAAGCGCGCCGCCAGATCTGAAAAATGGCTGAGGATCGCTCTTTCTTCAGCTGGTCTGCGCAGAAAATACTGGCGCAGCCTGAATTGGTTGCCATCAAGCCAGCCTAGGCCGATTAGAAAAGCCCATGTTCCGGTTCCTCCGGCCAGCCCCGTGGTTTCTATATCAAGAAAGAGGGAGCTGCAGGGATTAAACTGTTCCAGGGTCCTGTCCCGGGTCGTTAAAATCAGGTCTGAGCCGCGGCAATTTAGAAACCCTGACAGGTCAGCAGAACCGTGACGGTAATCAAGGGCGAAGCGTAGTTCACGCATGTAACAGCGGCCAAAGGAAGTCTGCTCCTCGCGCCCTTCGCCCGGGAAAAGGCGGTCTTCAAGGGGCTGCTCCAGGGCTGCAGCGAACTGTTTCCCTGTTTTAACCTCACCGCTTTCCCGCAGGCTTTTTAGCCTGGCTTTCAGATCCCGCGTCATTTCAGGATTACCTCGAGCAGCTGCAAGGCCGGTTTTTTGGCCGGTTCTGCTCCGGTATAGGAGGGGCCGATACAGGAAGGGCAACCATCTATGCAGCGGCAATCAACAATCACTTTGCGGGCTGCCTTAAATATGTCGCGGTAGATCCTGAAAATCTCGGCGCTGTAGCCAACCCCGCCCGGAAAATTGTCATAAAGGTAAAGGGTGGGTAGTTCCGTGAAAGGTGCACGCACCTGGCTAACTGCGCGCAGGTCGCGCGGATCGCCCATCAGAAAAAGGGAAGCAACCTGGGGGGCCAGGTTGGCCAGTCCGATCAAGCCGGCCTGAACGGCGGAAGGCGGCATCCCGCCCAGGGAACCGGGGGCAAATGAGAGCCAGAAAGCGCTGGTATGCATCTCTGTCTCGGGCAGGTCCACCGGCCCGGCGCCTAGATTCTCGTGCGTATTGAAGCGGATTTTTTTGAACATGGAAACAAGGGCGTTGATGCGCACATCCCCCCAGCAGCGGTTAACGGGGCCTGATTCTTCTTCAAAAGTGTCAAGAGTTTTCAGGTCTACCGACAGGTTGGCGTCGGTAAAATAGTTCACATCCACCCTGCGGACGAAAGCTTTTTTTTCTTCAAAATCGAGCTTCTCCACCTGGTATTGCAGCCCTCCGTGCATGTAAATGGCCTCTTCATGGACCAGCATGGGCGCGCTGAAACGGTCAACTTCACCGATAACCCTGGGTCTCGGTTCGGTGATATCAATGATCACCACGTTCTCCATGGTGGCGCTGCGCAGACTGATCTCTTCAGCCGGGTAAGTGTCTTCCATCCAGTGATAGCGGCCGTCGCTTGAATAGAGCACATTCTCTTCTTCCAGGAAGGCGAGAATTTCATCGATTTTAGCCCTGCCGAATCGCTCGCCCCTTTCAAAAGGCAGCTCAAATGCCGCGCAGCGGACATGGTTTGTAAGGATAATAAGGTTGTCGGGATCGGCCAGGGCCCTTTCCGGGGTGCGCCCGAAGAAGTAATCAGGGTTGGCAACTATATACTGGTTCAAAGGTTCGCTGTTAGCGACCAGCATGGCCAGTGAAGTGCCGCTTCGCCTGCCGGAGCGCCCGGCCTGCTGCCATGTGCTGGCGATACTCCCGGGATAGCCGGTCATAACTGCGGCATCAAGGGCTCCGATATCGATCCCCAGTTCCAGGGCGTTGGTACTGACAACCCCCTTGATAGTTCCGTTCCGCAAACCCTCTTCGATCGCTCTTCTTTCCCGGGGCAGATAGCCGCCCCTGTAGCCCCTGATCGAACTGTCTTCGCCCGGCCGGGTGCGGATATTCTGACGCAGGTAAGTCAGGAGTACTTCCACTCCCAGCCTGCTGCGGGTAAATACAATAGTCTGGATATCTTCCCTGATCAAGTTGGAAGCCAGCTGTCTGGCTTCAAGCAGCGAACTGCGGCGCAATCCGAGTTCAGGGTCCACGAGGGGAGGGTTGTAAAGAATGAAGTGCTTTTCAGCCTGGGGGGCTCCGTTTTCATTTATTACCTCCACCGGCTCCTCGATCAGTAACCCGGCCAGTTCGCCCGGGTTGGCAATTGTGGCTGAGCAGAGGATAAAGCGGGGTGAAGCTCCGTAAAAGGCGCAGATTCTTTTCAGCCTTCTGACTACGTTTGCGACGTGGCTGCCGAAAACTCCCCTGTACTGGTGCATTTCGTCAATTACTATGTATTTCAGGTTCTGAAAAAGCTGGACCCACTTGGTGTGGTGCGGCAAAATAGCCGAGTGAAGCATATCGGGGTTAGTAACGACAATATGCCCGCTGCGCCGGATCCCCTGGCGTAAACCGGGTTCTGTATCGCCGTCGTAAGTGTGACAGTTAAGTGATACGCTGAGCCCTGCCGTAAGGTCGCGCAATTCGGCTACCTGGTCCTGTGAGAGCGCTTTGGTCGGGAAGAGATAGAGGGCGCGGCTGGAAGGATCCTTGATCATCGAACTTACCACGGGCAGGTTATAGCAAAGGGTTTTGCCTGAAGCGGTTGGCGTCACCACGACCACGTTGTTTCCGCTGTTAATCGACTCGATTGCCCTGGCCTGGTGGCTGTAGAGCAGATCAATGCCCCGATTTTTAAGGGCAAACGCAAGCTGGGGGTCGAGAAAATCGGGGAACTGAGAGAAGGTGCCCTCCCTGGCGGGCACTACCTCCCAGCGTGTAACGCCGCGCATGAATTGAGGATCATCTTTCCATTGCCGCAGTATCTGGTCCAGTTTTGTCATCTCTGATTATACCGCCTTAAACATTAGTTTGTAGTCCAATTAACTATTCGCCAAACCCCGCCTTTTTCCTACTGGGAGCGATCATTTTTTATCCGCGCAGGAAAACAAGCCCTTCCGGCGAATTAAAGACCTGTTATCCCTGCAGCTGCCGGGAAACATCCTGATGACGATATTTTACCATTAGGGCGTCGCGTCGCGATGATAAATGCTGAAGCTCGAAAGCTATATTAAGAGACACAGGAGGTAATATATTGGGACATTTGGCAGGCGGAAAAGAAGAAGCTTACCAGGCCCTGGCCGAAAGATTGAGCCGTTTTCCCGTCGGGGTTGTGATCAATGAAACCCTGATGGAGATCTTGAAAATACTTTATACCGAAGGTGAAGCGGCGGTTGGAGCAAAGTTTCCGATCAAGCCTCGCCCCCTGGAGAGAATCGTCGAACTGACTGGGATGAAGGAGGCTCAGCTGGTCTCCGTTCTGGAAGATATGGCTCAAAAAGGGCTGGTTGTAGATATTCCGCGCGGCGATAAGACCTATTACATGCTCTCGCCGGTGGTTGTCGGGTTTTTTGAATACAGCCTTATGAGGGCCGACAGGGCCGACCTGGCCGAACTCACAAAGCTTTACGAACTATATTTCCACGACCGGGGCGTAGCTGAAGAAATATTCGGCAGCAATACAAAAATGTTCAGGTCCCTTGTTTATGAGCAATATATACCGGAGCTGATCAGGAGCGAAGTTCTGAGCTACGAAAAAGCGGAAACAATAATCCGCGATTCGGGCGGGGGAGGGCTTTCTCTCTGTGCCTGCCGGCACAAGAATTATCATCTCAACAAGCCCTGCCGTTTTCCCATGGAAGATATCTGCACTTCACTGAGCCGTCCGGCCGACTGGCTGATTCGTAGAGGTTTTGCCCGCCGGGCATCGGTGGATGAACTACTGCGCAACCTTGAAAGAAGCCATCGGTTGGGCCTGGTTTTAACCGGCGATAATGTTATTGATGAACCGGCTTATATCTGTCATTGCTGCGGCTGTTGTTGCGGACCCCTGCAGGCTATTAAAGAGCATGGCGTAGGCGCCGTTCAACCCAGCGCTTTTCTTCCGGTGATCGACACTGATGCCTGCCTTAGCTGTGATGCCTGTGTTGACGCCTGTCATATCAATGCTCTTGAGCCCGTCCAGTCTGCTGAGCCGGTTTTGAACAGGGAAATATGCATTGGCTGCGGGGTTTGCGCCGCAGTTTGTCCTTCCGGCGCCCTGGAAATGGAACGACGCGAAGAAATCTACTCTCCGCCGCAGAATAAGCTGGATCAGATCATCAGGATAGCCATGGAGCGCGGCCGTTTCGAGTAAACTGTATATGGAGGCGCTTCCGGCGGGAGGGCGCAAAAGCGGAATTATGCTTCTATTGTCTGCCTTTTCACCTGTACCCGGCGAAAAAGAATCCCGGGCGATTATACGCTCGTGGGGCGGAGATTATAGAGTTTGTCTACACTGCCGGGCCGATCCCTGCCAGGTTTTTCTCTGCCTGAGCTCTTCAGTGACCAGTGCGGCGATCTGTCCGCTGCTTTCAGGCCAGTGTGGGGCGACCAGGAGCTCTTTTGAGGTGGCCTGCCCGGCCAGGCGCTGAACGACAATTTTTGGCGAAAGCTCCTCCAGGCAGTCGCAGAGAACGTCAATATAAGCGGCGGCGTTTTCAAACACCTTTACGCCTTCACGGGCATACTCATCAGCAAGGGGAGTATTTTTAATGACCTGGAGATGGTGAAACTTGATCCCCTCCACTTCCAGCTTGTTCAGGAACCTGATTGTTTCCAGCATCATTTTCCTGGTTTCTCCAGGCAGCCCGAGGATTACGTGGGCGCAGGTGTAAATGCCCCTCCCTTTAGTCCGAGTGATGGCATCGGTAAAAGCGGCCGCATCGTGGCCGCGATTGATCATTTTCAGGGTCCGGTCATGAGCGCTCTGCAGGCCGTATTCCAGCCAGAGGTGACAGCGGCGGGCATAAGTTTCCAGCAGGGACAATATCTCGTCGGGTATGCAGTCAGGGCGGGTGGCTATGCTTAATCCAACCACTTCGGGATCGGCCAGGGCGCGGCCATAGAGTTCGTTTAACTGCTCCAGGGGAGCGTACGTATTGGTGTAAGACTGAAAATAGGCCAGGTAGAAGGCCTCTTTTTGCTTCTTTTTTCCTCTCCGCAGCTGCTCTTCGATTGTAAAAAGGTTATCGCCCTTAATGTATGGCGAAAAGGAAGGGTTGTAACAGAAACTGCACCCGCCCCTGCTGATGGTGCCGTCCCTGTTGGGGCAGGAGAAACCGCTGTGAAGGGGGATCTTGTAGACAGGTCTTCTGAAAATTTCTTTAAAAAAGCTGCTCAGGCGGTAATACCAACCTGGATCGCCACACTTTGCCTGCTCAGTCATCCCTATCACCGCCTTCCCGGCGGCCGCTCTCCTTTTCCAGGATTTCCGGCTTGTCCAGGTAAAGCAGGAGGACAGAGATGTCGGCCGGGGTGACCCCTTCCATGCGTGCAGCCTGGCCGACGCTAACCGGCCTAATCTGCGCCAATTTTTGACGCGCTTCCCGGGAAATATTCTTTGCCTTCTCGTAGTCGAAATCCGGCGGGATTGCTTTCTCGTAAAGACGAGCTGTTTTTTCCACCATCTGCTGCTGCTTGGCAATATAGCCGGCATATTTAACCTGGCTTTCCAGCTCGTTTAAAGTTCCCGGCGGCAGTTCCGGCACCGGGGTTCCTTCCCACTCAAGGTAAGCGGGCAGCGATATTTCAGGCCTGCGGACCAGCTCCAGGGCGCTGACGGGATGCTGCAGGGGCGATGAGCCCCAGAATTTCAGCTGCTTTTCCACTGCGCTGCCGGGGTTGTGCCGTTTTTTTCCCAGACGCTCAAGTTCGCTTTCAATATACTCTTTTTTCCGCTGAAAAGTGGCAAAACGTTTACTATCCACCAGCCCGGCGCTGCGGCCGATTTCAGTGAGGCGCAAATCTGCGTTGTCCTGGCGCAGCAGCAGGCGATACTCTGCCCGCGATGTAAAAATGCGGTACGGCTCCTGCACGCCCCTGGTAACCAGATCGTCGATCATTACACCGATGTAGGCTTCGTTCCGCTTCAGGACCAGCGGTTCTTTTCCCTGGACCCTGTGGGCGGCATTAATTCCAGCCATCAAACCCTGGGCCGCCGCTTCTTCGTAGCCTGTTGTACCGTTAATCTGTCCGGCGAAGTACAGTCCGGCAAATTTTTTGGTTTCCAGGGATGGCTTAAGTTCAGTAGGCGGGCAATAGTCATATTCGATTGCATAAGCAGGTCGCATCATTTCAACGTTCTCCAGGCCGGGGATTGTTTTTAAAAATTGCTCCTGCACAGAGGGAGGCAGTCCGGTTGATATACCCTGCAGGTACATTTCGTCTATATCGGCTCCCTCCGGCTCAATGAAGACCGGGTGGCGGCTGCGATCGGCGAAGCGGACAATCTTATCTTCGATAGACGGACAGTAGCGGGGACCTCTTCCCTTGATCAGCCCGCTGTAAATTGGGGCAAGCGAGAGATTTTTTTCAATCACCAGGTGAGTATCGGGGTTAGTATAAGTCATCCAGCAGGGAACCTGTTCCCGGGGCGGTCTCTGTCCGGCCATGGAAAAGCCGGGGGTATCAGGTTCGCCATGCACGGGGGCCAGTTTTTCAAAATTGATACTGCGCCCGTATACGCGCGGCGGGGTTCCCGTTTTGAAACGGTCAAGGGGAAAGCCCAGCCGGCTCAGGTTCCCGGAAAGATTTACTGCAGGCACAAGGCCGCCCGGTGAAGAGCTGAAATGCCGGTCGCCTAAAAATATTTCAGAGGCAAGGTAAACTCCGCTGCAAATGATTACACACTCTACCGTATAGCAAGCTCCGCTGCGGCAGCGGATACCGCTTACTTTACCCTTGTTAACTGTTACTTCTTCGGCCATGTCTTCTGCCAGCCGCAGGTTCGGCTCTTTTTCCAGAACCCGGCGCATAGTCCGCTGGTAGCCCGCTTTATCGATCTGGGCCCTCAGGGCTTGCACGGCAGGGCCTTTGCCGGTATTAAGAGTGCGAACCTGGAGCAGGTTCTGGTCTGCAACAAGGGCCATCTCCCCGCCGAGGGCATCAATTTCGCGAACCAGGTGCCCTTTGCCCGGGCCGCCGAGGGATGGATTACAGGCCATAAATGCAACCATGTCCAGGTTCAGGCTGAACAGGATTGTTCTACAGCCAAGCCTGGCTGCGGCCAGGGCAGCTTCGCACCCGGCATGCCCGCCCCCAACCACGGCAACTGTAAAATCCTGCGAGGCTTCAAGGTTATCGTTAACTTTATTCATCTCAGTCACCCTGTCATTATAAATCGTAACTGCGCGCAATGGGCATGCGTCTGCCCGAACCGAAGGCCCTTGTCGTTACCCGCAGTCCCGGTGCGGCCTGGCGTCTCTTAAATTCGGCGCGGTCAACCATGCGCAAAACCCGGTTCACAGTTTCGCTGTCGAACCCGCTTTTCCTGATCGCCTCAGGGGAAGCATTTTCCTCTATGTAGAGCTGGAGGATGGCATCCAGAACTTCATAAGGCGGCAGTGAATCTTCATCTTTTTGGTCCGGGCGCAGCTCGGCAGACGGCGGCTTGGTGATCGTGTTCTCCGGGATTACCGCCCTGCCTTTAACCGAGTTTATATATCTTGAAAGTTCGTAGACCATCATTTTCGGCAGATCGGCAATTACGGCCAGCCCGCCGGCCATATCCCCGTAAAGGGTGCAGTAGCCGACTGCCAACTCAGATTTGTTGCCCGTAGCCAGGGCCAGGTAACCTTCGCGGTTGGAGGCGTGCATCACTATGCTGCCGCGTATCCGTGCCTGCAGGTTTTCTTCGGCAAGATCCAGTTCCGGCGCGCCGCTTTTGTTAAGCAGTTTCAAGAAAGCCTCAAATGGCCCGTCAATGCGTTTGATCCGGTGTTTAATGCCCAGGTTCTCTGCAAGAACCAGGGCGTCTTCTATGCTGTGTTCTGATGAATACGGCGAAGGCATTAAAATGCCGAGGACGTTTTTCGGGCCGATGGCGTCTGCAGCCAGGGCTGCCACCAGGGCCGAGTCTACACCACCGCTTAAGCCAAGAACCACTTTTGAAAAACCTGTTTTCCATACGTAATCCCTTACCCCCATGATCAAGGCTCTGTAAATGCTATCGATCCCTTCTTCAAGCGGGGGTGCAGGTTTATGGGCCGGTTTGAACAGTTCGTCGGTTTCAACAAATAGAAGATCTTCACTGAAAGCATTTGCCCTGCATAGAAGCTCGCCCCGGTTATTCAGGACCAGGCTGTGCCCGTCGAATATTAACTCGTCATTTCCGCCGACCTGGTTCAGGTAAATGATTCCGCACCCGTATTTTTTTGCGATAAAGGACAGCAGTTCTTCGCGCAGCCGGTGTTTTCCCAGGTGGTAAGGCGAGGCCGAAAGATTTATCAACAGGCGTGTTCCTTTGTCAAGGAGTGTTTCAAGCGGATCGCTGTTATAGAGAGGGGGTTGAAAAAAATCTCGGTCATTCCAGATGTCTTCGCAAATAGTAACTGCTGCGGGCAGCCCTGAGAACATCTCCGGCTCAAGGGCGGGAGCGCTGTGAAAATAACGGGCTTCGTCGAATACATCATAGTTGGGCAGCAGGCTTTTTCGGTGGACAGCTTTTATGGAGCCATTATCAAGCAGAAGGGCGGCGTTATAAAGCTTATCTTCCTCCTTGTGAGTCGCTCCTATCAGCATGGGCGGGGCTCCGTTTTTAGTTAAAGGGGCCAGTTGATTAAGGATTAATTCCCGCTCCCGCTGGATAAAACTATCGTAAAGAAGGAGATCTTTAGGCGGGTAGCCGCAGAGGCACAGCTCGCTGAACAAGACCAGTTCTGCGCCGCTTTTCATGGCAGTCAGGTAGCTTTCTCCAACCCTGGCGGCATTACGGCCAAGCGCTCCTACGGTCGGGTTTAACTGGGACAAAGCAACACGCATTATTTAACCCCTTTCGGATAAACAAAGCTCACGGGAAATCGACTTTCCCCGTGAGCGCTTTTCCCGTAAAGCAACTGTTATATTGTGGTTGAATTATAATAGAGGGTAGGATTAAAGTCAAGAAACCGGAACCATATATTCTGCCGGGCCTACGTGTTAATAAAGTATGCGGTTCTATAAACCTGTTGCCTGCATAATCCACGTCCAATGGGGCGCTCGCATATATACATGGTGTATGAATAATTTTAAATATATTTTGCCAACAAAGCCAATGCCTCGGCTTCCACTATCTAATACAATTATATTATCAATAAATTCGAGACCAAGTCAGCAAAAGAATTAGAGTGCCCGGGGCTGCCCTGCAAACTTCTATCTTCATTGTGTATTTTGCACTTTTCCCTTTTCCGGAATTAGTAGTAGTGATGCGGCCCTTGTTCTTCCAGTTCGCATTTCAATGCAGGGAGGTGAAACACTTATTGACCATAGGTATACTTGAATTGATTTGCCGGTTACCATAAATCATTAAGGAGGTATGAAATGTCAGCTGAACAGAAACAGGTAAATGCTAAGAGACCCAGTTTTGCCGGTGCCTTATTTGTGATTCTTTTTCTTAGTGTCGCCCTTTTTGTCCAGGTTTTCGTCCTGGAGGAAGCCTGGGTAACGCACATAACCCTTATCTTAGCCAGTGTCGTTGCCATTATAGTTGCTATTAGTTCGGGTTATACTTACAAGGAGTGCCAGGATGCCATATTATATGGCTGCAATCTGGCAATGCTGCCGATGATGATCCTGATGATGATCGGGGTACTGATTGGCTCCTGGATCCCTGCCGGCGTTATCCCTTCGTTGATTTATTATGGAATGCTTATCCTGACTCCTACGATCTTTCTGGCCACAGTCTGCCTGGTCTGTGCTATTGCTTCAGTGACAACAGGCAGTTCGTGGACTACAGGGGCAACCTTCGGTGTAGCCTTCATGGGGATCGGGATGGGGCTTGGTATTCCTGCGCCGATGACTGCCGGAGCGGTAATTTCAGGGGCCATCTTTGGCGATAAGATGTCACCTCTCTCCGATTCGACAAACCTCGGCGCTGCGGTCGGCGAAGCCGACCTTTTTGATCACATCAAAAGTATGATGTATACTACTATTCCCGCGCTGGTTATTGCTCTGATTCTCTACGCTATTATGGGCGCCCGCTTTGCCGGCGGCACTATTGATGCGGAGCAAATTGCTGTTGTCCTCAACGGGTTGACTGCGAATTTCCACATTAGTCCCATTTACTTTATTCCGCCGATTATTGTAGTTATTCTTGCTGTTAAACGTATTCCGGGCCTGGCTGTAATGATTATCGCCTCCCTGATTGGCGCTGCTTTTGCTATGATCTTTCAGGGGGTTAGCATTTCTGAAATGTTGAATTACATGAACTACGGTTATGTTTCTGATACCGGAGTAGAAGCGCTTGACAGCCTGTTGTCCCGCGGCGGTCTGCAGAGCATGATGTGGACTATCTCGCTCGGCTTTATTGCCCTCTCATTTGGGGGGATCATCGAGAAGACGAAGATGCTTCATGTATTACTTGAGAAAATGGGTGCGCTGGTCAGCAGCGTTGGCGGTCTTGTGACTACTCATGTCCTTTCCGGAATCGCCGTTAACCTCTTTTCTGCCAGCCAGTATATGGCGATCATCATTCCGGGCCGCATGTACCGTCCGGCATATAAGAAACTGGGGCTATTACCGCAGGTTCTTTCCAGGACCTCTGAAGACTCCGGAACCGTTTTCTCCCCGCTGGTACCCTGGGGGCTATGCGGAGTCTTTTTCTACGGCTGCCTTGGAGTACCCACGATTCAATATATCCCGTACACGTTCCTTTCTTTCCTTGTCCCCGTTATCGCAGTTATCTATGCCTGGATCGGTTTTGCCATGTTCAAGGAAGGCGATATTAAGAGCGTAAGCGCGTATAAGGAAGATGATGATGAAGAACTAAGCTTGTAAAAAAAACTGCTTTGACATTTTACCTGGGGGAAGGCATGCCTTCCCCCATTCTTTAATAGGCCCGGTTTCAAAAACTGATTGAAAAGGAGGCCCACTATGCCCGTCAATGGAAAAGATTTTGATAAAGCTGCCGCCCTGGTCCAGAGAGGTGATCTGGTCAAGCTGCTCAGGGAACTGGTCAATATTAAAAGCCCCTTTTTTGAAGAAGGAGAGATTATTGATTTTCTCCGGGGGCGTATGTCCTATTACAACCGCCTGGAAACTAAAATTCACCGCTATGAAGAGCCGAAAATAACCGGCTTTAAAGGAGAAAACCTGATTGTTCGCCTGAAAGGCTCAGGAAGCGGGCCCCAGCTGCTTGTTAATGGACACGTAGATACCGTGCCCCTTTGTGATGGCTGGACGGTCGACCCTTACGAAGGGATTGAAAAAGATGGCAGACTCTACGGCCTTGGGTCACTGGATATGAAAGCGGGCGTGGCGGCATCTGTCTTTATGCTTGAAGCCCTTGTCGAGGCCGGAGTTGAGTTGAAGGGGGATATCCTGTTCACCGCAGTAAGTGATGAAGAAGGGCCTTACGGGTTGGGCACTCACTACGCGATTGTTGATGGCATAACTGATGGTTCTGATTTCTGCATTATTCCTGAACCTTCAGGCCCCTTTGCTCCGGGCAGCGAAAAATTTCCCTGCCTGGCTCTGGGCAGCCGGGGCACGGCTGTATATCATGTTAAGGTTAGAGGAAAATCGGCTCATGGAGCAACGCCCGAAAAAGGTATTAACGCTGTTGAAGATGCAGCCAGGATAATAACGGCGGTAATGGACAACCTGGATCTGGGCGAACACCCTCAGCTTGGCAAAGGAACCATGTGCATTACCAATTTACGCGGCGGTGAAAAATATCTTCTTGTCCCGGAAGAAGCCAGTTTTACTATATACCGCCATACCGTAGAAGGTGACGCTGACAGGGCTCTTAAGGAGGTTAAGGAGATCGTGGACAGCATCGATTTGCAAAGCGAGGTTGACATTAAGCTAAGGGATCTGCCTCATCCCGATGCTTACTTCCTGCCATGGACCATAGAAGAAAATACTCCCCTGGTACAGTCCCTGAAGCGGGGCAGTGCGGAAGTTCTCGGCAAGGAGATGCAGACCACCTATTTTCGTTCCGAATCAGACGCCAACCATATCGCGCCAAGGCTGAAGATTCCCACGGTATTATTCGGGCCTGACGGGGCCAACTTCCACTCCGCCGATGAATATGTTGAAATTGATACGGTAGTGGATACAACCCTGGTCATGCTCTATACGGCCATGGATCTCCTTTCGTAGCGACGTTATATCGAAAATTGCCTTGCACAGGCGGTGCCGCTCAATATATAATAGAGCAAAGTGCTGCAGAATTTAGAATATTTACTGCAGGAACTGTGTTCCAAAATGATGCTGAAAGGAAGATTATCAGATGCTCGAGGTATATGTAAAAGACGGCTGCCCTTACTGCGAAAAGCAGCTGTCCGTGTTAGACCGCAAGGGCGTGGAGTATGAACTTCGTAATGTAGGCACTGATCCGGAAGCTCTGAGGAAGGCCAAGGAAGAGTATAAGGCTGATAAGGTTCCGGTTGTGGTTGAAAACGGGGAACTTCAATATGTTGGCTTTGGCGGCGGTGGCTGAAAAATTTAAAATATAACCGTCGTCGACGGTTAACCGGTTTGCCTGCTCTATATCCTTCTGGTGAAGAGCAGGCTTTACTATTTCTCGCCTTTGAGGTGTCCGCCTGATGCCCTGGAACTATCTTAGCAACCTTTTATTCCTGTCATCACTGGTGACCCTGCTGCTGGCCTGGTATGCCTGGAGACACAGGCACAACCAGGCAGGGTTTATCCTTTCCGTACTTCTTGGCGCAGTAGCTATATGGCTTTTTGGCTATGGGCTGGAACTGCTTTATGACAACCCGGCTTATTTGAAAATCACAGTTATAGTTCAGTACCTTGGTGTTGCTTCGGTGCCGGTGCTGTACCTGCTTTTTGCTGCCTCTTACAGCGGCTATGACGGTTGGCTTACAAGGAGGAACATCTTCTTGCTGAGCCTGCTGCCGGCGCTATTTTACCTTTCGCTTATCACTAATAATTACCACGGCTTATTTTACCGTGCTTTCACCGCCGGTCAGGTTGAAGGTTTTAACTATATCCAGACCGAGCCCGGTATCTTCTGGACCCTGAACCTGATCTATGCCTATATTCTTATTCTATGCGGTTTCAGTTTATTCATCCGCATGTATGTAAGCGCTTCAAGAGCCGGACGGACTTATGTCACATATTTTATCATGGGCTCTCTTCTACCCTTTGCAGCTAATTTCGTTTATGTATCCGGTATAAGGCCTTTCGGCTTTCTCGACCTTACTCCCATTGCCTTCATGGCAACTGTCATTATTTTAACCATCGGTGTTTTTGCCTCAAACCTTTTTGATACAAGCCCGCTGGCAATGGAACAGCTTTTTCAGAGCATACCCGATCCGATCATAGTTGTCGACCGGCAAGGGCATATAATAGCTATGAACCCTTCCGCGCAAACGCTGAACAAAACGGCGGGTAAAGAGCATCAGGATCTTTTTAATTACGGAAAGTTTGTGCCCGGCCATCTCACATCAGCGAAGGAGGATATCCAGCTGGGAGACAGGGTATTTTCTCCTGTAATAAAGGAGCTCATTATGCCCGGAGGGGATTCCCCTGGCAGTCTATGGGTGTTACGCGATATTACCAAGCGAAAAGGAATCGAAAGGGAGTTGATGAAAAGCGAGGAAAGGTTGAGATCGCTGGTTGATAACCTGCCGGTTGGTATATACCGGGTTACGCCTGGAACTGAAGGGAATATTCTGATGGCCAACCCGGCTTTCCTGAAACTGTTTGGGATGCAGTCCCCCGATGAACTTAAAGCGGTAAAAATGCGTGATTTATACTATGATCCCAGCGATAGGGTAAAGGCATCAGACAGGGTGATCCGGGAGGGCGGCTATTTTGCGGCCGAGCTTAAACTAAGGAAAATGGACGGGTCTGCAGTTTACTGCCTCGACAGTGCGAAGCTCGTTTGCGACGAAGATGGGAAGGCGCTATATTTTGACTGCATCCTTGAAGATATAACCGAACGCAAGCAGGCAGAAGAGGCCTTAAAGTACAGGTTGGAATTTGAAAAGCTGGTTTCGGCAATTTCCTCTAACTTTGTCAACCTTCCCCCTGAGCAGCTTAACGAGGGGATTACCTATGCACTGCGCGAGATTGGCCGCTTTTTTGCGATTGACCGCAGTTATGTAATTCTTTTTAGCGAAGACGGCTTAACTTACGACAATCCCTATGAATGGTGCGCTCCGGGAGTTGAATCAGTTCAGGAAAAGAACCGGGGTTTTCCGGTTGACCGGACCCCCTGGTGGGTCAACAGGCTTCGCAGGCGGGAAATAGTTCATATCCCCGATACTAATCTCATGCCGCCGGAGGCGGCGGCAGACCGCGAAGATTTTCTCAGTGAAAAGATAAAATCAATCCTGGCTATACCTTTTGTGTGGGAAGGAAAAGTATTTGGCTGTTTCGGGCTTGATTCGGTTCAGCAAAACAGAAGTTGGCCCGATGATGAAATTAGTTTGCTCAGCGTTGTCGCCGAGTTGATTTCCGAAGCGTTGATCAGGCACCGGAATGAAGAAACAATTCGGCGCCTGAGTTTTCACGATCAGCTGACAGAACTATATAACCGTCACTATCTTGTCAATGAGCTTAACAGGCTGGAGCAGTCAAGAGAATACCCCATATCCATCGTCTCCGCTGATCTAGACGGCCTGAAACTGGTTAATGACTCATTGGGGCATACTGAAGGTGATCGCTTCCTGATCGACTGTTCCAAAGCATTGAAGAAAAGTCTGCGCGGTTCAGATGTTTTGGCCAGGGTAGGCGGTGATGAATTTGCCATCCTTCTGCCTAACACCCCGGGGCATGAATGCGAAAGGGTGATCGACAGGATCCGTAAAAATATTGCAGCCTATAACAGTGGGGCAAATGTACTGCCGATAAGCATATCGCTCGGTTATGCCGTTAGCACAGGCAGGGAGCAGAGCCTTGAAGACACTTTCAGAAGAGCTGATGCCAGAATGTATGAAGCTAAAGTGCAGCAGGGGGCAGAAGCGAGGAGGTCAATAACTGAAGCGATTAAAAACTGGAAACCTAAGACGGTATAACAGGTTCTTTAACTAAAGACGATAATTATAAGAGCGGCCCGGTTGAGGATTTGAAGATTCCGAAGGGTTTGTGATGTTTCATCTACCGCGGATCAAGGTGGACTACCGCGTCACAGTAAAAGCAACTGCTTAAACTGTCTTCAACCTTATGGGCAATATCATGCGCTTCGCCAAGGGTCAAGGTATTACAGACCACGATATGGATTGTCATCACCTTCCAGGAGCCGTAATCGTGCACTTCTAAATCATGGGCATCTACCACACCGTCAACCTCAAGGGCTTTTGCACTGACTTCATTTTGCAGCGACTCGGGAGGAGCGGTTCCCAGGAGACGGCTGCATGATTTGCGTCCCAATTGAATGCCGGCATAGATGATGATCAGGGCAATAGCAAAACCAAAGTATGCATCGAGCGCAGGCATCCCCAGGTAACTGCCCGCAATTGCGGCAATTACCAGCAGTGAAGATAGCGAGTCGGTGCGGTGGTGCCAGGCATCGCCGGCCAGGACCTCGGAATCAATTAGCTTACTGAGGCGGATAGAAAAACTGTACATCAATTCTTTAACGATAAAAGCGGCGATAACGGCGATCAAAGCAGCCATACTTGGTCTGGCGTAAACGCCTTCAACGAGCCGCACATATGAGCCGTAAATGAAGTAGACTCCGGAGCCCACTAACATTATGGCAATAAATAGCCCGGCCAGGTATTCTATTCGTCCATGACCATGTGGATGCTCCCGGTCTGGTTTGCGGCGAGCCAGGGAGAACCCGATCAGGACCACCAGCGAAGATAGTACGTCCGAAGCGCTGTGAATGGCATCGGCAATCAGGGCAATGCTGTTTGTGATCAGGCCGAAGATCATTTTAAGCAAGGCCAGTAAAAGATTAACCCCTATGCTAGACCAGCTTTCAATCAGGCCAATTCGATACCGCTCTGCCGGTCTGCGCAGATCCCTATCTTTAGCCAGCCACTCAGCCAGTAAGAAACCCGGGTTCATAGTTATTGCCTCCCTGTAAAATACCACAATATTATATCACAGCTCTTTAATGTCCGGCAGTTAATAAATTGTTTGGATATACATCCATATAAAAGCCAGAGCACTGCTGAGACAGCCTGAAACTTGATAAACTCTCATATACAGGCAAATTGGCAATATGCAGGCTAAATGCTATAAAAGGTAATATTTGTGCCCTTTTTCTGGATATGTAATAATAAATATAGTTCCTAAACTAGCATTAAATAGTATACATACCAATGGCTATTACACCCTTGTGCTCCGGGTTGTTTCCGCGCTTTCTATTTGGAATCACTACAACTTTAGTATTGAGAATACGGCTATGCTAGTTAATATTGCGGCCTATTTTGTATTCGTTCAAATAAACAGAGGAGGCGATTAGCGATAAATGATTGACCTATTCGGGTTGCCCTTCACAGCAGCGGCCCCTTTTTTAAAGCACACAATTCTGGCTGCCCAGGGAACTGACCCTTCCCTGCTTTCCAGAACCCTGGCCTATCTGGATCGAAGAAGTGAATTGGTCTGGGGCCTGTTTTTGGAACACCTCTGGCTGGTTTTGCTCTCAGTTGCCATTGCAATTGTTGTTTCTATTATCATCGGAATTTTGATCAGCTACTACACCGGGGCTGCAGGTCTAGTTCTTTCAGTTTGCCAGATCCTGATGACTATTCCCAGTATTGCCATGCTCGGATTCCTGGTGCCGCTGTTCGGGATCGGTTTCAGAACAGGAATGATAGCCCTGATCCTCTACAGCCTTTTACCGATTGTGCGTAACACCTACACGGGTATTAAGGAGTTAAGTCCGGCTATAGTCGAATCTGCCGTTGCCATGGGTATGACTGAGTGGCGAATTTTATCAAAAGTGAAAATACCGCTGGCTATGCCGGTAATAATGGCCGGTATCCGAACCGCCACAGTTATGGTCGTGGGAATCGGGGCCATTGCCGCGTATGTAGGAGCAGGAGGCCTTGGCAGTTTGATATTCCAGGGCATTTCCAGGCAGAGTGAACCGATGATTATTGCCGGGGCACTGGGCGTCTCTGTGATTGCCCTTGTCTTTGATTTCGTTTTATCCGGGGGTGAGCGTTATTTTGCAGCAAGAGGAAAGGCAGGGAGGTAAACAGATAATGATCAAGCTTGAGAATGTAACCAAAAAATTCCCGGGGATGAAGGTGCCTGCGGTAAAAGATTTAAGCATGGACATTAAGAAAGGTGATATATGCGTCCTGGTGGGGCCGTCGGGCTGCGGTAAAACTACAACAATGAAGATGATCAACCGTATCCATGAACCGACCAGCGGTAAAATCTATATTGACGGCCAGGATGCGCTGAAAATGGATCCGATTAAGCTGCGCCTCGATATCGGCTATGTTATTCAGGAGATCGGCCTTTTCCCTCATTACACGATCGAGCAGAATGTTGCCACCGTGCCAAGGGAGAAAAAATGGTCCAGGGAAAAGACCAAGCAGCGTGTTGATGATTTTTTGAAACTGGTTGGCCTGGATCCTGAAATTTACGCTAATCGTTACCCTTCAGCGCTGAGCGGCGGGCAGCGGCAGAGAGTGGGCGTGGCCCGGGCGATGGTTTCAGATCCGCCAATTATGCTGATGGACGAACCCTTTGGCGCTGTTGATCCAATTACCAGGGCCAGGCTGCAGAATGAATTCCTGCGAATTCAGGAACGAATCAGCAAAACAATTGTCTTTGTAACCCATGACATTGATGAAGCGATTAAGATGGGCGATACCATAGCAGTTATGCGCAATGGCGAACTGATTCAGCACGATACGCCGAGCGATCTTTTAAGTGCGCCTGCCGATGAGTTTGTTTCCAGCCTGGTTGGGCGTAATCGTTCCATCAAGCGCCTGCACCTGATCCGGATCAGGGAGATCCTTGATGATGTTGACCGGGCTAAACCGGCGGCTATTGATTTGCCGCTCCAGGAGATCGAAAAGCGGATTGAAGAAAGCAGTATTCGCTCGGTAATGGTTGTCGACAGGGATAACAAGCTTAAGGGTGTTATCGGCATAGGCGATTTGAAAAAGAAAGCCGGCGAAGTAGCATCCGACTATATGAATGACCTGCCGGATTCGGTTACCAGCGACGCTACCCTTAACGATGCTCTTTCGGTGATGCTCGAATGCGGCGAAGGCTACGTTGCCGTGGTAAACGAGGAAGACCAGTACCAGGGAACAATTACCCTGGGCGATCTCCTGAACGTTGTCAAGGAGGAGGGATAGCTATGCTGCAGACCCTGCGGGAATGGCTGGCCGTACCTTTAGTCCTTGCTGCCGCCGGGGCGGCCATTGTCGTTTATTCCGTCAACAATCCCACTGACCGGCTTGTAGCTAGCTACCTTACCTATGGCAAGGTAATGGACTCGCTTTCTGAGCATCTCTGGTTGATGCTGGTATCCATGATCGGCGCAACCGTGGTGGGAGTGCTGGTTGGTATAATGCTTTCAAGACCCGGGCTTTTCTATATTGGTAAAGGGGTGGAAGCGATTGTTAACGTGGGGCAAACCGTGCCCAGTCTTGCTGTCCTGGCCCTTTTCCTTTCCGTTTTGGGGCTGGGCTTTAGAACAGCGGTTTTTGCCCTGTTCCTCTACTCAATTTTGCCTATACTGCGTAACACTTTTGCCGGGATAGTCAATGTAGATTCAAGCATCATTGAATCAGCCAGGGGCATGGGCATGAGCCCTTTCCGGATTTTAACCCGGATTGAACTGCCTATCGCCTACCCGATCATCGCCTCGGGTATAAGAACCGCGGTTGTGATTAATGTAGGAGCGGCAACCCTGGCCACTTTTATCGGTGGCGGCGGAATCGGCGATCTGATCGTAACCGGACTATCCCTGCAGCGGGAAATGATTATCTTAAATGGCGCTGTACTGGCGGCGATTACTGCGATTATTCTCGACTACCTTGTTGCCCGGTTCGAGTCGTACCTGGTGCGCTGGTCTTAAGGAAGGAACAGGTTCAATTATTAACGCTCAATCTATATACTTGAAGATTTTTCGCCTTAAAGTGTGATTAATGATTATAAAGTTTGGCTGTTTTCCTGTAAAGGAGAAAATATAAAGGGGGAACTTAGTTTTATGAATGCTAAATATATGTTTGCGCTGCTGTTAGCGGCATTGTTGATTGTGGGTTCACTGTTCGTGATCGGTTGTGAGCCGGAAGAAGTTGTTGACGATCCTGTTGACGATCCGGTCGATGACCCTGTTGATGACCCGGTTGATGATCCGGCTATTGACCGGGAGATAGTGGTCGGTTCTAAAGAGTTTACCGAACCGCTTATTTTGGGGCAGCTGGCAATTCTGGCCCTGGAATATCATGGAATCCCCACCGTCGATGAAACCGGCCTGGGTGGAACCGTTATTGCCCGCGAAGCTCTTGAAAGAGGAGATATTGACATATATTGGGAATATACGGGGACGGCCTGGATGGAAATATTCGGCTACGATGAAGCGGTTACCGATCCTGAGGAACTCTATGAGCTGGTAAAAGAAGAAGACCTCGCCAACGGCCTGGTCTGGCTGGATGTAACCGGATTCAATAATACCTATACGGTTATGATGCGCCGTGCTGATGCTGAAGAATGGGGTATTGAAACGATTAGTGACCTTGCTGAAGCTATCAATACCGGCGTTGAAGCGCCTGAACCGGGAACCTGGTCCTTTGCCAGCGGGCACGAATACTCTGCCCGTCCGGATGGATATCTCGGTTTGAGCGAACTGTATGATTTTGAGTTCGAAGAATTGAATGTGATGGACCTGGCGCTCACTTACCAGGCTCTTCTAAATGAGCAGGTCTCGACTGCTTCAGGTTTTGCGACTAACCCGGAAATTGCCGCTTATGATTTCGTAAACCTGGAAGATGACCTGCTGTTCCACCCGCCTTACAATTGCGCGCCGGTTGTGCGTCAGGATGCACTGGATGATCTGCCGCAAATAGCGGATATTCTCAATCCGATTGCCCGGGCTCTGACTGCTGAAGAAATGTCCGGATTGAACGAGAAAGTTGCTTTTGAAGACTACGAGCCTGTTGAAGCTGCCGAAGAATGGCTGATTGAGAAAGGCTTCATCGAGTAAAATAAGAAAGAGATTGTGATTGTTTGAATCAACATGAGTAGTCCGATACCTGAGACAACAACTTCATAGGGAAAACAGCCAATTGAAAGGGCAGACAGGGTAACTCCTGCCTGCCTTTATCTTTCTGAAGGATTGAAGAAACTTTAGTAGAAATAGCCTGTTGGGAACCCCGTCACGCCGGTACTGACTCCTGCTCCTATTATTAAAACCGGATCCCGGCGTCAAGAAGGCTTTGGATGAAATAAACGGAAACAGAGAAGGTAACGCTGCGAATTAAAAAATGGAGGGGTAACTATCTTGAAGAAAACGATCCTCGGACTTCTGGTCGTAACGCTGGTGATGATTAGTATCGCCTATATTAGCGGTGGCATTGAACTGGTCACGGCCGGGCTGGGCAGGGCCTCTCTGACCGCATCGCAGGCTGTCCCCTTGATCCTGGCTGCATTCCTGGTCATCGGTCAGCTGCAGATGCTGCTTACTCCTGATGTGATTAAAGCCTTGCTGGAAAAGTATTCAGGAAGCAGGGGGATAGCTTTCAGCTCTCTTGCCGGCGGCCTGATGCCCGGTGGACCCTACATTCTTTACCCCTTCCTGGTGGGCTTCAGAGGAAAAGGCATCCCTTTTTACCTGCTCTATTCTTTTGTCATCGGTAAGCATGGCTATGATTTTACCAGGCTGCCTTTAGAAATCAGCCTTATTTCACCCGGACTGGCCCTGCTGAGGAACTTGATTACATTACCCGTCCCTTTCCTGATGGGGCTGCTGAGCAGGCGTTTTTTCCCTGATGGGCCGGCCGGCGTCTACTGGGAAAAGGAGGCCGAACAATGATTTTTACCACCGTTATTTTTCTCTTCCTGGCCCTGGTCTTGTATTTTATAAATATGAAAAAAGGGATGCACATGAACGGCCTCAGAGCCGGGCTCAGGGGTCTGATAACTGTTTTGCCTGCAATCCTTTTAGCCCTGCTCCTGGCCGGTATGCTTGAAGTATTAATCCCGGAAGAGTTTGTTAAAAGATGGCTGGCCGGTGAAGCCGGCCTGACAGGAGTCCTTCTCGGCACCCTCGGGGGAATGCTTATGGCAGTAGGGCCGTACGCTTCATATCCCATAATCGCCACCATATATGCCTCCGGCGCCGGTCTCGGTACTACTATCGCCCTTATTACCGGCTGGACATTCCTGGGGCTTTCGCGGGTGCCTTTCGAGAGCGGTTTTTTAGGCTTGCGCTTCAGCCTGTTCAGGATTGCCCTGCACATTCCTGTATGTATAGCGGCCGGTTTGATTGCCCACTGGATTGAGCTTCTCTTTATGTAAGCTCAGACCGGGTGCCCTGCTGTTACCGGAAAATTTTTTAGATAAACAGGGCAGCCTGTCAGCATTTTAGCTGTAAGGAAAACCAACCGCTTGTTTTTGTTTGGCCTGTTAGATATTTTGTTGTATAGCTTAATTGTTGATATTTCACCAGAAGTTACGGGCTTGTTTGGCCTTCGCTGTTCACCGGCGCTTCTTCCCCGCCGTGGTGGTATCGATCGAGGAATATCGCTGCGATCCTGGTGATAATGATCGCCAGGGCCAGCCGGGTTAGGACCAGTATAACCGGATTGGCACCGAAGACGGCAAATATAAAGGTATCTTCAATCACCGAGTGGGATATACTTAAGAAGATTCCAATCAGGATTAGATCTCTCTTTTTGAGAATGCCTTCGCGCGCGTAATCAATGATCAGGGCCGCTCCCAGGACGATGCCGAAAAACATCCCCACCAGCAGCGGAAAGGCTGCTTCAGGTGGCAGGGTAAGTAATCTCAGGGCGCCCTTGATCTTATGGGTCATTTTTTCGATCAGCCTGAAGTGCCTGGCCAGTTCAATCAGAATCATGATCGGAATTAGCAGCAGAGCCAGCCGCCCGATCGTGGTTAAGGTGCTTACAACGGTATCGATTAATAACTGGATCATGAGCGGCTTACCCTCCCCCGAAGAGACTATAGGTTAAATGTAAGGCAAAGCCGGCAATAAACGCCGTGACGATCCGCAGGAGGGCTGAAACCGGAACCGGAAGGCCGGTATAGCGGCAGACCATGGTTTCAACTGGCAGTTCATGGCAGATTCCCAACATCAGGGCCAAAACAGTCAGCTGCTGGGCGCTGAGGGAGATCGCGGCGATCACGCCCAGGGCGGCGTACAGGTTAATGAAAAATCCGAGCAGCAGGATAATGGTTGCTTCCCCGGGCAGCCCCAGGAGGGACATGGCCGGGGAAAAGAAGTGGGCGATATGTTCCACTATCCCAAAATGATCGAGAACAGCTACCAGAATGGTAACAGGGACAATTATTTTCGTTAGCATTAACAGCAGGCTCAGGCTTTTAGTAAAGCCACGCTTAACCGGTTCTACCAGTGCAGCCATTATTGGACCACTACTCCTTTTACTTCGGTATATTTAAGTTCCAGCTCATTGGTCGGAACCTAAGACCATGTGCATCTGGATAAATCTCATCATGTCGGTACGGCTGAGCAGGCCAACCAGTTCGCCCTCGTCCATAACCAGGGCTCTTCCGGTGTTTAGCGAGGCCATTTTCATCATCACACCTGCTGCGTCGGTATCAGGTTTCAAAACAAGGCAGTTTTTCAAAGGGGTCATGACGCTGCTCACTCTTGTGGCCGGCCAATTCTCCCGCGGTACCGCTTTTAAATCCTGCAGCGATACCAGGCCGTGAGTTGTGGATCCGTAAACTACGGGGAAAGCGCCGAATTTGTGGTGCAAGAAATGCTCTGCCAGTTCGTCGAGAGTAAGGTCGGGTGAAACCGTTTCCAGCGCAGTGCTCATCAGGGAAGATACCTTTACGCCGGAGAAAGTCTCCTGGAAAACAAGCTGCGAATAGCTCGACTGGCCGGCCTGATAGATCATCCAGCCCAGGAAAATTAGCCACAGCCCCCAGAGTTGGCCCTGGAAAAAGATCATCATAAACCCTAACCCCATGGCAAAGAAGGAAAAGGCACTGCCGGTATTAACGGCAATCCGGGTTGCTTTGAGCATATTTTTGTTAAAATGCCAGATCAGGGAACGAAAAATTCGCCCTCCGTCAAGGGGAAAGGCAGGAATGAGGTTGAAAACCGAAACGATCAGGTTTAAGCGGGCTACAAAAAAAATTGATTCGCTGTAGAGCCGGCCCGGAGCAGGGAAGAGGTAATAGAGGGCAAACAGAACAATGGCAATGGCAAGGCTGGTCAGCGGCCCGGCGGCGGTAATCTTGAATTCTGCCCCCGGGGTTTTTGGCTCTGCTTCCATTTGCGCTACCCCGCCGAAAATGAAGAGGGTAATTTTTTTGATCGGAATGCCCTCGCTTATTGCCACCAGGGAATGTCCTAACTCATGTAAAAGGACCGAAGCGAAAGCGATGATCGTAGTCAGCATTCCGGCCGCCCAATATGCTGTAGTGCTCAGCCCGGGCGCCATTTCCGGGTAATATGATCCGGCCAGGGCTACGCTGAAAAGGAAGAACACAAGCAGCCAGCTAATATGAATTTCTACCGGTATCCCTTTAACCCGGGTCAAATGAAAAGAACTGCTCATTTCTGCATGCCTCCATCGAAAGATTTAGTATAATAATACTACAGGGTTGGCTAAAAGGTAAAATACCTGCCGGAAATTCTTAAGCCTGTTCTTATTAATTAGAAAGGCGGTGTCAGAAAAAGGAATGAACTACAAAAGAGCGGTTATCTTCATAGTACTCGACCTGGTAACGCTGCTTGCCGCAATATTACTATTTGCCTACTTTGGTTTATCGCACCTTTTCATGCTCTTTCTTGGCGGGCTTTTTTTGGCTTTAGCCCTATACGACCTTCGCAGCGGTGAACTGTCTCTTCTCTTTTCCGCATTTCTCGGATTTCCGGAAGGAGACGAATTTAAACGCTTTCAATGGGCGCCCATACTGCTCTCCACCCTGCTGCTGGCTGTCAGCCTGCCTGCCCTGCTGGAGCACGGCCTTGTCAACAGCGGCCAGCGCTGGGCCATGCAGCAGGAAGGACAATTTATCAGGCTGCTTATCCCCGCCGTTTCTGCGGGCGCCCTCGTTATTGCCCTTGCGGTTTTCACCGTAATTAAAGGGCTCAGGAAGTAAGTTTTTCCAGGGCTATTCTAGCTTCTACCCTAACCGTTTCCTCAGGATCGCCCGGTAGTGCTTTTTGCAGTCCCCTGACTGATTTTGTGCCCCCAATTTGGCCCAGGGCCCAGGCAGCATGGCCCCTGATCACAGGCCTGCGGTCGTTTTCCAGAAGGCGGAGCAAAAGTTTGACCATGTCCGGGTTTTTTGTATTCCCTGCCGCTATTACTGTGTTACGCTGCAGGGTGGTTTTCCCCCGCCACCCTGCCGAAGTCAGGCCAATGGTCAGGTCATATTCTTTTCTTGTCATCTCCAGCAGCGCCTTCAGATCCGGTTCGCCCGGGAAAAATTCAAGCGAAGCCTCCGGAAAAAGAGAGTAGGCTGCTTCTTTATTATGGGGACAGCACTCCTGGCAGCTGTCGCAGCCGTATATCCTCCGGCCCAGCAGGGGGCGGAACTGGTGCGGGAATTCCCCGGAAGCCTGGGTTAGGTATGAGAGGCAGCGCCGGTAATCAAGGACTCCAGGCTGAAGCAGGGCGCCTGTAGGGCATTGTTCCAAACATTTTCTACAATTAGAACACCCGCCTTTTAACGGCCGACCCGGCTCTATATCAACCCCGGTCAGGATCAAAGCCAGGGCAGTGTATGAACCATATTCCGGGTTTATCAGGGTGCAGTTATTCCCATGAATGCCAAGCCCGGCCTTAACCGCCAGGGCTCTTTCAACCAGCGGCCCCTGGTCACAATGAATCAGGAACCGATTACCACTGCCGGTTTTCTTTGCTATTGCAGAAATTAGCGCTTCTGCTTTCTCCTTTGCCAGCAGGTGATAATCCAGTCCACGGGCACAGGCTGCCACCAGCCCTTTTGGAAGCGGAGTACCGGTAAGAGGTACCCGATGCGGTTTTGGCCGAAATGGCACCGCCAGGGCTATCACACTGCTGCAGCCTTCAAAAATTGTCCCGGGATGAATTCGCTGCAAGGGCTCCTTTTCCTCAAAAGGGCTTATTCTCCCTTCGGCCCGGCGCTTTTCAAGGAGATCGAAAAGCCCGGCCACCCTTTCGGGTCCGCTTACCCCTACCTGGCTCAGCCCAATTTTTGCAGCAATGTCTTGAAGCTGTTGCAGCGTTAAGTCCATTGGCAGCTTCTCCTCCCGGTTGCTGATTTCATCATAGACCTGAACGTCGAGCCAGTCAAATATGCAGGAAGCTTCAGCGGATCATCGCAGGTTAACTTTTGCCTGCAGCTCAGGTTTTGCAAAGAGTGGAACATTGAACCGGCGCCTTCTAAAGAGCATCTTTAAACAGGCCCGGGCCGATTGAACCGGGCAGGAGTATGCAACGCCGGCAGAGAATATAAGTCTAACTGGAATTGCCATACTATTTTTGGCAGAAAGCAGGCGGGATAGGATGAATGAAAACTGGGTCTTGCTGGTGGAAACGGCTAACGATGTTGAAGCAGATATTGTATGCGGGTTTTTACGGGAAGCCGGAATTCCTGCTGACAAAAGGGATAGCAGTCCCTACACCGGGGCGATGAGGGTTATCGGCGGGCTGGCCCCGGAAGTGCAGGTTTTGGTCCCGGCAGCATTCCTTGATCAGGCCCAAAAACTGCTGGATGATTTAGATTGATAAAGGGCAGCTATGCCGCTGAGGAGGAGAGAAAATGAACATTTCCCCCGTTACGAGGCCCTACTTTTCCCGGGACCCGGGACGTGAAAAATTCTGGATCCTTGCCTGTTGGCTGGTTACGGCGCTTTCGGCCCTGATTCTTATACTGGCCTGGCCGCAAACGCGCAGCACAGTTTTTATCCAGACCCTTGTTGGTTGGAGCAGTACTCCGGTTGAGTATTTCTTCAGGGGTTTTACATTTCTTGGCGATGATCAGTTTTTCATGATATTTTTTTCGGTCCTGTTGTGGTGCGTCAGTAAAACTCTTGGTTTCTGGAGCGCATTCATGCTGCTAACATCTGCAACATACAGCAATTTAATTAAGGATTTGACCATGCTTGAGCGTCCGCCTATCGAGGGGGTAATCCACCCTGCGGGTAGTTACGCTTTCCCAAGCGGTCACACTCTTACCGCTGTAACGGTATGGGGCTATATAGCAGCCAGGTTGAATAAAAAGGTTTACTGGATCTGGTTTTTTGTTGCTGTGGTTTTGATCGGTTTTTCCCGCCTTACCCTGGGTTATCATTTCCTGGGCGATGTCATCGGCGGGCTTGCTTTCGGGATCCCTTTCCTGCTTTTCTTTCTCTGGTCAAGCAGTGTTATCTATGAAAAAGGGCTGGCGGAGAAACTTGCCGCACCTGTGCTTATAACTGCTGCGATTATTATTCCGCTGATCCTGGTTACAGTCTTGCCTGGCGCAGACCCGCCAAAAATTCTTGGCTACCTCTCCGGTATTTCTGTCGGTTACGTCCTGGAAAGACAAAAAGTACGCGCCCGAACATCAGCTCCCTTCGTTAAGCAGGTTCTCAAATCGCTGCTGGGGTTAGCTGTACTTTTCGGCATAATTATCGGGTTGGGCGGCCTGTTGCCTTCAGCTGTTACATACCTGGGTTTTATCCGCTACGCGCTGGGCGGTCTTTGGGCGACCCTTGGAGCCCCGGCTCTTTTTGTGGCACTAAAATTATCAGGCCGGGAATAAAACCGGCTTGAAGCGATAAAATGATATGCCTCCTCCGGGATTGATCGAAAAAAGTTGATCTCGCAAAAAATGGCTAACTAGGCTATAATGGAAACCGCAAAGCGTTTGAAGTATACAGCCTGCTACTGCAATTTCGCGGAGGTGAAATAAATATGATTGGCTCAAAAATAGGGATTTGGGAAATATTATTAGTCCTGTCAGTGGCTTTGATTATATTTGGCCCTTCCAAGCTGCCCGAACTGGGGCGTTCTATTGGTAAGGGGCTTAAGGAGTTTAAAAAAGCAACCAGTGATTTAAAGGATTCAATCAGCCTTGATGATGACAGTAGTGAAACAAAAGACTCGGGCTGATATATTCCGGATCCGGTTAGGTGCGTTTAGCTTTTAACGCTGCCCCAATCGTGGCCTGGCGAAAAGCCTGTATGCTTTAGCCTGGGCAGAAGAGGCGGCCGGTTTTACTGGATCAAGCTTAATGTGTTACAATACAGGGTGGTAACATACGGCAAGACGATTCCCATTTGAGGAGGAACAGGGATGTTTGGTAGATTTGGCATATGGGAAATAGTGGCAATACTGGCCATTCTTTTACTGATCTTCGGCTCAAAAAAACTGCCCGAACTGGCTAAAGCTATCGGCAGAAGTGTAGTTGAACTCAAGGATGGCCTGAAGAGCGGCTCGGAATCGGACGACTCTGCTGCCCCGGACTCTGATTCTAAAAAGTAAGGCATAATCTCCCGTCAGGGAGTTCGAAATGCCTGAGGGCTTGTAAGTGCACCGGCGGCAGCCCCGGGAGGGTTCTTAGCTGAGGTGGCCAAAAACAGTGATGGCAGTATGCCAATACTTGAGCATTTTGTGGAGCTGCGCCTGCGTATAGCAATATCGGCAGGCGCTTTCCTTGTTGCGGCAATTTTTTGTTTTGCCAATATAGAGCCGATCAGGGGACTGCTGACAATCCCGCTCGAAGGGCTTAAACTAATTTACCTTTCTCCGCCTGAAGCTTTTGTCGCCAACCTGCGCCTGGCATTTATCAGCGGTTTAATATTATCATCTCCGGTTATCATCTATGAAATATCCGCGTTTATCTTTCCGGGCTTAACAGGGGGCGAAAAAAAATTCTACGTGGGTGTCATTTTAGGCATCCTGATTCTATTCAGCGCAGGAGTGTTTTTTGCCTATTACATAGCTTATCCGTTTACGCTTTTCTTTTTTCTCCGGTTTGCCGCCGGGGAACTTGAACCCAGGTTTACGGTAAGCGAATATATTTCGTTTATCTTCTCCTTTCACATGGCCATAGGCCTTGTCTTTCAGCTGCCGCTTTTTACCTGGGCCCTGGGCAAAATGGGTTTGATTTCGACCCAGTTTTTACGAAAACACCGCAAGGTTGCTGTTTTAATCCTGCTGCTGCTTTCAGCGGTTATTACACCGCCGGATATTATATCGCAGTTAATCTTGATTATACCCCTGACGTTACTTTATGAGCTTGGAATCCTGATGGTCTTGATCAGCGAACGTAAGCGCAATAAGGAACGGGAAAACCTTTAAAGTGACTTGAGTTGGACGGTGGTTCAAAAAAATGGTAAATAAAGATAGCATAGAAGAGAACCGCACCGGTGCAGTGATCCTGGCCGGTGGCGACAGCAAAAGGCTTGGCCGCCCCAAGGCCCTGCTTACTTATGGCGAAAAAACCCTGATCGAGCATATGGTCAGCCATCTTGGAGCCATGTTTTCTGAAATTACTATTGTTACCGACCGCCAGGAATTATACAGCCATCTGCCGGTTAAGCTTGCCTCTGACCTGATCGGTCAGAAAGAAAAAAGCCCCCTGCGGGGCATCCACGCCGGGTTGAGCGCTTCAGACCTGCCTTACCAGTTTTTTGCCGCATGCGACATGCCCATGCTGAACCTGCAGTTAATAGCATACATGTCCCGCTATGCTCCGGCTTACGATGCTGTAGTCCCCTGCGTGGGCACCTACTATCAACCGCTCCATGCCTTTTACAGCCGCCGCTGCATTCAGGAAATAGAAAATGTTTTTACCTCCGGTAATTTTAAGGTCACCTCTTTTTATGAACAGGTAGCGATCAGGCGGATCGAAGAAGAAGAGATTGCCCGTTTCGATCCGGCCCAGCTGTCTTTTACGAATATTAATACCTGGAAGGATTATGAGGCTCTGCTCGGCCTGCGTGCCGAAGTCTGCCCGGGTACGGAAAAATAGGAGGCGATATAAATGATTAAATTCCCCGATTACCTGGGGCCGATGGCATTTGGCCTGAGGATGGGTGTGGTTCTGCCTGGAATGGACGTAGTTGAAGTAGTATATGAAGCGCTTTCCCGCTGTCACCGGGACGGCCTGCTGGCCGATGGCGATGTTGTCTGCGTGACCGAATCGATCGTAGCCAGGGCCCAGGACAACTATGTTACTCTCGATGATATTGCCCGGGAAATTAAAGAGAAACTATCATTATCGCCTCACAGCCGGGTTTCTGTAATATTTCCCATTGCCAGTCGAAACCGCTTTTCCATGATCTTGAAGGGAATAGCAAGGGCAGTTCCTGCAGGCGAAGTTGTGGTACAGCTATCTTTCCCCTGTGATGAAGTAGGCAATCAGATCATCCCTTCCGATAGAGCAATCCATATTGGCAAAGACCTGATCACAGAAGACGACCTGGCCGGGACCGATTTCAGGCACCCCATTACGGGGGTTAACTATATTGAGCTCTATCGCGAAACTATTTTTTCAGAAGGCGCAAATCCTGTGATCATCCTCAGTAATGATCCGCTCGCTTCGCTTGATTTTGCCCCTGACGGGGTAATTGCTGCTGATATTCACCAGCGCTTCATGACCAGGGAGATCATTGCCGAAGAATTTGCTAATTGCATCACACTTGATCAGGTTTGCAACAGCGGTTCAGCATATTCTGAATGGGGCTTGCTGGGCAGTAATATGTCCGCTGCCGGCAAACTGAAACTTGCTCCCCGCGACGGGCAGAAGGTTGTTGATGATATTAAAGAAAAAGTAAAAAACCTTTTAGGTCTCGATGTTGAAGTGCTGATTTATGGCGACGGCGCTTACAAAGACCCAACCAGCGGAATTTATGAACTGGCTGATCCCCGCCCTGCATTTGCGGCTACTTCAGGACTCGATCACTTGCGCGAAGGGGTCAAGTACAAGTATCTGGCCGATTTGTGCTTTCATGAACAGGGTAAAAACGCTTCAGAAATCGAGGCAATCCTGGAAGAGAGCTGCCGCCGGGATCTTCCGGAGAGCAGCCTGGAGAAGGAAGGCACCACCCCGAGGAGGATGGAAGATATCCTGGCCAGTTTGGCCGACCTGGTCAGCGGCTCTGCCGATGCGGGCACTCCGGTCGTCCTGATCAAAGGCTTCCTCAGGTAAGCCGGCCCCGGCAGGCCTGCCCTCTTTTACAGTTCCGGTTTTCCCGGACCCGGCGAAGAAAGATTGCGCTTCCGCAGGTAGAAATTGTAATAGAAGATGCCGGCCAACAGGTATAAAGTCCAAAAAACAGGGAAGTAATCTCCAAAGCGGGCATAAATAGTAGCCCGCTTTTTCAGATCCAAACTGACCGCGAAGTAATCCCGGACCGATTTTTCTGAACGGAACAGTTCTCTGCCCCGGTAATCAAAGGAAATAGTAATGCCGCTGTTTGCTGCCTGGGTAACCCCGATACCGCTTTCGGCTGCCCTGATTGCGGCCACCTGGGCGTGCTGCTCCAGGCCGATCGTGTCGCCAAACCAGGCATCGTTGGTCAGGATAAAGAGGTGGCGGCTGTTGCCGGCGGCAAAAAGACGGGTATGATCGCCGAAATAAGACTCAAAACAGATTACACCGGCCAGGGGCAATCCATCAAGGTTGAATATAGTTATCTCTTCTCCGGCTGTATAGCTGCCGAGCAGCAAATCGAGCTGTAGAATTTGGTTGAGCAGTTTGTCATAAGGGAAATACTCCACGAAAGGGACCAGGCGATGCTTATGATACATGGGAACCTCTTCCTTTCCCGGTTGGAGCAGGGCGATAGAGTTATAAAGATGATCAGGTGTGCGAACCCTGGCTCCGTAGAGGAAAGCTGCTTCCAGTTCAACGGCCGCCTCAGACATTGCCTTACGATGCTCGGGACTGTTGGTGTAAGAGAGATCGACTACGGTTTCCGGCCAGACAATTAACTCGGTGCCGCTGCTTAAGCTTGCCGCTTCCATTGTCAGCTCCAGGTAATCTTGTAAAATATCTTCTTTACCGGCTTGCAGCAAAACATCCCCGGCAGCTGAGTTGCCCTGTATGAGCAGGATATCCAGCGGCTTTCGCCCTGCTTCTTCAACCCGGCTAAATTCAGGCAGGGCCAGGCCGACTGCTGCCAGAAGAGCAAGCAAAGCGGCCGCTCTCCCGGCTGCTTTTTTCATGGACGGTTCCATAATGTAATGGCAAATCAGGGTTTGGAACAAGAGCATTATGAAAGGGAGCCCCCAGTATCCATAGGTTGCAGTCAGGTTCAAAATAAATGGATAACCCCACTGCGTATAACCCAGGTAACCGTTGTTGTAGGCCATGAAACCGATAGAACGCATATATTCCATCACCAGCCAAAGGGCCGGAATGGCGGTTATGGTGAATAAAGGAGGGGCAAAGCGCTTTACAAGGGAGGCAGACCATGCGAAGAGGGCGTTGAAAAGGCTGGTATAAATCACAATGGCTGCCAGGGCCGTCAGGGCCAGCCAGCCCGGGAGATAGGGGAGCAGGACCTCGGCAAGGTAAAGATTGAGATAAAGATGGAGGGGGAGCCCGAATGAAAAGCCTGCCCAAAAGGCGCGACGCGGGCTGACCTGAAAAACTATGTAGAGCAAAGGGAGCAGCGCAAGCCAGGCCAGGAACCCGAAATCAAGAGGCGGAAAAGCGGCAATGCAAACTACTCCGGCTGCTGCGGGAATCAGCAGGTTTTTTAGATGTTCTGACGTTAAGAATTTACTGGGAAACACGGCCTTTTTCCTCCTTGCCAGGATCACCCCGGTTGTGCAAATGGCCTTGCTCTTTTTTACTCTAACACAGAGCTGTGGGAAAACAAAATTCACAAGGCTTTCCCTTGACCGATTACCCATTCGGTGTTATTAATTATAACAGCAAATATTAAACACTTTAATTGTTGCGCCTGTACAGTATGGCCTGTTCACGGCGAGGATAGCGGGGTTTTGATAATTAAGGATGACAACCTGACCAGGTATGTTAAAGATATTGATCAGGCCTTCAGCCGCCTGATCTACAGGGTTCGCGTGCTTTTTAACCGCTATACGGTAGATGAGATCACCGACACCCAATATATTGTGCTGCGGGCCTTACGCAAAAATCCCTGCAATACTTCCTACCTGGCGCATATGCTCGGAGTTACCCTTAGCGCCGTTACGGCCCTTATTAACAGGCTGCACCGGATGAATCTCGTAACCCGGGAACGACAGGTACAGGACAGGCGGCAGGTCTGGATTACTATTACTCCTAAAGGGCTCAAAGTTTTGAACGATGTTGAAGAAAGACGCAACCTGCTTTTGGCTCTCTACCTTTCCAGGGTTCCGGAAGGCGAGCGCGAGCAGCTGCTTGAACTCCTCCAAAAAGCGATTGAGCTTTTTGAACGTGAAGATATCCTTGAAGATGAAGTGATCAGATCCTGATCATTTGGGTAAGGCTTAAAACTATCGTAAAAATAACAAAGCTGCCCCGAGGGGCAGCTTTTATTTAACGCTTTTTACCGGTTGCTGAGATTGTCTTCCGAAGGGGCGCTGCTTTCACGGGCTTCAAGTTTTTGCCGGATCCTCTTTCTAACCAGCAGCCAGATCAGGGTGACCGGAATAGCCAGCACAATTGCTATCGGAATTAACGCCACCATGGCAATGGCAAGAACTGAAATTACCTGGAGTAAAAAGTTTATGCTGCCAATTAAAGCCTGGCTAATCCTGCTGCCGAAATCTTCAAAGGGGCTTGGCGAAATGGTCTCTGTAGGGATGCTTTCCTCGCGCAGCGTCACCAATATGGTTGAATAGGCTACCTGGTCCTGCAGGTAGGTAAACTGGGCGGTCATCGATTCGATCTCGCCCCTGACCCTGTAGAGCTCCCTTTCCACTTCAAGAACCTCTTCCACGTTCTCGGCCATCTCCAGGATCTCTCTTAATCTTTCTTCCTGGGCTTTCTGGTTATTCAGCCTTGATTCCAGATCGACGTACTGCATGGTTACATCCTGCTGACTGAATTGGACGTTGGCCGCCTTACCAAGTTCCTCAAGCTGTTCCATGAGAAGGTCGAAACGGGTTTCAGGAATCCGCAGGGTCATGTGGCCGTGATGGAGACCATCCCGGGTTTCATAGATGTAAGATTCGCTGATCAAACCGTTTGCCGCTTCCGTAATTTGGCGGATTTCAGCTACGGTTTCTTTGGTGTCTTTCACAGAAAGTTCGATTGAACCGTTTCGGATGATCCGGCGAGGCCCGGCCTGCCCCGGCTCAACCTTGTAAGCTTCAGCCGCATCGCTGGGAGGGTAGGCTTCTTCGGCATAGTAACCTGAATCATCATAAGCCGCCCTGTCTTCAGCCACAGGAGCATCCCACTCAACACTGTCATAACCGGCATACTCCTGTGCAGCGCAAGAGACTAACAACAGGCTTCCGGCCAGGGCTAACAGGGCAATTGTTGCAATCAGACCCGCTCTTTTTATCGACATCTTATTCAGCCTCCTTTGTTAAAGGGACAGCAGATAAAGGCTTTTGGTTCCTTCCATAAATCAATCAGACGACCCGGTGTCCCAGACCTATAGCGATATCGTTGCGGTGGAGCAGTCCGATCCCGAAAAAGATGGCTACCGCAACGTGTTCTCCGCCACGGGCAATGCCTACTTTTCCGCCCACATTCAGACCAAGCGCCTTGGGCATGATCTGGGCCAGGGCTTCGCGGGTAGCGCCTGCCACTGCTCCGTCAGAATGCGAAGAATCATCGATAATGTTTTCACGCTTTGAGGCTACCACGGCCCGTTCAACCACTTTTTGCAGGGAACTGAGAAATTCGCCGCCATAGTCTACCGCCAGGGACTGGATCCCGCCCTGTAAATGTTCTTTTTTCATTTCCATTTCTTCTTCCCTGCTGGATGTCATCGCTATGCTGATCGCCGCTTTTGCTACTTCCCGGCTCTCCATGTAATCTCCCCCCTTGTTGATAATTATCAACCTTAACCTGCTAAAGGGCAAGTAAATTATTCCTGCCCGAAAACATGGACGAATTGTGTTATAATTAAGAAGGAGGTTTATTATATGAAAGAAAAATACTGCAGTGCCTGTGGTCAGGATATAAAGCCGGGAGAGATGTCGGTTCGCTGTCGGCTCTGCATGTCTAACTATCATTCAGCATGCTGGGAAAAATCGGGCGGCTGCAGCACTGATGGCTGCGGCGGAAAGCCTGACTTCGAAAAGGGCGATGAAAGGCTTGAACGCAAACGCTGCCCCAATTGTGGCGAAAAAGTGGTCGGTTTTGCTGTAAAGTGCCGTTACTGCCGCACCGTTTTAGACAGCGAAGCGGTTGGAATGGAGGCCTCTTCAGAGCGAAAAGAGAAAACCCGGTTCCGTAAAGACCCTATCTTGACCTGTTTGCTTAACCTGATCTTTCCGGGGGCGGGCTACATGTACCTTGGCCTTTTCAACAAGGGCGTGATCTGGTTTCTTGTTGCTGTGGCAGCCTGGTTCTTTACACGCGGTATTGGTTTAATAGCCGTCTATGCCTGGGTTATGTACGATTCCGCCAGGCAGGCGGTCTGGATAAATCGTGACGGACCCCCGACGAAGAAAGCTTCTGTACAGCGCCGTTAAAACGGCGCTGTTA
>SLPH01000014.1 GCA_007132095.1 Syntrophomonadaceae bacterium | reverse complement strand
TGGTCTGGCTGCCCACTATTTCAGCGAAGCAGCATATCGGCTATTTCAAAAAGCAGGGCAAAAGCTTTTTAGGGACGGCCCTTAAGTACGGAAGTGATGAAGGAATTACCGTTTTCGACGATAGCGGCCGCCTTATTCCGGCCATGGCTGATATCTTTGATCTTGTTAACAGCGAAGAGGCGGTGCTCTGCTCGGGCCACCTGTCTCTGCAGGAAACCCTGGCGGCGGCCAGCGCTTTCCTTAAGCCCGGGCACAGGGGCAGCTTCGTTTTTACCCACCCCGATCTCTCCATCACCCGCTCGCCGCTGGAAGAGCAGCTCAAGGTAGCTGAGATGGGCGGTCTGATCGAGAAGTGCATCCTCACCACCCATCCGGCCTGGGGCGGTGTGAGCATCGAAGAATTCGCCCGTTCCATCAAGGTGATCGGGGCGGAGCGCTGTTTCCTTTCCACTGATGCCGGCGGCACGGACCGCCCGTCTTCCCCCGAGACCTTTAAAGCATTTATTCCCGAGCTTCTCAAAGCGGGTATAACCATGAAAGAGATCCGGATCATGGTAAGCGAAGTGCCCGCCATGCTGCTCGGCATTTAACCCCTTTAAGACGACCCCGGGCGGTTGCATTTTTCCCTTCGCAGCGATACAATAGTCCTATTGATGTGCACAAAAATGTGCACATGCGCTGAGGAGGATGCATATGAACGCTTTTACCGAGTTTGTAAACCCCCATTTAGGACAGATGCTTGAGATTATCAAGCTGGATAAGGAATATGTCCGCGGCGAGGGCTGCCTGCTGTTCGATTCTGCCGGCAACCGCTACCTGGACTGCATTGCCGCTTACGGAGCCCTGCCTTTCGGGCATAACCCACCGGAAATCTGGGAAGCGATTGAGGCTTACCGCAGCAGCGGCGAGCCCGGCTTTGTACAACCTTCAGCCATGCCGGCAGCGGCCGCTTTGGCCCGCCGTCTGGTCGAACTGACCCCGGAAACGCTGGAGGTGGTTACTTTTGCCAACAGCGGAGCCGAAGCGGTGGAAGCCGCTTTAAAACTGAGCCGGGCGGCCACCGGGAGGGCCGGGATCCTGGCTACGGAAAACAGCTTCCACGGCAAGACTTTCGGCGCCCTTTCGGCCACCGGCAACCCGGCCTACCAGGGAGCATTCAAAGCCCCGGCCGAGCACTTCGGCCATATTCCTTATGGCGACTGGGAAGCCTTAAAAGCCGAACTGGAAGCTAACCCCGGCTATTATGCCGCTTTTATAGTGGAACCGATCCAGGGCGAGGGCGGAATTATTGAACCTCCCACCGGATACTTGCAAAAAGTAAAGGAGATCTGCGCTGAAGCGGGGACCCTCCTGATATTCGACGAAGTGCAGACCGGACTGGGACGCACGGGCGCCCTTTTTGATTTTGAAGAGGAAGGAGTAGTGCCGGATGTGCTGGTCCTGGCCAAGGCTTTGGGCGGAGGCCTGGTGCCGATAGGGGCTTGTATCAGCACCGCCGCAGCCTATAGTGAAGATTTCGGAATGAAGCACTCTTCCACCTTTGCCGGCAATTCGCTGGCCTGCCGGGTCGGCCTTAAAGTGCTTGATCTGTTAACGGCGAACGATGCGGACCTGCTTGGTGAGGTGAATAAACGAGGAGCCCAGCTTAAAGAAGGCCTGGAAAAACTTCAGAGCTTTTATCCTGGCCATATCAGAGCAATCCGCGGTCGCGGGCTGATGCTGGGGATTGAGTTCAATATGGACCGCGAAATATTTCCCGGCAGCCTGCTGGGGGTAATGGCCGAGCAGGAACTTTTAACCCCGGTAATATCATCCTACCTGCTGAACGAGGAGAAGATCAGGGTTGCTCCCACCCTGAACGGCAACGCCGTGATCAGGATCGAGCCGCCTTTGACAATCACCGCCGCCCAGTGCGAAGAGGCCCTGGAGGCGATTGAGAGAACCCTGGAGCGCCTTAGCGAAGGCAGCACGGCCCGCTTTCTCGCTTTCCTGGTGGGCGGCAAAAAAGAAGAAGATTTCAAGCCCTTCGTACCCTACCCATCGAATGGGGCTAAACCGGGCGACAGTGAAGAGGAAGGGCGTTTTGCCTTCCTGATCCATCCCCTTGATTTAAGCAGTTACCACCAGTTCGACAGCAGCCTGCTTTCTTTCACCGAGGAAGAGGTGGCTGATTTAACGGGCAAGTTCGGCGACCTGGTCGAACCTTTTGTTGTTTCGAAAACGCTAATTGAATCGGACAAGGGCAGCCGGGCTTACGGAGAGTTCATCGGCCTGCCGCGCACAACTGACGAATTCATGGATCTGCCAAAGGAACAGGCTATAGCCGAACTGAAAGCCGCCGTGTCCCTGGCTAAAGAGCGGGGAGCGCGCATAGTCGGCTTGGGCGCTTTCACAGCTGTGGCTTCCATGGGCGGGCTCTATTTACGCAACGAAGGAGTGCCCATTACCACCGGCAACAGCTATACCGTGGTTTCCGCCGTTGACGCCGTTAACACGGCCACGGAAAAGTTACAGATTGACCGCGAAGAAATAACCGCCGCTATCGTGGGCGCCACCGGTTCCATCGGCAAAGGGATCTGTCTCCTTCTTTCGGAGACGGTACCCCGTCTGATATTAATCGGCAACCCTAACAACAAGCTGGCCAGCGAGCGGCTGCAAGCAGTGGCCGCCGAAATTTGCCGCTACCAGGCGGCGCTGATCAAGCAGGGGCGTCCCCTGAAAAGAGGCAGCATGGGCCACCTGCTGGCCGGTTGCAAGACCCTGCCCGAGCCGGGAGCTTCTCTTGATGATTTCAAGGATTTTGTTGACAACGAAGGGCGGAGCAGCGGGGTGATCGATTTTTCCACCGATATTGACAACGTCCTCGCCAGGGCCGATGTGGTGATCAGCGCTACCAGCCATACCGGCAAGATGATCCATGCCGGTAACCTGAAACAGGGAGCGGTGGTCTGCGATATTTCGCGGCCGGCCAATGTAAGCGAAGAGGTGGACGAAGCTCGTCCGGACGTGCTGGTGATCGACGGCGGGGTGGTGGAAGTGCCCGGACATCCTTCGCTGGGCTGGGACTTCGGTTTTGAGAAAGGGTTGGCCTATGCCTGCATGGCTGAAACGATGATGCTGGCCCTGGAGAAGCGCTACAAGCACTACAGCCTCGGTTCATCGGGGGTTAACTTAGAATCGATCCTGATGACCAGGTACCTGGCCGCTGAACACGGTTTCAAACTGGCCAACTTCCGCAGTTTCAACCGGCCGTTAAGCGAAGAAAGCTGGCAGCGCCTGCTTAAAGCCCGCTGCAGTATGGCGGCAGGCAGATAACTGTGTTATAATAAGCTGGAATTTGAGGCCGATAAAGCAGTGGAAAGGGTGAATTTTGTGGCGCAAAAGAAAGGCCAGGGCAGGAAGGGCAATGACAAAGAATTTGTCAAGGAGATAACCCCCCGCTCGGTAGACTACTCGCAGTGGTACATTGATGTAATACTCAAAGCACAGATGATGGATTATTCGCCGGTTAAAGGGTTTATGGCCATCAGGCCGGCCGGTTATGCGATCTGGGAGAAAATCCAGGAATTGCTGGACCGCCGTTTCAAGGAAACGGGCCACCAGAACGCCTATTTCCCCCTTTTGATCCCCAAAAGCCTGCTTGAAAAAGAGGCCGCACACGTGGAAGGCTTTGCCCCTGAAGTGGCCTGGGTAACCCGGGGCGGCAGCGAGATCTTAGCCGAACCGCTGCTGGTTCGCCCCACATCGGAAGCTATTATTAATGACTTTTACTCGCGCTGGGTCCAGTCCTGGCGCGATTTGCCTATCCTGATTAACCAGTGGTGCAGCGTGGTCCGCTGGGAGAAGTCAACCAAGCCTTTCCTGCGCACTTCCGAGTTTTTGTGGCAGGAAGGCCACACTGTTCACCGCACTGAAGAAGAAGCCCAGGAAGAGACACTGAAAATGCTTGGCGTCTACAAGGAATTCCTGGAAACCGAGATGGCTATTCCGGTTATCGACGGCCTGAAGACCGACCGGGAGCGTTTTGCAGGCGCTCTCCGCACCTACACGGTGGAGGCGCTGATGAGTGACGGCCGGGCCCTGCAGGCCGGCACCTCACATAACCTGGGCCAGCATTTTGCCAGGGTTTTTGACATTACTTTTCTTGATAAAGACGACCAGCTAAAGCATGCCTGGACAACTTCCTGGGGGCTTTCCACCCGAACCATCGGCGCTTTGATTATGGTCCACGGCGACGACCGCGGCCTGGTACTTCCGCCGCGCATGGCCCCGATCCAGGCCGTAATTGTCCCTATATTCAGGAAGGGCGACAGCGATAGGGTTCTTGAGGCGGTGCAGGAGCTGGCCGAAGAGCTGAAAGCGGTAAGCAGGGTTAAACTGGATGACCGCGACGAGTATTCTCCGGGCTGGAAGTTTAACGACTGGGAAATGCGGGGAATCCCAATCCGGATCGAAATGGGCCCGCGTGACCTTGACAACGGCCAGGTGGTGCTGGCACGCCGCGATACGGGCGAAAAAGAGACCATTGCCCGCAGCGAGGTGGTAAAAAGAATCCCGGTTCTGCTGGAGCAGATCCAGGAGGATATGTTCCAGAAGGCTGTGAAGTTCAGGGATGACAATACCCGCAGCGGCGATAATTACGAAGAGTTTAAGAATCTGATGGAAACTGATCGCGGCTTTTTTATGGCTTCCTGGTGCGGCAGCGACGACTGCGAAGTTAAGGTTAAAGATGAAACGAAGGCAACGATCCGCTGCATTCCCTTTGGCAGCGAAATCGAGCATGAAAAGTGCCTTGTCTGTGACGAGAAGGCGACGAAAGTGGCCTGCTTCGCCCGCAACTACTAAAAACCGGCAGGCGCTAAGCAGTAGATTACTTTGTAGTTTTAGCTATACTGTTTTGGCTGGTGCCCTTACCGGTTCCGTCACCGGTCATTAACGCTGTGACTCCTCAATGGTAATGGCCTTTAGCCAAAACAGAGCTGGAGCTCAATATGCAGCATCGGTGCAAATATTAATAATAAGGCAGGAATATCGTGGATAAAAAAGAGTTACGCGCGAAGATTATAACTGCCCGGAACCGGTTATGTGCTGAAGAGCTTAGGCGGAAGAGCGAGGCAATTGCCGAAAACTTATTCAAGATGCCCGCCTATCGCAAGAGCAAAACGGTAATGTTTTTTCTCACCTTCGGCAGTGAGGTGAAGACCCTGCCGATGGTAGAAGAAACTATAAAGATGGGGAAACAGGCCCTGGCTCCGAAAGCGCTGAAGAATACCCGCAAAATGGTGCCATCGCTGTTGCTGGATTTAGAAGCCGACCTGGAAGAGGGTAACTACGGGATCCCTGAACCGAAAGCCGAAGCGCTGCGCCCGGTTGATCCGAAAACGATCGACCTGCTGATGGTGCCGGGTGTTGGCTTCGATATGAAGGGAAACCGCCTCGGTTACGGCGGTGGGTATTACGACCGTTTCTTCGAGCATTTAAGGCCAGATGTGCCGCTGGTGGCGCTGGCTTTTGAGCTGCAGATTGTTGAACGGGTACCGGTGGAAGAGTGGGATCGCCGGGTAGATTACCTGATTACTGAACAACGGGTGATCAAGTTCTAAACGAAACGGCCCCCTGGCGGGGGCCGTCTAATTTCAGGAGGGCCAGGCATTGATGCCGGTTGATCTTAAAAAATTAGGGATGTAAGATTAAAGGGCCGGCCCGGGTCGGCCTGCTATTTTTGCAATCACCCTCTTAACGTTTCCTGCCTTTTGGCTTTAATTCAAAGTAACCGTGGAAAAGCATGTCAACTATGGTGGCAGCGACCAACTCCAGGTCGTGTTCTTTTTCATTAACAACTTCCCAGATAAAGCGGTCAACCAGCAGGATGTAAGCTTTTGCTACGATGCGGTGGTCGAAGCTTTTGGAAAAACCTTTTTCATAGGAGTACTCGAATGATCTGGCCGCGCTTTTTATAAATTGATCTTTAATGCTGGTCCAGTGAGCGGCGATTGATTTTGACTGACCAAGGGCTTCCTGGTAGACTTTCATAATCGACCGGTGCTCTTCAGAGAGGCGGAAAGAAGTTAAGACCAGTTCGAGGTATGCCGCCCGTGCTTCCTCAAGGCTTGCTGGGGCAAAAGGAACTTCGAGCAGATTGTAGAATTCATCTAATACATTGTCGACAACTTTGTTCAGGATATCGTCTTTGCCCTTAAAATGGCTGTAGACCGTACCGTAACCGACCTTGGCCTGCTGGCTGATTTTAGCGATAGTGGTCTTGGAATAACCTTCGGTTAAAAAGACATCCAGTGCGGTATCTAGAATAAGCTTTCTTGTGATGCGGCTGCGCAGGTAGCGCCGTGGCCGTCTTGCGGGTTTGTCGCTCACCGAAATTACTACCTCCTTGAACTGTTTTAGGGGTAAAAATAACATGCCCCACGACATTATATCATTTTATTAAAATATTGACAAAGCTTAATTGTAAAATCTATTAGTACCAATAAGCAGAAAAAAGGGTTTATAGATTCCTTTTGGCCGATTATTGATTTAAAATGATTTTAAGCTCCATTATTTAATACGCGGGGAGGCTTTTTTCGGTAATGGCAATCTATGCGATAGGGGATCTGCACCTTTCTCACGATCAAACTAAGCCGATGGATGTTTTCGGCCCCGAGTGGAGCGATCATGTTGAGAAGATGGCTAAAGCCTGGGACGAGACGGTTAATGATAACGACCTGGTAGTCGTGCTGGGCGATATTTCCTGGGCCATGCACCTGAAGGAGGCAGCGGGAGATTTAGCCTGGGTAGGGTCGAGAAAGGGGACAAAGCTGCTGCTTAAAGGCAACCACGACTATTGGTGGTCCGCCATCGGCCGGGTGCGGGCAGCCCTGCCTGATAAGGTTTTTGCCCTGCAAAATGATCACTTCCACTGGCAGAATTATACGGTTTGCGGCACCAGGGGCTGGATCTGTCCCGGCGACGAGGCCTTTGATGCTCAAGAGGACCAAAAAATTTATCTGCGCGAGATTAGCCGCCTGGAGCTTTCGCTGACAAGCGCCATTCGAGATGGGGCCGGAGAAATAATTACCGCTCTTCATTTTCCTCCCTTTAACCGGCGCAACGAACCGAGTGGTTTTACGGAGCTCTTGGAAAAATATGCAGTTAAGTATTGCCTATTCGGGCATATTCACGATCCGGGACGGGACTATATCTTCCAGGGTGAGCGGGGCGGGGTGATCTACCGCTTTGCTGCCGCTGACGGAATCGGTTTTCGCCCTCTTAAAATTGTCGGGAGCTGATCACTATTAGGCAATTAAACGCTTGCCGGCAGCTTGAAGGATTAGCCTGGTAGAGTTTGCATGACCTGCCGGAGGATTGGGTTTTCCATTAAATTCTAAAGGTATTACAGGGCTTTTTATTGAAAAAGAAGAAAAGTGTATAAATGCCTCCACAATAAAGCGCTGCGGTTGATTGTGACCGTTTCTTCTATAGCTGCTTAATCCGACTGCCTCCCATCCGTAAGTAAGGATGCTGGTCTCCACTGGAGGTTTATTATGATCCTCCCGGCAAAGTAAAGGTGATAAGATGAGTTTACACCATGATCTACTAAAACACAGCCTGGAAAAGATGCCTTACGCTTTTGCTCTTCATCGCATTGTCGTCGATGACCGGGGTAACACCTGCGATTACATCTTTCTTGAAGTTAATGGCGCATTCGAAAAAATGACGGGCCTTAAAAGAGAGGATATAATCGGCAAAAGAGTTACCGATGTGCTGCCCGGAATCGATAAAGACAGTTTTAACTGGATCGATATTTACGGAGCGGTGGCTCTTCAGGGCAAGAGTTTTCATTTCGACCGTTACTCCGAGGTGCTCCGGCGCTGGTTTGAAGTACAAGCCTACAGCGATGAAAAAGGTTTTTTCACCACAATCTTCAGTGAAACCACTTCGAGCAGGCAGGAATTGGCTTCGATGCGATTGCTGCTGGAATTGACCGAAAAATTGCTTCTCATGGAAACTAAGGATTTCGACTATGGTTTGCCGCTCAAAACCTTAAGCGAGATGGCAGGCGCTATGTTCGCCGCCTTAAATACCTATGAAGAGGGTGGGACTAAATCGGTAACCCGGGCAATTGCGGGCTCTCCGCAGGCGGACGAACTGGCTTCGAAGGTTACCGGCCTGGACCTGATTGGCCATGGCTGGCCCATCCAGCCTGACCGACTGCGCCGGATCAAAGGCGGCAAGCTGGTTCGATTCCGCAGCCTGGCAGAAACCTCAATGGGCGCCCTGGATGATGAGATTTCTTCTGAGTTGCAGAATCTTTTTAAACTGGGTGATCTTTATGTGATTGAGCTGACCAGCGGCGGGGTAGAAACCCTGGGCGATATCATCTTTTTCATGCCCCAGGGCAAAGCGATTCGTAACCGGGAAGCGATTGAGCTTTATGCCAGGCAGCTTGGTTCTCTGCTGGCCCGGCTCCGATCGGAAGAAGAACTTAAAGAGAAAAATGAACTGCTGCAAAATATAACGGAAAACATGTTTGATATGATTTCCCTGACCGACCCGCAAGGCAAGTTTCTTTTCACCGGTAAATCGCACGAAAGACTCGGATATGGTCCAAGAGGGCTGATTGGGAAAAACGTGTTAGATTTTGTCCACCCTGATGATTTGCCGCCCATCCTGGCCGCATTTGAAGAAATGCTGGAAAAGAAGCAGGCTAAGCCCATAGTTGAGTACCGCTATTTGTTTGCCGATGGCAGCTATCGCTGGTTCGAGACTTTAGGGGTAGTTATCAACGATGACCGGGGAAAGATCAAAGAGCTGCTATTCAGCACGCGGGATATTACCGAGCGTAAAAAGACAGAAGCGCTGCTTAAAGAGAAGAGCGAAGAGCTGGATCGCTATTTCAACAGCAGTCTCGATCTGCTCTGCATAGCTAATACGAAAGGTGAATTTGTCAGGGTAAACCCTGAATGGGAGAAGGTTCTTGGTTACCCGCAGGCTGAACTTGAGGGGCGTTCATTTCTCGAATTTGTTCACCCTGATGATGTTGAGGCGACCCTGGAAGCTATGGCCCGGTTGGAAGCGCAGGAGGATATACTCAGCTTTGTCAACCGGTATCGCTGCAAGGATGGCAGCTACCAATGGATTGAATGGCGCGCCAGGCCTCAGGGCGAGATAATTTACTCTGTTGCACGTGTGGTAACCGATAAGCGCCGGGCGGAAGAAGCTTTATTGAAGCTAAATACAGAGCTGGATCGCCAGATCAAGGAGAGAGCGGTGGTTGATGCTTTTACCTACTCGGTTTCACACGATCTGCGGGCGCCGCTGAGGCGGATTGCCGGCTTCAGCGAAATGTTAAAGGAAGAATGCGAACTGGAACTAAGCGAAAGCGGCCGGGATTACATGGCCCGTATTCTTTCCCAGGTTCAGTTAATGGATCAGCTGATCGTGGCAATGCTGCGCCTTTCCGAGGTAGCCAGGCACGAAATGGATCTGGAAGAGGTGGATCTTGGCTCCATTGCTAAATCACACATCAACAGGCTTCGCCATGACGAACCGCACCGCCGGGTGCAGGTTACAGTTGAACCG
>SLPH01000024.1 GCA_007132095.1 Syntrophomonadaceae bacterium | reverse complement strand
CTGACTATGGAGGAGAATTTTAAGGAAAATTGATTGCTGCGGAGCTATTTCATGATCTTACCCGGGGCTTTTCTGACTTTAAGGAACTGGCCCCGCTCCAGTTTTTCCACTTCTATTTTCCCCTCTTCCAGCAGGTGGTTGACATACTTTTGCACTTCTGCCGGGTGAATGCCGAGCATTGCGTTTAAATCTTCTATGGTGCAGGGCCGCCGGCGCAGGGTCTGCAGGATCAGCCTGCTGTAGGACTCCTTAAAGGACAAGATCTTCTGCCTGGCCCTGAATTCGCCGATTATTTCCGAGCGTCCGAGATAGGAGGCAATCCTTTTTAAATCTTCGTTAGTCGCTGCTTCAACCCAGTCTTCGGTTCCCGGCCGATCAAGTGTTCCAAGCTGGATGCTGTCCGGGTTAATCCTGTCTGCTGCGGCTTTAATTGCTCCAAGCTCTTCGGCGGTGTCATTTAAACCGGGGACGATGAATACTTCAAGTCTCATTTCGCCCGGGAAATCTTTTCTCAGTTCTACCAGTCCCTCGATCATCTTGCTGCAGGATAGCTCCTTATGAGGGCGATTAACTGCCTGGAATACTTTTTCAGATGCTGCATCAAGAGAAGGAATGATTAAATCGAGTTTTGATACTTCTTTGCGTAAGTATGGATCGTGAAAAAGAGTGCCGTTAGTTAGCAGGCACAGGGGGTAATGGCCGTAGTTATCTTTTAAGAAAGCGATGATATCGCCGATGCGGCTGTGCAGGGTTGGTTCACCGGAGCCGGCGAAAGTGATGTAGTCGAGCGGCGGTCCCTGGGAGAGATAGTTATTTAATTCATTGATCACCCGGTCAGTCTTAACATATTCGCGGCGCTCAAGGGTAAGGTTGGTTGTTTTCCCACATTCGCAGTAAACGCAGTTTAAAGAACAGGTTTTATGGGGAATTAAATCTACTCCCAGTGAAACACCCAGCCTGCGCGATGGGACGGGCCCGAAAAGATGGCGGTTTCTCATTTTACACCTGCCTTTACTTGATCTTATGGCAAGCTTATTATAACCCGGCCGCAATACCTTTTGTCCCTACAATCTGTCTTTATTATTGGTTCAACCTGTTTCGCAGAGTTTTCAAAGGTATAACTGCCACAAAAACAGGGTGGGCCTGCTATTATTGCCCGCCCGCTAACGGGATCGCGGCCTCATTTTTGTCAGGCTGCAGAAATTGAGTCGGTTGTTCCGGCTTCTGTTTAAATATATCAAAAAAAGTTATTGATGTATACCCAAAACCGTGTTATTATAATTACAGGTATATACCCAAATCACTGCGAGCCAAAGTATGGCTGGAGGGAGATAATTAGAGCAGATGGATAATGAAAAAAACCTGGCAATGGAAAATGGATCTGTTGTGGAGAAACTGCCGCAGCCACGGGGCTGAAATTACCAGGCCGGTTGCCCCTTGATCCAGAGCTTTCCAGCCTCGGGGACAAGGGTCGAATAGAAGAATACCGGGCTGACATCTTTAATGGAATTCTGCCCCACCTGCATGCGCAGGAGGGCATAGTTAACTAAATGAGAGGAGGTAATAAAATGAAGTTGGCAGTATGTGCACAGGAGGAAGGTTTGAATGCGGTTACTGACAGCCGCTTTGGACGCTGCGCCTATTTCGTGGTGGTTGACCCTGCAGACGGCAGTGTCGTTCAATCGCTCAGGAATGAAGGGGTTGAGGCAAGCGGCGGCGCAGGACCAAAGGCGGCCCAGCTGCTCTCTGATGCCGGGGTGGATGCGGTCGTAGTAAGCAACTTGGGTCCGAAAGCGCAAACAGCCCTGAAAGCGGCAGGTATTGAAGTATACGGAGGATTAGCCGGAACTGTGGAAGCTACAGTTGAGAAGTATAACCAGGGCAATTTAGGTAAAATGGCCGGCGCTAATGTGCCGGAGCACTCGGGAATGTAAACATAAATGAATACCTGGGAGGTAAAGCAGATGATTATCGCAATCGCAACTGAGAATGACCAGGTGGCCCAGCATTTTGGCCGCTGCCCGCAGTATACCCTTTATAAAATCAGCGACGGTTTCATTTCGCATGAAAAAATTATCCAAAACCCTGGGCACGAGCCCGGTTTTTTACCCGGGTTTTTGGCTAATATGGGGGTTAAATGTATCATCGCCGGGGGAATGGGCCCCCGGGCGCAGGATTTGTTTACAGAAGAAAATATTGAAACATGCATCGGAGTGAGCGGCTCAGTTAAGAATGTGGTTCAGGCTTATCTTTCCGGTGAGCTAAAGTCAGGAGAAAGCAGTTGTGACCATATGCAGGGGGGGCATAGCTGCGGGTGCTGATTAATTTGAAAGGAGGTTTTTAAGATGCCTGGTTTTGATGGAACCGGACCGGTAGGAAGGGGCCCCGGAACCGGAAGAGGCTTTGGTGCCTGCAGCGGCGCCCGGGGTCGGGCAGGAAGATACGCAGGAAGAGCAGTCGATTCAACTCCTGAGCCGACAGGCCGCGGGCTCTACTTCAGGCGCGGCAGGCGGCGCAGACCCGCCGGCCTCAACACACCGCGCCAGTTTAGTGATACTTAATCTGAATAGGGGAATACGGTTAGGTTTTCTAAATTAAAGAACGGAAGGAGGTTTTTCCCATGCCCAGAGGTAGATCCTGGTACGGGCCCGGTTTCTGGAAAGAAGAAGGATGGAGGCCCGGGATGGGCGGATACAGGCGCGGCTATGGCGGTTGGATGGGCCCCGGTCCCGGGTGGGGGGGGTATGGCCCCGGCTATTGCCGCTGGTGGGCCGGCCCTGGTGTACCGGGTTATTACGAACCGGCATTTTCGGGTCCTGATGAAGAAAAAGCATTCCTTGAAGCCCAGGTAGAAGAGCTGAAGGCAGAGCTGTCGGAGATGGAAACGCGGATTAATGAGCTGGAAAAATCATAACAGTTTGCCCGGCACCCGGGCAGAGCATCAAATAGGCTTTTTCGGGCAAAGGCCTGCCGCACAATAATTGGGTGCCGGGCATTTAAATGGAGTGAAGAAAATGATCAATCTTGTTATTGCCAGCGGTAAGGGCGGAACGGGAAAAACGACCCTGGCGGTCAACCTGGCCCTGGCTCTTCAGAAAAGCTGTCCAAACATCCAGCTGCTTGACTGCGATGTAGAGGAGCCTAATGCTCATCTGTTCCTTAAACCGGTGATTGAAGAAAGGGAAAATGTAGGGATACCGGTGCCGAAAGTTGATCCGGAAAAATGCGATTTCTGCGGCCTTTGTGCCGAAGTTTGCGCATTTAATGCCCTGGCAGTATTTCCCGGCCAGGTTATGGAGCTGGCCGAATTATGCCATGGCTGCGGAAGCTGCGCTTATCTCTGTCCCCAAAAAGCGATTACAGAAGTTGATAGAACAATCGGGGTAATCGAAAAAGGGCATGTGCAGAATATTGAATTCGCTCATGGAATACTGAATCCCGGCGAGGCAATGTCACCACCGCTGATCGAGGCGGTCAGGAGATTGGGGCGGGGGGATAAAATAACGATCATAGATGCTCCGCCCGGAACGTCCTGTCCCGTGGTGGCCTCTCTAAAGGGCAGCGATTATTGTCTTCTGGTTACAGAACCTACTCCATTTGGGTTAAATGATCTCCATCTTGCCTGTCAGCTGGCAGAAAAGCTCGGTGTGCCTGCAGGAGTGGTTATTAACCGCTGCGACCAGGGCGATCATGGTGTGGAGAAATACTGCCGGGAAAAGGGCCTCCCTGTATTAATGAAAATACCTTTTGACAGACAGCTGGCGGAGTTATACGCCTCCGGAGAACCGGTAGTTTCCAAACTGCCAGTCTGGCAGGGCAGGTTTATAGAGCTGTTTGATCAGATCATGGCTGCGGCAAAGGGGGTAGAGGCAAAATGAAACAGATTGCTGTAATCAGCGGCAAGGGCGGAACGGGCAAAACTTCTCTGGTTGCTTCTTTTGCCGCCCTGGCCGGCGAAAAGGCGGTTTTGGTTGACAGTGATGTTGATGCTGCCAACCTGAGCCTGGTCACCGGATCTGAAATTTTTGAGGAACACGAATTTAGAGCATCAAAGGTGGCTGTAATTGATCAGCAAAAATGCAGCGAGTGCGATCTATGCCGGGAACTGTGCCGATTTGATGCAATTGAATCCTCATATGAGGTTGATCCTATCTCCTGCGAAGGCTGCGGTTTTTGCAGTTACATATGCCCGGTTAGAGCAATTGCGATGATGGAAAAACGTTCGGGATCCTGGTTTGTTTCTAAAACAGCGTGCGGCCTCCTGGTCCATGCCCGGCTTGGTATTGCGGAAGAAAATTCGGGCAAACTGGTTTCAAAAATCAGGGAAAGGGGAAGGGAACTGGCTGAGAGCGAAAAGTTAGAATATGTAATTATCGACGGACCGCCGGGAATAGGCTGTCCGGTTATCGCTTCTCTCTCCGGTGTGGATCAGGCCCTGATTGTTACGGAGCCGACTGTTTCCGGGGTTCATGACCTGAAGAGGGTGTTCGATGTTTGCCGCCATTTCGATATCCCTGCTTCCGTCTGCATAAACCGCTATGACCTGAGTGAAATACAGAGCAATATAATTGAAGAGTACTGCATCGGGCAGGGCATTCCCCTGGCGGGTAAAATACCTTTAGACCGCGCCTTTGTTGACGCGCAAGTTGCCGGGATGCCCGTGGTCCGGTTTGCCGGCGGACAGCTGCTGGAAAGGATCAGTTTAATATGGGACCAGGTTAAATAGCCCTGTGGATTAACGCTGCACTGACAGAAAAACAGGCATTAATGTGACAGAAAGAATAGATTAGAAGCGGGATCGGGTAAAGTGGTCGACTTACAGGGTGGCGCTTTAGTCACAAAGCCACAGCTGTTGGTGGTATATATGCAAGAGCGCGCGAAAATGCTTGTTAGCAGCTTCATAATTTGCTAATATGTTATGCAAGCAGGTTACTGTGAAATACGAGAGCAGGGGAGGAAGTTTTATGCCGCGTCCATTTAAGCCGAGGCGGGTAAGGGCTATGCCCCGATTTACCTATTTTAAACCTACGGGCATTCCTATGCCCCTTTTGGAGGAAGTTGTCCTCACTGTGGATGAACTGGAAGCCATGCGTCTGAAAGACCTGGAAAAACTGGAGCAGCAGGAATGCGCCAGGCGCATGAATATCGCCCAGAGTACCCTGCAGAGGATCCTCGTTTCTGCGCGCGAGAAAGTTAGCACAGCTATCATTGAAGGTAAAGCCCTGAGGATTCACGGCGGCACAGTTGCCTTTGACGAAGAGCAGTTTTGCCCCCGCTGCAGAAGGCGCCATGGCGGACGCTTTGGCGCAGCATGTTCCGAAGATAATAGCTGATGTCTACATCGGAATCAAGCTCGAAGAGCCAGCGAAAAGTAATTGATAGCAGCACTGTCGGTGTGATATACGGCGCCTCGGCTTACCTGGTCTGGGGCGTTTTACCGTTGTACTGGAAAACACTGCAGTCAGTGCCCCCACTGGAAATCCTCGCCCACCGGATCCTGTGGTCCTTTGTTACCCTGGTCATGGTGGTTGCGGTTTCAGGGGGCATGAAAAATGTTACCCTGACCCTGGCGAACAGAAAAAAAGTCTTGCAAATGTTCCTTTGCGGGCTGCTGATCAGCATTAACTGGGGCACCTACATTTATGCTGTTAACACAAACCAGATCATCGAATCAAGCATGGGTTATTACATTAACCCGTTAGTAACTGTGCTGCTGGCCGCGACGATCTTAAAAGAAAAGCTATCCCGGCCCCGCCAGGCAGCCATTGCCCTGGCTTTAACCGGAGTCCTGATTATCACCCTCCAGTACGATCGAATTCCCTGGATCGCTTTCGTGGTAGCCGGGAGTTTTGGCCTCTACGGTTTAATTAAGAAAATGGCCCGGGTTGATCCCATTACCGGCCTGACCCTGGAAACGCTCTGCATCATGCCGCTGGCCCTGGTTTACATCTATTCCCTTGAGGCTTCCGGCAGCGGGGCCTTCACGGCCGGCCCGGCCGCTATCACTTTCGGCCTGGCGCTTACAGGGGTAATAACGATCATCCCATTGTTCCTCTATACCAGGGGAGTCGAAAAAACAACTCTTTCCATGATCGGGTTCCTGCAGTATATTACCCCGACCGCTAACCTGCTCCTGGGGGTGCTATTGTTTAAAGAGACCTTTTCCACCCTGCACCTGGTCAGCTTCTGTTTTATCTGGGCCGGCCTGACCGTATTCACCATTTCCACGACCGGTCTGCCCGGGAAAAAACCGATTGCTGCCGAAAAGCCCTAAGAGTTAATGGAGGTGCAGCTGGCCTTGTTTTGCAGCACCCTGAAGATGATCGGGCGTTTATAAATAGCCGGGAGGCCGGAAAAGCTTAAAATATCGAGGTGCAAAGGATTAACAATTACTTCCAGATCAGTTTTCCGGGTATATTGGGACCTATTTCCTCTCTCATGCCGGCATTTTCCCTGAACAGTTTCAGGGTGACAAGATTACTGAGCAAGTACGAGAGCTACTAACGGGTGAATAGACACGGGAATACCTTAATGCTATAATCTACGCAGACTTTAAATAAATAGCGGTTCAGGTGTCAAAAGACTTAATTTGGGAAGCCGGTTCAAATCCGGCGCGGTCCCGCCACTGTAAGTGGGAGCTGCCCCCGGTGCCACTGGTTTGCATAAACCGGGAAGGCGGGGAAACAGCTTTGAACACGAGCCAGGAGACCTGCCTGAACACGCGCTAAATCCCCTTCGGGCGAAAGGGTAAGGTGGGGTAAAAACCACGTGTTACCGTGGTTTTTTGTGTTTGCTGCACCCGGCATGGGCTCACATTAACAGCAATAAGCCCGGGGCCCGGCACTGGTTACAGGATCTGCATCGCCAGGGCTGAGCGCTTTCGTTTAGCTCTAGCCTTATTATTGTAATGATGTTTATTCGCCCAGAGCCAGAAGTGTTTTTCCGGGTGCTTAGAAAACAGGCCGACGGACCATGAAAAGAAAAGCATTAGTTTACCCGGTTATTGACAATGATGTTATGCGGCTGACCAGGAAAAAATTGATTGACTAGTGATTATTGACTATATTTTACAAGGAGAGTTGATCGACATGAAAAAGCTTTTGTTTTTTACCCTGTTGCTTTTAATCGGTTTGATCCTGCTGACCGGTTGCAGTGAAACCGCTGATCAGGCTGAACAGGCCGCCAGGGATGAGAACGGTGGAGAGGAAGAGGTTGAATTGCCCTCGGTAATGGAACAGACCGTTCCCCTGCTGCAGGAATGGCCTTTCCAGGTGACGGACCAGGTGGGTAGGGTTGTAACTATAGAGGATATACCGCAAAGTATTGTTTCGCTTTCACCGAGCAATACCGAAATGCTTTTTGCTCTCGGCCTGGGCGATAGGGTAACCGGGGTAACCGAATTTTGCAATTACCCGGCAGAAGCGCTGGAAAAACCGAAGGTTGGCGGGTTCAATACTCCCAGCATTGAAAGGATTGTTGAGATAGAACCTGACCTGGTCCTGGCATCTACAATTCACGAGCAGGAGGTGCCTTTCCTCGAGGAGCTGGGCCTGACCGTGCTGGTAGTGGAGTCATCGAACCTGCACGAGCTATATTCTACCTTGTCCCTCATTGCCGAAGTGGCCGGCGATCCTTTAGCCGGGGAAGAGCTGATCGCGAAAATGACAGAAAGGATCAGCGCTGTTGAAACTGCGCTCAGTGTGGTTTCCCCGGAAGAAAAGATAAAGGTATATTACGAAGTTTACTCCGATCCCCTGATGAGCGCAGGCAGTGAAGCCTTAATCAATGAGATTATCGCCCTGGCAGGCGGAATAAATATATTTGGGGATGTGGAAGAAAAATACCCGACAATTAGTGCCGAGGTAGTCGCGGAAAGGCAGCCCCAGATCATCATCTTCCCAGATTACCACGGCAGCGCCGATATCGTTTTTGATGAGATGGCGTCCCGGCCGGGCTGGGAAAATATCCCTGCGGTCCTCGACAACCGTATCTATGCAATAACAGATGATTCCTTTGTTCGCCCCGGCCCGCGGGTGGTAGAAGCTGTGGAAGAGGCCGCCAGGCTCTTTTACCCGGACCTGTTTTAACTCCTGCCGGTCCCTATCTGGGGGCAAAGATTTAGGGTATAATTTGCTTATAATTCCCTATCTAAGTTTTTTTAGGGCATGAACCGCCGTTAAAGGAAAACAGCTTGCTACAAGAAGTTTTTGAATCTGGCCGCAAAGCGAGAAACCTGGCTATAGGTGGTATTAGTTCTGGTAGAACCGGGGGCAGTATAACACGCGGGGCCAGCGCTGTTGATGTCCTTGTTACCTGCCCGATCTGTGTTACCATGTTTGAAGACGCCATCAAAACAGAAGGTCTTGAGGAAAAACTGGCTGTTAAAGATTTATCAGAGCTCATGATTGAAGCGCTGTCTTAAATCATAACTATAGCTTCAGGCGCCCGGGGTGTTAATTGCTGATGATTGAAGTTTTAAAAGAAACACTGATCTTGTTTAGCCTCGGGTGCCTGGGCTGGTTTGTATTTGCCAGGCTTTCTGCTCCCACGCCTGCTCTTTTTGGCACCCTCGTGGTGGTAGGCGGCCTGAGGGTCCTCGGCGTGGGGGTTCCTTATTCCCCTGAACTGCTTTCGCCCCTGGTTCAGATATTCCTCGGTTTTTATGTCGGATCGAGGGTGAACAGGGGCACGGTGCGCGACTTGAAAAGCATGGTTTTTCCGGCAGCTGTTATTGTAGCCTGGGCCCTGGCTATTGTTTTCCTGCTCGGGTTTTTTCTGTCCAGGGTAACCTATCTCGATGTGGAAACGGCGGTACTATCGTCCAGTATGGGGGGGCTGCCGGAAATGACCGTCATCGCCCTTGCAACCAGCGCCGATGTTGCCGTTGTAATCGTGATGCAGACCCTGCGGATGGTAGCTACATTTATCGTTTTCCCCCTGATTATCAATGCCTGGATGAAGAAAGAGAAAAAGGCGGATCAGGGCCCTCTGAGAGATGAGCCTGTTCCCCTGCAGCAGGATCGTCCTGGCAATAGAAAGAGCAGCCGGCAATTCGAATCCTTCCGGGGCATTGGAAATAATAGGCTTAGCATCCGGGAAAGGCTTGACCGCTTCACGGCCGGGCTGACTTTGCGCCTCGTTCTGGTGAACCTGGTTGCGCTGCTCATTGCCGCCGGCGGCGGTTTTCTCTTTTTATCCCTCGGAGTTCCGGCCGGCGGTATGGTCGGAGCCATGTTTTTTGTCAGCCTTTACTCTCTCTTATTCAACTTCCAGGTTAAGACGCCTTCGGCAATCCTGTTCGGGTTTATGCTGATCGGGGTTGGCCTGATGGTTTCCGATAATTTAACCTCTGAAACGGTGAGAATTGTAGCCGATGGCGCGATACTCTATCCGCTCCTCCTTTCCACGGTCCTGATTTTCATAAGTTCCTTTGCGGTCTCTTACCTGATCCACAAAGTTGTAGGCTGGGATTTTCCCACCTGCTTCCTGGCTGCCGCTCCGGGAGGCTTTACGATCATGACCACCCTGGCGATCAAGTACGATAAGAATCCGTTTAGGGTCTCAATGCTGCATCTCTGCCGTCTCCTGGCCCTTAAATCAGTTGTGCCGTTTGTCTTTATGCTCTATCTCTGATAATCCTGGCTTGGATTGGACAACAACCGG
>SLPH01000121.1 GCA_007132095.1 Syntrophomonadaceae bacterium | reverse complement strand
CTGATCCGGGCAGCGCTCGACAGGGGTTGCGGAAAATTGATTATCGGAATAGGCGGAAGCGCTACAAACGATGGCGGAGCGGGGATGGCACAGGCCCTTGGGGTGAGGCTCTTAAACGAAAACGGGGAAGAGATCCCTTTCGGAGCCGGCGGATTGAAGGGGCTGGTTTCAATTGACATGGGAGGCCTTGACCATCGGCTTAAAGAAGTTGAAATAATTGCGGCAGTTGATGTGGATAACCCGCTTTGCGGCCCAAACGGAGCGGCCTATGTTTATGGCCCCCAGAAGGGGGCCGGCCCGGATGTGCTGCCTTTATTAGATCGGGCTCTTGCCCAATTTGCTGCAGTGGTTGAAAAAGATCTCGGCCTTGGAATCATTAACATTCCCGGCGCCGGCGCAGCCGGCGGCCTCGGCGGCGGATTGGTTGCCTTTTTGGGTGCAGAGCTTAAACCAGGCGTTGAAGTAGTTTTAGATATATTGAAGCTGGAAGAAGAAATTAAAAGAGGCGCTGATCTGGTTGTCACCGGTGAAGGGCGGATTAATCGCCAGACAGCTTACGGAAAAGCGCCTGTCGGCTTAGCCGCCCTGGCCAAAAAGTATGGTATTCCTGTAATCGCCATTAATGGGGCGATTGGTGAGGGAGCTAATGCAGTTTTGCATAAAGGGATTGATGCTTATTTCAGTTCTATCCCCCGACCGATGACTGTTCAGGATGCCCTGCAAGAAGCCTCCACCAACCTTTCTGAAGCAGCAGAGCAGTGCGCCAGGCTGATCAAGGCTGTAACCGCTAATTAATTAATCGAGATCTGTTCTCCTGTCATTGATGGCATACATATTGCATTATATTGTTATACCGGCGAGGACCAGCGACTTTCTGACAGTATTGCTGTCAAAGTATTTTCACCGGTTTTCGGGAGGAGGTGGAGTTGGCAAGGCTTGATCTAACGTGTATACAATTTAATGGAGGTGATAAATGTTGGTAATGAGAAACCTGCAGGCCGGAACCTCAAGCTTTAAGGGCATTGGCCTAAACATGTTTACGCCTGACGAATTAAACACGCTGCACTTTGCCACCCTTGATGTTCTTCGTCATACAGGGATTAAGGTAGAGAGTCAATCTGCGCTTGAGCTATTTGCTGAAGGCGGCGCAGATGTTGATTTTTTAGCCAAACTGGTTAAAATCCCGGCCTATATGCTGGAAGACGCCGTTCATACTGCGCCGTCGACTATCCGCCTGGCGGCAAGAAATCCGCAAAAAGATTTTATCGTAGAAGGGGCAAGGGTCGGTTTCGTCAATTTTGGCGAAGGAGTTGCGATAATCGATCCTGTAACCCGTGAATATCGTCGATCGAATAAGCAGGATGTCGCCGATGCAGCCAGGTTGAGCGATTATCTGGATGAGCTTGATATCAGCTACAGGGCGGTAACAGCCTTAGATTATGATGGTAAAGTACAGGCGCTGCACAATGCCGAAGCCCTGTTTAACAATACGACAAAGCATTTTTTCATCGGTTCTGACGGGATAGCCAATTGCCGTAAAATTATTGCCATGGCAGCGGAAGTAGCTGGTGGAATGGAAGAGCTCAGGCGGAGGCCGATCATAAGTTTTAATGTCTGCCCGACAAGTCCTCTTAAGCTTGTGCCAGATTGCACCGATGTCATTATTGAATCAGCCCGGGCCGGGATACCTGTCAACATCATATCCATGGCCCTGGCCGGCGCGACAACTCCTGTCACCCTGGCCGGCACCCTGGTCACTCACAACGCAGAGGTGCTCAGCGCCGTTATCCTGAGCCAGCTCGCCCAAAAAGGCGCTCCTGTGCTTTACGGAAGCTCGACAACCCTGATGGATCTGCGTTACTCTACGACTCCTGTTGGGGCTCCCGAGCTCGGCATGATCTCCGCGGGCGTGGCTAAGCTGGCCCGCTATTACATGCTGCCAAGCTTTGTCGCAGGCGGTTAGGCAGACAGCAAGATTCCCGATGCTCAGGCTGCCCACGAAAAAACCATAACAGCATTGTTGGCTGCCCAGGGCGGCGCCAACTTGATTTATGGTGCTGGAATGCTCGAGCTCGGTGTTACTTTTGATTTTGCCCAGCTGGTCATGGATAACGAGATGTTCACGATGATCAAGAAGGCTATTGGCGGCATTGAGATTAGCGATGAAAAAATGGCGCTTGAGGTTATTCATGAGGTTGGCCCCGGAGGTCAATTTGTCGATCATGAGCATACCTACTACAACTTTAAAACTGAACAATCCCAGGGCAGGCTGATAAACAGGCAGAACAGGGCCGGATGGTTGAACAGCGGGGGCGAATCGATGACTGAAAGAGCCTATGCGGAAGCGAATAAAATTTTACAGAGCTACCAGGCCGATCCGCTTTCAGCAGCAGTGGCTGAAAGGATTAAAGAAATTGTTCTGGAGGCAGAAAAAGAATATGGTCTGCGCTAACCTGGCTGATATAACCTTTAAACTGCGGCTATGTTGAACTAAACTCCTTTCCACCGGGAAAGTTATTATGAACAACCTTAACTGATAAGGGGGAACAAATATGGATAAAATATTTTCCAGGATGGGGGACGGCAGCGCTCTTTGGCTGACTCCAGAAGAGCTTCGCCACGAACTGCGCAGCGGCATGGAAGATGCCGCCGATATGGGCAAAATTCCTCCGTTAAGCGAAGATGAGCTTGAACACTTGTATGACATTTGTGCGGATCCGCGTAAGGTGGTAACGGTCAAGCCGGGTAATGAGGTTGTCCACAGCTTTGACGCCGGCACCCTTAAGTTTCCGCTCAGGGGAGGGCTGCCAATTGACCGGCTGGGTACTGTGCTTGCCCACGAAAGAGCAATGTGTTCGGACACATTCGAAATGGGCCATGTAGATTACAGTTTTAAGCCGGTTAAAGCGATCATATCAGAAGAGCGCCAGGCCATGGAGCAGGTTCAGCTTAATGCCACCATGCCGGTTTATTACGGCGCTATGCCTAACCTGGGCCTTTACACTAAACCTGACGGGCCGATTGACAATTGGTCAGAACTGCTGCCCAAGGGCATGCTTAACGAGGCCCTTGCCGCCCAGGAGGAAGCCATGGAAATGGCGATCAGGGATATTTGCTATGTAGCTGAGGCTATGCATGAATCAGGAGCTGACGGGATAAATTTTGATACGGTGGGTGCTTCGGGAGATGCCGATGTCCTGGCATCCCTTAAGGCGGCGGAACAGCTGAAGAAAGCATTTCCAGAGATGCATATTGAAATGGGTATGGCCGGGGAGTTTGTCCTTGGCATGCACGGGCGCTTAGAATATGACGGGGTTCGCCTGGCCGGGCTTTACTCGCACCAGCAGCTAAAAGTTGCCGAAAAAGCGGGAGTTGACATTTTCGGGCCGGTCATTAACTCCAAGAGCAGCAAATCAACACCGTGGAATATCGCCCGATCCTGCACTTTTGTCAAAGCCTGCACGGAAATCGCCAGTATACCCATTCACCCCAATGCCGGTATGGGGGTTGGCGGGGTTCCTGTTACCAGCACAGCGCCTGTGGATGCTATCTCCAGGGCATCGGTTGCCCTGATAGAAATTGGCAAGGCAGACGGTTTATAGATAGGTCACGGCGATACATTTGGCATGGCTTTTCTGCACGAATTGGCCACGGGGATGGGTGGCGTCCGCACTGCCGGAGATCTGGTTGCGCGGGCCATGGCATCGAAGGGCCTCAGAATTGGTGAAGCGAAAAAGTATGTTGCCGAAAAGATTGGTGTCTCTGTTTTTGATTTGAGTGATTCACAGGTAATGCGTGAGGTAAGGGAAGATCTTAACATTGGCCATGTCCTGGTCAGGCCGGGAGGGGCCCTGGGGATTGAAGCCAAGATCAGAATTGCCGAATTGCTCGGGATCGAGATTAATTCGGTTAAAAGGTTTAAAGAAAAAGCCGGCTTAGAGTACTAATCCGGGTCTTATGCCGTAGCGCATAAAATTTTTCAAATTAAACTGGGAGGTGAAAAGTTGTCAAAGAGCTTCAGGACCGGTGTCAGACAGCTATCCGGATTTGGGCTGTCTGCATTAACGGACGATCAGTTGGACACGATCCACTTTGCTACCCTTGATATCTTTAAAAACAGGGGAATAAAAGTTGAATGCGAAGAGGCGGTTGAAGTGTTCCGGGCAGCCGGGGCGGTGGTCGAGAGGGTTAACAGCCATGCCCTGGTTAAAATTCCGCCGCACGTGGTAGAAGATTGTATAAGGTGGGCTCCGGCAAGGATAACATACTATGGCAGGTCTCCAGAAAAAGACTTTGCGGGCGAGCTAAACCGGGTTGGGCACAGTACTTTTGGCGAGTGCGTTCAGATTATCGATCCCGAAAGCCGCAAAACCAGGAAATCGGTCAAAGAAGACCTGGCCAGGTTTTGCCGCCTTTGTGACTATTATGATGAAATTTCTGTAATGGTCAGAGCCCTGTGTTCCACTGAAAAACCGGCGGAGACACAGCCGCTGCACAACCTCGACGCATTGCTGCATAATACATCCAAGCACATTCTCATCGGCGCTTACTCGGCCAGGAACGTTTCGAAAATGAAAGCTATTGCTGCCGCCTCGGTAGGCGGACTTGATCGTTTCAACCCGCGTCCGCATTTTAGTGTATTTGTCTGCCCCATTACTCCCCTGACCATGGGCAGGGAATGTTGTGAAATAACGATGGAGGTTGCCAGGCAGGGTCTGGGGCTTGCAGTAATACCGATGGCTCTGTCCGGGGCCACATCTGCAGCGTCTATGGCGGGCACCCTGGTCACGCATAACGTCGAAACCCTGTCTGCAATAATTTTAGCCCAGCTGGTTAAAAAGGGTGCTCCCTGCACCTATTGCTCTATGAGTACCATTATGGATTTGAAAAAAATGGTCGGGGCCGTTGGAACCCCGGAGCAGGGGATTTTAAGCGCTGGCGCAATTAAGCTGGCCCAGTATTATCAACTTCCCAGCCTGGTCGGCGGCGGTATTTCTGACAGCAAGATCCCCGATGCCCAAACAGGTTACGAGTATGCAATGAATTCGTTGCTTGGCTCATTGGCCGGCGGGAATATAGTTTATGGCGCCGGAGCCCTGGAAATGGGCCTGACCATAGATTTTGCCAAGCTGGTTATGGATGTCGACATGATCGCCTACATCAAAAGAATTCTTCAGGGTTACTCGCTGACAGATGAACAGTTAGCTGTTGATCTAATCAAACAGGTCGGACCTGCAGGCGAATTCATGTCAGCCGAGCATACCTTCCTGCATATGCGGGAGCAATCTCAACCCGGGGTTTTCGATCGCAGCAACCGCACGGCATGGGATGCTGCAGGCTCCAGGGATGCGGCAGAGCGGGCTTATGAAGAAGCCCGGTCAGTTATTGACAGCCACCGGCCGATGGAGCTGCCGGCAGGAGCTTCCGAAGAGATTAGGGCAATTATTGAGGATTTTGAAAAAGAACTTGGGTTGGGCTATAAATAGCATGTTTTCAAAGGCTTTTGAAGGAGAATTAGAGTGACCCGAAAACTGCCTGAATACATAGATGTTATTGTTGTCGGTTCGGGATTCGCCGGGCTGGCTGCGGCCATAGAAGCTGCTGAGGCGGGAGCTTCGGTTCTTGTTGTTGAAAAAATGATGGCACCGGGCGGCAATTCCCTGATTAGCGATGGCGGAATTGCCGCTCCGAATACAGAGCTTCAGCAAAAATCCGGTATTAAAGATTCTCCTGAATTAATGGCAGGGGATATGATTGCAGCGGGAGAAGGTTTGAACTACCCCTCGCTGGTAAAAAAAGTAGCCCGGGAGGCCAATAGCGCTTTCTGCTGGAGCAGGGATTACGTTGGGGTAAAGTACCGGGAGCGGGTTGATTTATTCAGCGGCCATTCTGTTGCCCGCTGCTATTCTCCCCTTGAACTTTCCGGCAGGGCTTTAATTGAAGGAATGCTTGCCTGCTTGAAAAGACTCGAGGTTCCGGTTTTTCTAGGCCTAAGCGCAACAACTTTACACCAGGGCAACAGCGGTAAGGTCACCGGCCTCAGTTTGCAGGAAACCGCTCAGGTAAAGAAGTTATCCCGGGCATCGACCAGGGAAATAGGGGTAAATAAAGGGGTAATAGTTGCCAGCGGCGGTTTTGGCAGCGATGTTTCTTTTCGGCAGGCCCAGGATCCCCGTCTCGGAGCGGCAGTAATGAGTACTAATCGGCGCTCTGCTACAGCCGAATTCCTAAAAGAGTGTTTGAGAATAGGAGCTAATCCGGTTCAGCTTTCCAGAATACAGCTGGGTCCCTGGGCTTCCCCTGATGAAAAAGGGTATGGCTTGGGGCCGCATTTTGGCGACTACCTGGCCTTGCCCTACGGAATAATCATCGATCCTGCCACAGGTTCTAGATTTACTAACGAGTTAGGCAACCGCAAGGAACTTTCCGACGCCATACTGGATCGAGGACATCCTGTTATCGGTATTACTGATCGGTCCTCTATTGACAAAGCCGGCTGGGACATCAGCAGAGGATTAAGCAAAGGCGTCGTAAAAGAGTTTGATTCAATACCTGCAATGGCCGGATACTTTGGGATTGACGCCGCTTCCATGGGAAACACCATGGCAAAATTTAGCACGATGGTTAAAGCAGGGAAAGACAGCGATTTCGAAAAGCCAATCCTGGTTAATGCTTCAACTTTTGAAAAACCGCCATTCTTTGCTATGCGCATGTGGCCCAAGGTTCACCATACCATGGGAGGCTTGCAGATCGACGGCCTGGCCAGGGCCATCAACCTGAACCAGGAAGTAATTAATGGTTTATACGCTGCAGGTGAAGTGACGGGAGGAATCCACGGCGCCTGCAGACTGGGCAGTTGCGCCATAACCGAGTGCCTGGTCTTTGGCAGAATCGCAGGGTTATCGGCAGCCTCGGCGTAATAGCTAAAAGCGCCTGGTCTTCTCTTCCAGGCGCTTTTAGCTATATTAAATCGCAGGAATCGTTATTCTTTGTAGCAGGATAACTTTTTTATGTCTAATTGCCTAAAATTTGCGGCCCGCAAACTGCGGGTAAGTTAAACCACTGCTCAGCAGCCTGTCGCTGCAAACAACAAGACCACAAGAGTGATTAAACCGATAGCTTTCAGAGATTTTCTCAGCATTATATCCCTCCTGTCTTATTTACAATAGTTCAAGGAGAACCTCCATTTCAGAGTTGATCCTATTATTATTTTACCACTTCCATCAGCATTATAGTATAAGTGCTCTTCAAGCGCTTATTTTCAATGTTTGAATTGTGTCGGGGAAGAAAGTCAAGCGTTGTTTAAAACCTGGATATAGAAACAAAAGGGGGGTTGTGGAATAGACTCTCACAGTGAATTTGCCCGTGAATAGGAGTGTCCATGTTTACCGGTGCCAAGGCGTTGCCTGAAAAGATAGCGCCTTGATTTTGATGATCCCGGAGCTTTTCAACCTTTGCCGTGCTGCCGGGCAGCAGGAGTCATGCACTAAAAATGGAACATGCCTGGAAGCAGTGGATAACGGCAAAAAAGCTTACAAACTATAGGGCAGCCCTCCCTGGTTCCGATTCCATTTTCTTTAATAAATAAATGCCCCCTAATTATCACCCGGCAGTAGGTGGGTTTTAAGATAAGGGCACCCTTATAATGCCTGTTTCTTATGCAGGTAATTTTACGAAAGCATAGAAAAGAACATATAATCAGAAATTATATTCCTGTACCTTTACCCGGGGAAAGGGAGTTTCTAATGTCCTTGAGAGCAGCTGGTTTAACCATAAGCTGGAGAAACAGGTTTCGTGCATTCAAGCGAAAACGGTTAAATCCGATCCTGCAGGATTTAAAATGGCCCCTGGTAGGGTTAATCTGGATTGCTGCAGTTTATTTAGGGGTAGACGGTTTTCGCGAGCATGCGGCAGCTGTCGGGGACCCGGGAACAGGCTTTGATTATTTCTATCGTACAGTTCAACTCCTTGTTTTGCAGTCAGGTGATGTAGCTGGACCTATTCCCTGGCAGCTTAATGTTGCCCGCTTTTTACTGCCGCTGCTTGCCGGATATACGGCGGTCAATGCATTCATTTCTATATTCAGCCATCAGTGGCAGCTATTAAGAATGCTATTTTTTAGAAATCATTTAGTCCTGTGCGGGCTTGGAGAACGGGGCTTAAGGTTGACGGAAAGATTTTTAGAGCAGGGCTATCAGGTGGCAGTAATTGACCTGGATCAGAGCAACACAAAGCAGGAGCGGGTTAGAAAGCAGGGAGCGGTTGTATTGTCAGGCAATGCAGCTTCGGAAGATATGCTCTTGAAATCCCGCATTCGCAGAGCAAAGTATTTAGTTACAGTGTGCGCTGAAGACGGTATTAATGCTGAAATTGCCGTTAAGGCTTGCAGGCTGGTCTCTGATAAGGGTAAAGGAGTGCTCACCGCTTATGCTCATATTTACAATTTTGATCTCTACAACCTGCTTCGCGGGTGGAGTTTATCTGCTGCAGGGAAGATTGATTCTTTCAGGCTAGAGCTGTTTAACGTTCCGGCCAGGGGAGCCCAGCTTATGCTCGAAGCCCATCCTCCATTCAGGTTGGAATCTCAATTTGTCACTCAACCAGAAGATGAAGATGTTTCGTTTTGGCCTCAAAAAACTTATCAATTTGCAGCTGACAAACGACCTCTCCATGTGGCTGTGATCGGCCTGGGCAAACTGGGCCGAAGCCTGGTTGTTCAGCTTGGTCGAGCATGGTGGCTTGAAAAGAGAGCTCTTGAAGATAGGGCGGCTCGGAGGATAAAGATGACACTTGTAGATCAAGATGCAAAAAATATTGTGGAAAGACTCTGCTTCCAGTATCCGAAGCTTAAACAGGCATGTGAGCTTAATGTTAAGCAGCTTCATACCGATGCCCCGGGCTTTGACAGCGGATCTTTTCTGCATGATTTGGAAAATGATCTGAACATCTCCGTCATTTATATTTGTTTTGATGACGACACCCTGGCTTTGACCAGCGCTTTAAAGGTTTATAACCAGTTGGAAAACTCAAGTGCTTCTATCGTGGTGCGCATGAAAAGTAAGGCAGGGTTGGTATCTCTGGTTAACTTTAAAAACGATGACTCATGCCTGGACCGGATACATCCTTTTAGTATGCTTGAAGAAACCTGCACCCTTGATGCCCTGACAGGGGGGATTCATGAGGTGTTGGCCAGGGCTATTCATGAAAACTATGTTAGGCAGCAAAGCAGTCTCGGTTTTACCAGTTTAGAGAATCCATCGATGGTTGATTGGAGTGATCTGCCGGAAGCTTTAAAAGAGTCTAATCGTCACCAGGCAGCAAGGCTTGAGGAAAAATTGAGCGCCATCGGGTATTTTCTTCAGCCTCTGACAGACTGGGATGCAGCGGACTTTAAATTCAGTGATGAGGAAATAGAAATTATGGCCAGGATGGAGCATGAACGCTGGATGCAGGAAAGGATAAAACAGGGATGGCGATATGAAAACAGGGATAAAGATATAAAAAGGAAAATCAGCCCCCACCTGGTCCCCTGGGATGAGCTAAGTGAAGAGGCCAGGGAGCTTGACCGCAGTACCGTAAAAGAAATGGCAAGGTTTTTGGCCCTGGCGGGGCTGCAGGTATGCAGGAAAAGGTAACCTGGCAGCTAGATGTGCGAAAGGGCATGTTTGACACATAAGGCAGAATATTGCTATAATTCGTTAAGCCTTAAATACCACTTAACACTCTTTAGTCGTTCTTCATTCATTCGCTATCTGCCGGTAAACTATAATT
>SLPH01000038.1 GCA_007132095.1 Syntrophomonadaceae bacterium | reverse complement strand
ATTTCCGGGGCATCGACACCGATAAAACGAACCCTCTCTTCGCTGCCATCAGGCAAAATCGCACGCGCGGTATCGCCGTCTACAACCGTGGTGATTAATACTTCGACAAGATTGTGATCTGCCTCATTGCTGTCTCTATGGTATGCTTGCAGGCAGGCGCTGTTATTTAAAGATACTAACACTAAAAAGAGGATACTAAGAAATATAACCCTTTTTCGCTTCGGGCCGGCCTGCTTTTTAAATGCTGTCTCCTTTGAACATGTGATAGGCGGTAAACTCTCCGGCCTCTTTAGCCTCAATAACTCTGTAGCCATATTTTTCATATAGAATTTTATTTTTTTCATCCCCAGTATATAGATAAATACCAGAAGAACTGCTGTCGCCGGACTGAACCAGATCAGCCTGACGCAGTAACATTTTCCCCATGCCCTTACCCTGCCTGGACGGAGCAACTGCCAGCCCTTCTAAAACATAGTGGCGGTCTGGAAGTTTATCCGGAGGCTTAACAGCCTGGGCAAGATGCCGGGCCCTGATACCAAGCAGGATCAGACGGGCATAAGCGGCAAAATGGGGCGCTGCTCTTCGCATTTTCAAGGCAGCCGGCGCTTTGATATGAGGCGATTTGAGGATAATCAGGCCGCTTAACCGTGAATCTTCGAGGGAGCAATAAAGCTGGTGCCCAATTTCAAGGTACAGGGCCAGTTTTTGCTTAACCGTCCTGAAGTAAAGCTCGCGATTAGCTGGAACGGATAGGTCGATAAAAGCCCTGGTAAAGGCTTCGCCGGCAAAAGAATCTAAGAAAACCTCTACTGCAGGGTTCAGGTCTGCATTCTTTAAAGGCCTGATTAATATATTCCCCATCGCATCCTCCCGGTATTATATTTATATTATTTTCCTGCGGGCCTAAATCCTGCCGGGTTGGCAAACAAGTTTTCATGTGGCCACAGAAAGGGCGATTATCCGGGTTTTTAAATTTGGTATCTCCAGCCATACATGACGGGGAGCGCTGCCTTGAAGAGTTACCGCTTAATAAAAGAGTGAAAGAACCAGGCCAACCCCAAGCATGATTATAGCGTATACATTTACGCCTTTAATCAGGGCATAGAGCGGCGTTTTAAAATATTCGTTAGTAACATAGGTGCATAGGTGCACAGGCGAACCGAAATAGCCGGCATAAGAACTAAGGTAGATTATGCCGAAATAGCGAACGGAATGCATATCCGATCCCAGGAAAGGCATCAGGATCGGTAAGGCTACTCCAAGGGCAGCGGCATTGTTACCCGTGATGAAACCTGTAATAAAGGGCAGGACTACGATAAGTACTGTCAGGGGAAGGCCCCTGTCTACAAGCAGGGTAACGGCATCTAAAAATGCGTCCGCTTCAAGGATAAAATCTTTATAAAGGACAATGGTCAGCGTTGACAGGGCAAGTGGCCAGTTGAAACCGCGGACGATTGCTTTAAGACGTTTCCGGAGCGTTTCCCCCCTGTGCTGCTCCGGAAGGTATAGAAAGAAGCAAATGACAATGCCGGCCAGCATGGCCAGGGGGAAGAAGATCCCCAGGGCCAGGCCCAGGATAATAGCGACGGCATAAGGGGCGGCTGATCCAAAAACATCGAATAAAGGCGAATTGCTGCCGGACGGTTTCTGAACAGGCCAGTCTTCTTTGGCAGGTTTGGGGTAACGTATCAGTAAAATAACAGTGGCAATGATAAAAACAATGGCAATAACCGGTATGGTGAAACTGAGGTAAGAGCCGATGCTGATACCGCTGATTCCGGAGGCGAGGATAATTCCAGCGTTAAATGGGGTAATGAGGACAACCAGATGCCTGTATACCATATTTGACATGGCCAGTTCAACCGGAGGCATATTTAGATCTTTGCCTGTCTTTTCAACCATGGGAGCTGAAATTATTGCCCCACCCGGAACCGTTGAAAAGAGGGAGATTGCAGCCGGGAAAACCATGATCAGGGCGCGGGGATCGCGGATCAGGTAGCGAAGGCCATCAACAAGCCTGTTCATCGCCCCTACTTCCTGGTGCAGGCTGCCCAGGATCGTAATAGCTAAGACCATGGATACAAGGTAGAAAGCGGTATAACTGGTTAGGGAGCGGTAAAAAGTGTCGGCTACCTCCAGCACTCCGGATCCGCCGGTTAAGGCCAGGACGGCAACAGCAGCAAGCATAACATAATACATCTTCCAGCCTTTCCTGATCATGAAAATTATCAGGAAGACAGAGGCTGTAACTCCGGCAGCTTCTATTGCCTGGTGAAAATCGATGTTCAAGGTTAGGCCTCCATTGGAATGATCGAATAAAACACTCCCTGTTAGCGGCAGGGAGCGTTAAAAAATTGATATCAGTATAACCGATTAATGCCAGAAGAGCAATTTAAGAAGATATTCTATGCCCGTGAACGCTGCCTTTGTAAAGGCTATGATTGCGCCTGAGAAGCTGAAATTGCGGGCCAGCCGCAGGGCCTTTTTGGGACTCAGGTAAGGCATCAGGTAGAGGTAGTAAAGCCAGCAGTAAAATAGCGGCGCTGACATATGCTTCGGTTTTTCGTGAAGTCTTAACAGATCGTAACGCCAGCTGTTTTTTATAATACTGTCATGATTGTCAAAGGGGTCAGGACTGCTGAAATTTTCTGCTCCCGGGAGCAAAGTTTCAGTAGAAAAAGTGGCAGCGTAGATAGGGTTCTGCCTGATAAAACGGGCCAGACGGCGGAAATGGTCGTGGCTGTAGCGGGGGCTTATGATAAAAAGGGCAACTAAATCCAGACCCAGCTGATCTAATATTGCCGCTGCCCGGATATTATCCGCTACCGTGGCCCCTTTGCGGACACTTTTTAATTCATCATCATCAATAAATTCGAAACCGATGATCAGAGCATTTAATCCGGCGTTTTTAAGCGCTAAAACTACATCGGGGTGGTTGACAACGAAGGCTGCAGTTCCGTAGGCGATAAAGTTTTTCTCAATGCCTCTTTCATGAACCAGATCTGCAAAGGCGAGCAGTCTTGATGGGTTAACCAGAAAATTATCGCCGACGAAAAGGATGGAGTCTGCATCCAGTGATTCAATCTCGGTTATTACGTCTTCAATTTGCCGCGGGCTATACCGGCCTCCGTTCATATGTCTGCAAAAACAAAAACTGCAACAGCCCGGGCAGCCAAGTGCTGTTTTGACAGCGGCGCATCTTTTATACTGCAGGTAAAAATACTTTCCAGGGTTCGGGTTAAAGAATATTCTCTCCGGAGCAGGCACTTTCAGATCAGGGTTTGTCAGGCCTTCACAGCGCTGAAATTGTGCGCCGGATGCAGTCGCCACCCCGGGAATATCATGATAGGGTTGTCCCAGCTCAAGTCGTTCTATACTTTTATTTAGAGCCGTCAGCTGCCCGGCAAAAAAAACGGCATCGATATGGGCTGAAAAAAAATGCTCCGGGCAAACCTCGGCATGAGGACCGCCGACAAAAATTATGGGCTGGTGCTCTGCCCCCTTCATTTTTTCACTGAAACAAAGGACCCACTCCAGGTGGGTTATATAGGCTGTTATGACTATCAGGTCGGGTTGAAATGATGCAACCTGCTTTAACGGGTTTTTACGGGTTCGAGAACAGTCGATGATCAGGGGGTGATATTCTTTTAAAGCGCTATAAAGATATTCCAGTTCCAGCGGTTCAACGCTGATCAGACGCTCCATCCTGATTGTGCCGGGGTGTGGGGGAGGTTTAATAACCGCAATCCGCATTTTAGAGCCTCTAATCATTAAAGTTTGGTATTGATTTATCCCCGCTGTTCAACATTCCGTTGCCAATTTAAATCTTTCTCCATCAGCAGCATGGCCAGCAAGAGAGTCCTTTGAAGCAGCTCTCCTCTGCTGATAGATTCGAAGGGAGTGTATATGTTTTTTCCTGAAGGTGCCAGGCCGCATAATACAGGAACTCCTGAAGGAACTACTCCGGCCGCCGAAGGAGTCGGGCCGGAGCAAACCTCAAATGGAAGCTGCCATCGTTCGCTGATAGTGTTCAAGTTTTTAACCATTCCTGCGCTGTGACCGGTTTTTTCCAGCGGCGGTCTTTCCTCGAGTTTTTCAACCAGGCAGCGAAGGCTTCCAGATTTTGCCGATGTTTTTTTGCACCGGTTTTGTAAAGACATCTCAATCCGGTCCGCCTGGTCACTTTCGAGGTAGGCCATGTGAAAGGTAGACTGGACCCGGTGAGGCGGAAGATTGCTGTAACGCTGCGAATTGATATCCTGTATCGCCAGGTTTAGCCCGGGCTCAAGCTGATTTAATTCCTGCAAAGTATTTGCCAGCTTCAGATAAAGGCTCATTAAATCGGGAAAAGAGCCGGCAGTCTCCCCGCTTTCGCTCAAACTTTCCAGGAGGATACTGTATTTTCGAGATCCCAGCCTCTGGTCGATTACCGCTCCGTTCTCTCCCCCGGGTTGAAATACCAAAACCCGGGCGGCTCTCCTGGCAGCAATTTGAAGGGTGTGACTGCTGTAAGCCATGCCCCTGCCTTCGTCTGAGTAGGCGAAAAGGGCAACGGGAATATCTTTCAGCAAATTTATCCTGTGCAAAGCTTTTAGCGCTTGCGTAATACAGGTCAGACCGGCCCTGCTGGTTGCAATGCCTTCCCCGTAAAGTTTTTCGGGATCGCGCCTGAAAGGGATTGGATACTTGCCGGAGCTTTCTGCCGGGACATCTAGAGGGCAGACAAGCAGTGTTCCTTTTGACAATCCGGAAGCCGATTGCCAGGTCCAGGCAAAGTGCCTGTTAGTAAGCGCTTTAACCGGGCGCATATTCAGAGCCGCCATCTGCTCGGTGAGCATATTAACAGCAGCGCCCAGCGCTACCGGATCGCCGGTTCGGCTGACGAGGTTGGTCCACTTTTTCAGATTATCTTCTACCAGATCACGGTTCTGCGTGAGATAGGCAAAAACTGAGTCCTGTGCTCCGGTTCCTGGTTCCACTACTTCTGTGCCAGGGGCATGGGGACCAAAATAACGGATGCTGGCGATATCGACTAAGCGGTTGACGAGATCGGAATAGCTTAGCCCAATCTTTTCGGCTGCAAAGGCAAAAGAACCGTCCGGGTTAAGGCTGGCCATTGAATTGACTTCCAGGATCTGCGGCTTGCCTTCACTGTCTATCCTGAAATCAACCCTGGCGCTATCCAGGCAGCCAAGTGCTTTAAATGAAGCAATGGCCAGGTCGTGCAGCTCCTTTTTCAGGTCACAGGGTAAATTGGCAGGGCAAACTTTTTTTATTCTGCGTTTAGCCTCCTGCATTTTATCTTCGTAAGTATAGATGGGGATGCCCTCATCAAAAAAGAGCTCTACTGCCGGAAGCGTTTCAACAGGTTCATTGCCCATGATGCCGATATTAACTTCGCGGCCGTCGACAAACTTTTCTACAAGAGCTGCGCTTTTAAAGTCTTTGAAAATGCCTGCAGCAGCAGTCCTTAGCTCTTTTTCACTGTTTACAATCTGCAGCCCGAAAGATGCAGCTTCGCTTTTTGGTTTCACGATTAATGGGAATTGCAGCTTCTCAGCCAGGGGATAATCAAAATCAGGATTCTCCAAAACCGTAAACGGAGGGGTTGGCAGTCCTTTTTGAATCAGGATTATTTTGGTCAGCACTTTGTCGAGGGCAACGGCCTGTGTCTCCGGGCCGGATCCGACATAAGGTATACCAAGCATTTCTAGAATGGCCGGGATATGGGCATAACGGGCCCGGCCCTGGATACCGTAGCTTAAATTCAGGACCAGGCCGGGTCTTTCTCCCGATATAACGGCAGGCATAAATTCTTCCAGGTTATGAACAATGTTTTTGTCTCCCTCAAACGCCTTTACCTGGTGGCCTCCGGCAATTAGCGCCTCCCTGATCATTTCGATGGCCATAAACCCGTAAACTTCACGGTTTAGGGTGCCAAAGAGGTTTATAACCGCTTTACTGTCCCTGTTATAGATAATGGCGATTTTCATTTCATAATCGCTCCCTGCCCTTATTGAAGCTCTTATTGAACCCAACCTTTTACAGGCCTGGGAAAGACAGCTTTTGGAACTTTACTTGAACACCCGGGGGCTGGGAAATTGACCCGAATCTTTAATTTAATTATAACCAGTCAAGCCCTTGAAAGCCATATAAAAAAGGGGTTCGCCCTTTCTTGCAAGATTTTGCTGCAGGAAAGAGCAATGCAAAGTGCTTTTTGTCTGTTGTTGGAGCGATCTTTTTTTTATGGTATAGTATTTGCAACAATATAGCTGGCATATGCAGTAATGTTCAGCCTTTACAGATAAAATTTTTTAATACGGAGGTGCGGGTTTTGAAAATACTGGTTAGCGATTCACTTTCCGAAGAAGGCCTGAAACTGCTGAAGGAGCACGCCGATGTTGCCTACATGCCGGAGATCAGCCCGGAAGACCTTGTGACAGAAATCGGGGCTTTTGATGCCCTTGTTGTCAGAAGCCGGTCCAGGGTAACGGCAGAAGTGATTGATGCTGCTTCCAACCTGAAAGTAATCGGCAGGGCAGGCGTGGGCGTTGATAATATTGATATAAACAAGGCTACTGAGAAAGGCGTTATCGTGGTTAATGCGCCTCATGGCAACACAATCTCGGCGGCCGAACATGCTATAGCCCTGCTCACTTCTCTTGCCCGTAATATAGCCGAGGCAAACAACTCTGTCAAAAGCGGTGAATGGAACCGCTCAAAGTTCACGGGAGTCGAGCTGACTGATAAAACCCTGGGAGTAATCGGAGTAGGCAGGATTGGCAGCGAGGTTGCGCGCAGGGCAAGGGGAATGCGGATGAAAATTTTGGCCTACGATCCATATGTGTCTGCCGAGCAGGCTGAAAAAACGGGGATCGAAATGGTCCCCTTCGAAGAGCTGCTCAGGCAATCAGATTTCATCAGCCTACATCTGCCGATGAACCCCTCGACCCGTCATTTGATCGGGGAAAAAGAGCTGGCTATGCTCAAGCCCGGGGTAAGGATTATTAATTGCGCCAGGGGTGGGCTAATCGATGAAGAGGCTCTCTGTCGTGCTCTGGATGAAGGCAGGGTTGCCGGTGCGGCTCTCGATGTTTTTGAAGAGGAACCCCCGGGAAAGTGTCGTTTGCTTGAAATGAGCAATGTTTTGGTCACCCCGCACCTTGGCGCGTTAACCAGGGAAGCTCAAACCAACGTGGCCCTGCAGGTTTCCGAGCAGGTTGTCAAGGCCCTCCAGGGTGAGCCGATAGTATCGGCAGTAAATGTTCCCGCCCTGATGCCCGAAACCAGGGCAGCCCTGGAGCCATTTTTGCCTCTCATGCGTTTCATGGGCAGTTTTTACCTGCAGATGTTTGGCGGCACTGCTGATGAAATCGAGCTTACTTACAGCGGGGAAATTGCATCGATGCCTCTTTCGCCGCTGACAACGTCCTGCCTGATCGGCTTTCTGCACCACGTGGTCGGCGACGGAGTTAACTGGGTTAATGCTCCGTATATCGCAAGGGAGCGGGGAATTGAAGTAAGAGAAACATCGACCACCGAAAGAAAAAACTACAGCAACCTTGTAACAATGACAGTCAGGGCGGGCAGCGAAGCGCATCATCTCTCGGGCACCCTGCTGAACGGGGATATGCGTATCGTCCGGGTTGATGATTACAGGATCGAGATTATTCCCGCCAACTACATGCTGGTCACTACCCACCTGGATAAACCCGGGGTTGTCGGTAAGCTGGGAATGTTGCTGGGAAGCGAAAATGTCAACATCGCCTCGATGCAGCTGGGCCGGAAAACTGCCGGCGGCGAAGCGATGATGGTGCTGCAGGTTGATGAAAAAATGACTCCCCGGGCGGTAGAAAAAGTCAAAGACCTTGATGTAATTGAGTCAGCCCGGTTTGTGGTCATGAACAGCGGCTTATTTCAGGGTTAGCCTAAAATACTAATTGAAAAGAGGTGTTTTAAATGGTTAAGCTTTATGCGTTGAGTACCTGTCCGCATTGCAAGAAGGCTAAGCAGTTTCTGGATGATAAAAAGGTTGATTACCAGGTGGTAGATGTAGATCTTGCCAAAGGCCGGGAGCAGAAAGAAGCTTTGGAAGAAGTAGAACGCCTGACCGGCAGAAAGTCGTTCCCCGTTATTGTAATCAATGAAATTGTGGTGCAGGGTTATAAACCCGAGGAAATTGAAGGAGCGCTCGACAGTGAAACATAAGATATACTGTGAAGTGTGCATGGTCTCCTTTATTTACAAGGAAGAAGTTGAAGAGGGCAAGGTGGTAATTTGTACCATATGCGGTGCTGAGCTGCAGATCGAAGCGGTTGGCCCTGAAATTAAGGCTGTGCGCAAACCGCAGGAAGCGGAAACAGAAATACGCAACCGGGTTGAGAATTATGCCCGGCTTAGGGATTATACTTTCAACGAGGATAAAGAGTTGGTAATTGAGGGGCTGATTGGGAAAAATGAAATGTACGGTGACTTCTACTGTCCCTGTCGCTTTGATAATATTCCTGAAAACGTTTGCCCCTGCCTGGAAACAAGGATGAATGATGTGCGTAAGAACGGCCGCTGCTTCTGAAACCTGTTTCACTTAAAAGGGTGAGTTTCACCCTTCAGGCTGTTCTTGCCGGAAGCGCAAACTATTAAGGAGCCGTATCAGTTACTGATACGGCTCCGCTGCTTCTTGCAACCGGCGAGGTTGTTTTTTTATGGCTGTGGACCGAGGCGATTCTAAGCTGCCAGGCCAAGGCCCTACCCGGTCAACCCCAGGGCCGACAAAAGATGACTTTCCATCTTGTCCGGGTCGATAACCCTGCCGTGCAGAATATTTTTATCCTCCAGGCCGACAAGGTTGGCTGGAACAGGGCAGCCTGTTTTTTCTGCAAGGATGGAGAGCAGTTCAAACTCCGAGCGGCCGCTATATTCCCCCTGTCCAAAAAGGGCTTCAACAACGCTGCCGCTAAACTTGAAGGGACTGGCTGTCGCCAGCAGGACAGCCGGCGCAAAATCTCCTGTATCACTCCGATATTGTTCAAGCACGTCCTTGCCCACTGCGGTATGTGTATCGATCAGGTAAGAATAATCTTGGTAAACAGATTTTATTGCTCTAATTGTTTTCTGATCATCTGCAAAGCCGGACCAGAAATGCTTCTGCAGTATGGTTAGGGTGTCAGGGTCAACCCTGTAAAAACCACTGGTTTTTAATCTGGTCATCCAATCTTCTATCTTTTCCGAATCGTGGCCCGTTAGTTCAAAAAGCAGTCGTTCCAGGTTGCTCGAGACCAGTATATCCATGGATGGAGAAATTGTCTGGCATAGTTCTCTGCGGCTGTCATACACGCCGGTGCGGATAAAGTCGGTGAGGACATTATTGCTATTAGCCGCACAGATGAGGCGTTTAACAGGCAGTCCCAACTCTTTTGCGTAGTAGCCGGCAAGGATATTGCCGAAGTTACCCGTCGGTACGACGTAGTTTACTTTTTCGCCCTGCCTGATTCTACCCAGCCTTAGCAGTTCCAGGTACGCTGAAAAGTAATATACAACCTGAGGCAGCAGTCGTCCCCAGTTAATCGAATTGGCTGAAGAAAGCCTGAAACCTGCTTTTTCGAGGGTTTTGCCCAGGACCGGACTGCTGAAGATCGCCTTTACGCCAGACTGGGCGCTGTCAAAATTACCTTTGACAGCTGCAACGGCAACGTTAGAGCCTTCCTGGGTTGTCATCTGGCGTTCCTGGATAGCGCTAATGCCCTTTTCAGGGTAATAGACAATAATCCTGGTTTTTTCAACATCGCTAAAACCTTCCAGGGCTGATTTGCCTGTATCGCCGGAAGTAGCGGTAAGAATAACCACCTCTGATTTTTCGCCCGTATTCCTGATCGCTCCGGTTAAAAGGTAAGGCAAAACCTGCAGGGCGATATCTTT
>SLPH01000027.1 GCA_007132095.1 Syntrophomonadaceae bacterium | reverse complement strand
TTTATATTATTCAGCGATGTGGCAAAGGAAAGCCTTATATGCATGGGAGCCCCGAAGCCTGTACCGGGAACAAGGGCGACCAGTTTGCTTTCAAGCAGCAATGAAGCGAAATCGTCGCTGTTCTTAATCTCTTTGCCTTCGAACTTTTTGCCAACCGTTCCGCTCATGTTGGCGAATAAGTAGAAAGCGCCGAGAGGTTCAAGAGCGCTTAACCCTTCGATTGAATTTATTTTTTCATACATGAAAAGGCGCCTTTCATCAAATGCTTTGAGCATTTCAGCAACGCTGTCCTGCGGTCCGCTCAAGGCTTGCTCTGCCGCTTTCTGGGCAATGGCGTTCGGGTTTGATGTTGTCTGGCTCTGGATGGCTGCCATTGCTGCCGCTATTTCTGGCCCGGAGGCAGTATAGCCAATGCGCCATCCCGTCATGGCATAGGTTTTAGATACAGCATTGACCACAATGGTCTGTTCCTTGATCGCTTCGCTGAAGGTGGCAATGCTGACGCAGCTGTTGCCCCCGTAAACCAATTTTTCATAGACTTCATCGGAAATGATAAAGATATTGTTCGCGACACAAAATTCGCCAATTTCCTTTAGATCCTCAGCCGGGTAAAGTTGGCCGGTGGGGTTGCTGGGGTTATTGAGAACCAATGCTTTGGTTTTTGGAGAACAGGCTTTCTTGAGCATTTCAAGTTCAACTTTAAAGCGGTTTTCTTCGTTTGTCTCGAGAATGACGGGGATCCCATCGTTGAGTTTGACCATCTCCGGGTAACTGACCCAAAAAGGGGCGGGGATCAGGACTTCGTCACCGGGATCAAGCAGGGCGCAAAAAACATTATCGAGGGAATGCTTGGCCCCATTGCTGACTACGATCTGAGCGGGAGTGTATGTAAGTCCATTCTCCCGTTTAAACTTACTGCATATTGCTTCTTTTAGTTCCACTGTGCCTGCAGCAGCCGTATAGCGGGTGTGGCCGTTATTAATTGCATCTATGGCCGCTTCCCTGATATGGAGGGGGGTGTCAAAATCGGGTTCTCCTGCGCCGAATCCAATCACGTCAAGGCCCTGGCTTTTCATCTCCTTGGCTTTGCCGTCGATAGCCATCGTCGGTGAGGGTTTAATGTTTAAAGCTTTTTTTGATAACAAAGGCGATCACCTGCTCTTCCAGATATATTTTTCGTATTTTACCATGAAAGGGATGAGGGGAAAAGGGTTAACGTATGTAACCGGACGGAATAAGCAGCATGTCCCTCGATAAGATTACTTCGGGGTTTACCGCGGCTTGACCCAGGTTGACCTCAAAATGAAGGTGCGGCCCGGTGGCGTAGCCGGTCATTCCAACCGTGCCGACTAAATCGCCCCTGGAAACCCGCTGCCCCGGTTCAACGTTGATTTCGTGGAGGTGCATATAGGTGCTGGAGAGGTTAACCCCGTGATCGATAATTACAGTATATCCTCCGGAAAGCAGGAATTCGGCAAGCCTGACTGTGCCGCAATTTATGGCTATGATCGGCTCGCCTTCATCGGCGGCCAGGTCTATTCCCATGTGGCGCCGGGGTGGGTTTTCGTTTATAATTCTAACTGCTCCGAATTGCGAGCTTACCCTGGCATCTAAAGGCCAGAGAAATGGCCTGTTCCAGAGAGGGTAAGGTTCCGTCTCTTCTCGGGCGATGCGGACTTTTTCGCGGTCTTCTGCCAGGCGGGCTGCCGTCCATCCTTCAGTCACCCCTGCCGGCATGCTGAAACGGGAAAGGGGGAATTCTTTTTCTGCTATCCTTACCGTCTGGGCCAGGTTGAAAATCTTCGGCTCTTCGTCGCCTACCATAAACGATGCCAGGTAATCGCCCGGTTCGGCATCAAAACAGACGCTGGTCAGAAAATAGAAGCTTTGACCCGCCTTGTATACTTCTAAGACATCGCCGGGAAAGCCAAGATCGAGCTGGTAAGGCTCCTGGACCGGAAAGGGACCTGCTTCTAAAATCAGAAAATCGCCCGGGGCAGGGTCGATGGGGTAATGGATAAGAACAGGTTTCCGGGAGCTGTTCCGGGACTGATAGGCGCTGATCATGATCGGGCTTTGCACCTGAACAGGTTTGTCAGGCATCACCCCGTCTTTGAACAAGTAGAGAGAGGCGGTCAGCACAATAACTGAAACAGATATAAAAATCAGCGATTTAAAGAACCCTCTGCGCATGGTTTCCTCCCGGTTGGATTGCTTACAATGATATTATAACCTAACGACCGCTCAAAAGCAGGATAGCCGCCAAATCCAGAGAAAAAGAGTAGGGAGCAATCAATAAGGCAACCAACCCTGCCTGACGCGATTAATGGTTTAACCCTATCAAGTCGGGCATGGCGTTGAATTATCATTAAAGGCTGGTTGATTATAACTACCGGGAGGTTGATACTGTGTCAGAGTACCTGGAACTCTTCTGGCATTCTGTGCGAGCTCAGGACAACATTTGGTGGCAGCTTGGAACGTCGCTCGCAATATTCCTTTTTGCCCTTTTACTGAGAGGGCTGTTTGCCCGCTTCATTTTCAATATGATCATAGCTCTTACACACAAAACCAGAACTGAGCTTGACCGTGCTTTAATTACCGCCTTCGAGGGTCCGCTGAAATTTTTGATCGTGGTGATTGGGCTTTACGCGGCCCTGCACTGTTTACCGTTTTACCCTGCATTCTTCAGCATCTTGAACGGCCTGTTTCGTTCCGGTGTTGTTGTATTTTTTGCATGGGGACTCTTTAACCTGGCAGGCAGCGATGTTTACAGCGGGTTGAGTGAAAAATATAGCTTCGATAGAAGCATTGCCGAGTTTCTAACCAAGGTCCTGCGCGCTGTTATTATCGCTCTTACCGCCATAGTCATCGCCCAGGAGTGGGACTATGATGTGAACGGTTTTTTGGCCGGTTTGGGCCTGGGCGGTCTTGCTTTTGCCCTTGCCGCCAAGGACGCCCTGGCTAACCTTTTTGGCGGTTTGGTTATCATTATGGACAAGCCCTTTGAGACCGGTGACTGGATTTTGACCCCAAGCGTCGAGGGAACGGTCGAGGAGATCAGTTTCCGCAGCACCAGGGTTCGCACTTTTGCCAACGCCCAGGTTACGGTGCCTAACTCGGTGATTGCCAACCAGGCTGTAACAAACTGGACCCGTATGAAAAAGAGGCGGGTATCTTTTCATCTTGGTGTTACTTACAAAACCGGCAGAAGCAAATTACAGCACTGCATTGCCAGAATTAAAACCATGCTGGAAAAACATCCTGATGTGCACCCGGACATGATTTTTGTCCGCTTTAACGAGTTCAGCGACAGCAGTCTTGATGTCTTCATTTACTTTTTCACGAGGACTACAAAATGGGTTGAATACCTGCGGATCAAAGAAGACGTAAATTATAAAATCATGGACATTCTTGAAGCAGAAGGAGTTGCAATTGCTTTTCCAAGCCGCAGTATTTACCTGGAAAATAAACTGCGCCTGGAACAAAGCAGTGATCAGGAACAACAGGAAGCTTAATGAAATAGGACAGTAAAAGAGCAGCCTATCGATTACGGCTTTGGATAGGGGCAATCAAAAGCAGCTAATTAAGCGATGGGCATCTTATGTTAAGCTTCATACAAATGCCGCTTAACAAAGATTCTTTCCCGCAGGCACCTAAACTGACGGGTGAGGATAATGATTGACTTTCTAAAGGGCTGTCAGCAAACAGCTTTGGTTTTAGCCTGTTAACAGACAGCCCTGGCTGGAGTTAGAATAGTCGTGCAGCCGATATAATTAAAGCTCTTTACCGGCTTTTTTCCAGTCGCTAATGAAGCTCTCAATGCCCAGATCTGTCAACGGATGGCGAAACATCTGCTTCAGCACTTTGAAGGGCAGGGTGGCAATGTGCGAACCGGCCAGGGCTACGGCCGGCACGTGCTCCGGGTGCCTGATGCTGGCGGCAATTACCTCAGATTTGAGACTGTGCCACTCAATAAGATTGACAATATCGCGGACCAGCTCTACACCCCTGTGTCCTATGTCGTCAAGGCGGCCGATAAAGGGGCTGACGTAAGCGGCGCCGGCCTTCATGGCCAGCAAGGCCTGGTTAGCGGAAAAGATCAGGGTGACGTTTACTTTAATTCCTTCGCCAGCCAGGGTTTTAACCGCCCTCAACCCTTCAGGCATAACGGGAATCTTGACCACCACATTGTCGTGCACCTTGGCCAGGATCCGCGCCTCTTTGAGGATTTCCTCGTAATCCATGGCGATAACTTCCGCGCTGACCGGTCCATCTACGAGATCGCATATGGCCGGTAAAATTTCATTAAAACTTTCACTTTCTTTAGCCGCCAGTGAAGGGTTGGTGGTTACACCGTCAATAACCCCCCAGCGGACGGCCTCCCTGATTTCTTCGATATTGGCTGTATCAAGATATAATTTCATCCAAATAACCTCCCCGGTTAGTCATCGTTATTTATTCTATTCCACTTTCAAGCCTTTTTCCCTGCCTGATCCTGTGACTCAGCAGCGCAGTTCCCGCCCTTAATCGATACAAGTTTTCATTGTTTTCCTCTTGCAGCCCGGAAAATCAAACGCACCTGGGATATGGGAGCCCTGCTTTCAGGCACTTTGTTACAGGCATGCTAATAACCAGGGAGACATACTTGCAAGAATATGACAAATCTTATGTTGTGGCTGAATGTTGCCATCAGTGATCTGTATTGTTAAAATGAAGCGAGGGATGGTGAGCGAAAATTAACTCATTAGATGCAATAAAAAATAAATATCCAGCCAAATTTACTCAGCTTGAAGAGATGTTCGGCCGCATTCATGCAGGCGATCGCATTTTCATATCAACCGGCTGCGGAGAGCCACAATACCTGGTCCGTAAATTAGTCGAGTACGTGGAATCGAACCCGAAAGCCTTCTTTGATACGGAAATTTTGCACATCTGGACCCTGGGAGTTGCTCCCTATAGCGATGAGAAGTTTAAACAGAACTTTCGCCGCAACACATTCTTTATCAGCCATGTAAACCGCAGCGCCGTTAATGAAGGATATGCAGATTACACCCCTATATTTCTTTCCGATGTGCCGCGCCTTTTCCGGCAGCGGCAGGCTCAGATCGATATAGCCCTGGTCCAGGTTTCTCTGCCGGACGAGCATGGCTATTGCAGTCTTGGCATAAGCGTTGATACGACCAGGGCCGCGGTGGAAAGTTCCCCCCTGGTAATGGCCCAGGTTAACCCGGCTATGCCGCGGGTGCACGGCGATACCTTTATCCATGTTAGTGAGCTGGATTACCTGGTTCCCTGCGAGGAGGACATTCTAGAATATAGATCTCCGCCCCTGAAAGATGAGATTGCTGAAAAAATTGGGCGCTATGTTTCACAAATAATTGATGAGGGCGATACGATCCAGGTTGGGTACGGCAGCGTCCCCGACGGGATCATGCCCTACCTGTGCGATATCAGGCACCTTGGCGTGCACACCGAATTTTTGGGGGACGGACTGGCAGGCTTGATTGAAAAAGGGGTTGTTGATAACAGCCTGAAAACAATTAACCGCGGTAAAACGGTGGCCTCCTTTTGCATGGGCACCCGTAAAACATATGACTTTATCAACGATAACCCTTCCATTCTTTTTAAAGAAATTGATTATACAAACAGCCCCCTGATTATTGCCAGGCACGAGAGAATGACTGCATTAAACAGCGCTCTTGAAGTCGATTTAACCGGGCAGGCATCTTCTGAATCGCTGGGCAACCTCTTTTACAGCGGTATCGGTGGACAGGCCAACTTCATGAGGGGAGCGGTGCTGGCGCCGCAGGGCAAAAATATTCTTGCCCTGCAGTCGACAACCAGCAATGATGAAGGTTCTCGAATTGTGCCTGCCCTGAAAGAGGGTTCCGGGACTACCCTGACCCGGGGTGATCTCCATTACGTTGTAACCGAATTCGGAATTGCTTACCTGCACGGGAAAAATATCCGCGATCGAGCCATGTCTCTTATCGCAATAGCACATCCGGAATTCAGGCCCTGGTTGATCGAGGAAGCGAAGAAGCGTAAACTTATATACCAGGATCAGGCCTTCTTCCCAGGCGAGAAGGGACATTATCCCGAACACCTGGAAACTTATCGCACCACTGGGCGAGGCCTGGAAATTCTACTCAGGCCGGTGAAGATCAGTGATGAATCACTGATTAAAGATTTTTTCTACGCTCTTTCCGATAAAAGCCTCTACAGCCGTTTTCTTTCAGTCAGGCGCCAGCTAACGCACGAAGAGCTGCAAAAACAATTCCTGGCTGTCGACTACACCAGGCAGATGTCGATCGTGGCTGTCAGGCAGGAGGGGAGCAGGGAAATAATAGCTGGCATGGCTCAGTACTGCATGGGTGAATGCGATCTTTCTGCGGAAATATCAATTATGGTTCGCGATGATTGCCAGAAAAAAGGCGTGGGCTTCGAACTGCTGTCGTACCTGACCCTGGTGGCAAAAAACAGCGGCCTGCATACACTAACAGCTGATATTCTGCCCGACAATGCGCCAGTCTTTCGATTGCTTGATAAGCTGGGCCTGGCATATGATCGTAAATGGGATAGCGGCCTGATTCATATCGAGATCTATCTCAAATAAATTGCTTGCCGGAAGGTCGGGATAAAGATGACATTAAGGGTCGAAGAAGGGACCTTAAAAAATTATACCGCTTACCTGGATCAATTAGAGCGGGGCCTGGCCCCGCCGCACATTTTTGCCCTGCCGCCTTGGTTGAACGCGTGGTGGTCGGTCTTTGGTAACGACAAGAGGAGCCTGGTTTATTCCATCTGGGATGACAGCCGTTTGATCGGCCTTGCTCCGCTGATGGAAGAAAATGGAAAAGTTTACCTGATTGGCAGCCCCGATCTTTGCGACTATCTCGATTTTGTAATTCTTTCCGGGATGGAAAGCTCTTTTTTTTCTGCCCTGCTGCCGCGCCTGAGGGCTGATGGCTTCCAGGAGATGGTTCTTCATGCCCAGAGGCCTGAAGCGGCCGTTTTTGAAGGACTTTTTGGCGCAGAAGGCAGGGGAGAGACCGCAACAGTAAGTTTTTTGCGGGAAAACTGCTCCTACGAGCTAAACCTTCCGGATAGCTGGGATAGATACCTGGCCGGCTTGAATAAAAAGCAGCGGCATGAAGTGAGGCGGAAACTGCGCCGTTTTAAAGAGCAGGCCTTATCGCCCCAGTGGGCTGTTTACAGCGATCAGCAGGAAATCAGGGCTAATTTCCCGCGGTTCCTCGAACTTTTCCTGAAAAATCCCGAAAAGGCGGACTTCTATACCGATCAGGTCGATCGCTTCTTTCACGCCCTGGTAACCGAAACATCCGGGGCCGGTTTGTGCCGGCTTGGCTTTCTTGAATCCGATGGAATCCTGGCTGCCGCAGTCCTGTATTTTGATTACGGAGGACGAATCTACCTTTACAACAGCGGCTATGACTCTGATTTAAGGCACTTAAGTGTCGGCCTTGTTTCAAAAGTGCACACTATCGAAATGGCGATCGAGGGAAAACAAAGCATTTTTGATTTTTTAAAAGGGCGGGAAGTATACAAACATCGTCTTGGCGGACGGGCAGTTCCGGTTTATAAGGTGGCGATCAAACTCTGAAAAAGGGAAAAATGTTGAGATTTGCCTTTATATCCCTGCATAGTTCTCCACTTGGACAGCTCGGGGGCAGGGATACCGGCGGCATGAGCACCTACCTGGTCGGTTTAAGCAAAGCCTTAAGTAAAGCGGGACACAGCGTTGATATATTTACCGCTGCGCCCCGGGCTGAGCCGAATCCGGTGATCAGGATTGATCAGGATGCCCGTCTGATCCACCTAAACAATGATCCGGCATTGCATTTGAAAGCGGAGCATTATAAAAACATAGGTGCCGCTGTTGATGCCATAATCGCGTTCAGCGAAAGAGAAGGAAACCGCTACGATCTGGTATTCAGCCACTACTGGCTTTCTGCGCTGTGCGGACGCAAACTGGCGGCTGCCTGGAAAGCGCCCCACCTGGTAATGTTCCATACCCTGGGGCGGGCAAAAAATGAGACCTGCAGCGGCGAGAATGAACCTCCTGCCAGGCTCCGGGCCGAGGAAGATCTGGCTCGCGAAGCGGACCTGCTGGTGGTCGCAGCAGAAAGCGAGAAGAAAAGGCTGGAAAACTATTTTGCAGTCAAGCCTGAAAAGATCGCCTTAATTCCCTGCGGCATTGACAGATCTATATTCAGGCCTTACAGCAGCGAAGAAGCCTGTTTAAAAACCGGACTTGGCTCCGGCTGGGAAATTTTATCCGTGGGGCGCCTTGAACCGGTTAAAGGCCTGGATCTGCTCTTGAAGGCTGCCGCCTTATTGCCTTTGGAAGATCAATTCCAGGTAATAGTTATCGGCGGCGAGGGCAATCAGGCCGGGCTCGGGGCCAGGTTAAGAGAAGAAGCTTATGAGCTGGGTCTGGCCGGGCGCTTTAAATTAATCGGCCCCGTGAAACAGCTTGAGCTTCCCTACTATTTCAACTGCGCTGATGTAACCGTGGTCACCTCGCACTACGAGAGCTTTGGCCTGGTCCCCCTGGAGTCTTTGGCCTGTGGCACCCCGGTGGTTGGACCTCCCGTGGGCGCGCTGCCGGAACTGCTTGGAGCAGTTAGGAACAACGGGGGTATGATCGTTGAAGGGCGCGACCCCGCCTGCTGGGCTGCGGCGATCAGGTCGATCCTGCTGCAGGTTAAACCGCTTCCAGGCGAAGTTTTGATCGATGGCCTTGCCAAATACTGCTGGGAAAATGCAGCCGGCATGCTCATCGATGCTGTGGTTAAGATAAGAGCGCCTTTGTAGAAACTGTTCAGATCAAGGAGATGAAGCTATGAAAGCAAAAGAAGACCTGCAGGCAGACTATATGGTAATCAGCCCGCATCCCGACGACTCGGAATTCGGGGCAGCCGGTTCGGTGGCCCGCTGGGTTAGCGAGGGCAAAACTGTGGTCTATGTTATCTGCACGGGAGGGGAAAAGGGAACCAGCGATCCTGATCTAAACCCGGCAGATCTGGCCAGGGTCAGAATAAAAGAGCAGCGTTCGGCAGCGGAACTTCTCGGGGTCAGCGAAGTAATATTCCTGGGATACGAAGATCAGACCCTGGAAGATACTCCCGTTTTCCGGAAAGATATAGTCCGCTGGATCAGGAAATTTCGTCCTCATACCGTGGTGACTGCCGATCCTTACCGCCGCTACCTCTGGCACCGTGACCATCGCATTACCGGGCAGGTGGTTTTAGACGCTGTCTTTCCCTTTGCCCGCGATTACCACGCCTACCCGGACTTAATCGCCGAAGGCCTGATGCCGCACAAGGTGAGAAGGGTTTTGCTCTGGGCGAGCGAGGATCCCGATTACTATTCAGACATCAGCCAGACTTTTGACAAGAAACTGGCCGCCCTGCGCTGCCATGAAAGCCAGGTGGGAGGCCACCACTTTGCTTCAGTTGAAAAATGGCTGCGCCAGCGAGCCGAGGAAGCTGCCCGCGAGCAGGATTTTGAACTCGCAGAAGCATTTCACCTGGTTGACATCAACCGTTAAACCTCCCGGTTCTGGCCGGGCAGGCTCAGGGGTTTCCCTGGCATAGGCTTAGCAGGTTTTAGTTTGCTTCGTGCTTCACCGGCTTCACCGGTTTACCGGTATTTGGTTATGCCGGACCGATTAAGACCAGGTGACATCGCCGCATAGTCCTTCGCCTGCGCCGGAAGCGGTAAAGGAATCAAATGCGGCTTTCTCTTCCTTGACCAAACCTTTTTCACCATGGCCGGGCAGGATTACAGTATCGTCCGGCAGGGTAAATACTTTAATTCGCAGGCTATCAGTAATCTGCTTAAAATCCTGCGGGGTGCCGGTCTTGCCCGGGCCACCGGGGAAGATAGTATCGCCTGACAGGAGATATCCCGGTATATAAAGGCAGATGCTGCCCGGGGTGTGACCGGGAGTATGCAGCACTCTTAACTTCAAACTGCCGCATTCGATGATATCCCCATCTTTTAAGAT
>SLPH01000071.1 GCA_007132095.1 Syntrophomonadaceae bacterium | reverse complement strand
ATCCAATCGCGTCGCAGGTGCGCCTCATTGTCTCAGCCGGTGACAACTTAAGACTGGCTTCGCTGAAAGGCTACTTTTCCGAGGAACTCTACCGGCGCCTCTCCCAGCTTGAAATAGCCCTGCCGCCCCTGCGCAAGCGCCTTGATGATATCCCTCTCCTGGTAGAAGCCCTGATGGCAAGGCTGAACCGTAAACTGGGCAAGAATGTGATGGAAGTTTCTCCCAGAGCCCTGCAGGAGCTTTCCCAGTATGATTGGCCGGGCAACATCAGCGAACTGCGCAATGCTATCGAAAGAGCCATGGTGGTAACTGATGGTTCAGTGATCGAGTATCATCATCTTTCCCCTTATATCGGCAGGCTCAGCAGCAGGGAGGCTCCGGCAATCGATGATATCGTGCCGTTGGACAGGATGGAAGAGATGATGTTAAAGCTGGCTCTGACCCGCTACGGTGACAGCCTGGAAGGCAAGAAGAAAGCGGCCCAGGCCTTGAATATATCTCTGGCCACCCTGTATAATAAACTGAAGAAATACAGCAGTTGAAAAGAATATTAGATTCGGGAAAGGGGCAGATTACTTGAAACTTTACGAGTATATGGGCAAAGAATTATTTGCAGAATATGGCATTCCCACCCCTCGCGGGAAGGTGGCTTCCAGCGCCGCTGAAGCGGCGGCTGCGGCAGAAGAACTGGGCGAAGTGGTGATTAAGTCGCAGGTTCTCTCCGGCAAAAGAGGTAAATCGGGAGGGATTGCCTTTGCTACCGGCTCTGAGGAAGCGGAAAAAGAAGCAGGGCGCATATTGGAGCTGGAAGTCCAGGGCATGAAGGTGGAAAAGCTGCTGGTTGAAGAAAAGCTGGCTATCGAGCAGGAGCTCTACCTGGCTATAACAGTTGATAATGGCGCTCGCTGTCCCGTTATCCTGGCTTCCCTCGATGGGGGTATGGACGTCGAAGAGGTGCCCGAGGAAAGAATGATCCGCTGGCCTCTCGATATTAGCACAGGCCTTCAGCCGTACATGATTCGTGAAATCTGCCGCCTGATGGGAGTAAGCGGAGAGATGAGCAAGCAGATGCTGAAACTGCTGCCAAAACTCTACAGACTGTTCAGGGAGCTTGATGCCGAACTGGTTGAAATTAACCCGCTCGCCTCTACTCCCGACGGCCTTGTTGCCGCTGACGCTAAGGTAACCATTGATGATGACGCCCTTTACAGGCACCCCGGGCTTCCGCGGATTTCTGAAAAAACCGCGCTGGAACTGAAAGCGGAAGAATTGAACCTGGCCTACGTCGAACTCGGCGGTGATATTGCCGTCATGGCCAACGGGGCCGGGATTACCATGGCTACACTCGACATGGTCCAGAATTTTGGCGGCACGCCGGCCAACTTCCTCGACTTTGGCGGCGGCGCCGGGGTGGAAAAAACCTCACAGGCGCTCGAGCTGCTGCTGGGCACTAATCCTAAAGCGATCCTGATCAACATATTCGGTGGCATCACAAGATGCGATGTAGTCGCCGACGCCTTTGTCAAGGTTAAAGAGCAGGGCTTTATTGATGTTCCCGTTTCCTTTCGCCTGGTTGGCACCAACGAAACCGAAGGGCGGGCTATATTGGAAAGGATCGGCATTAGCGCTTACGAAACGATGAGCGATGCCGTTAAGCATGCTGTCGAATTGGCCCGGGAAGCCTGATCTTACCCTCATATTTTAGGGTCAGGCGCTTTTTGAGTAACCGAAAGGAGCATTGAAAATATGTCTATTTATATAAATGAAGATACAAGGGTCCTGGTGCAGGGTATTACCGGCAACCAGGGTTCCTTTCATACCGCCCAGATGCTGGAGTATGGAACCAAAATAGTGGGCGGTGTTTCGCCAGGCAAGGCGGGGCAGCAGGTGGAAGGAGTTCCCGTTTTTGGCACGGTTTTCGAAGCGGTGGAGAAAGTTCAACCCCAGGCCAGTATCCTTTTTATTCCCGCTCCCTTTGCAAAAGATGCGGCTATGGAGGCGATTGATGCCGGAATTAAAGTAATGGTCATGATCCCCGAGCATATACCCCTGCATGACGCCATTTCAATCATGTCCTACGCCAGCCTGAATGATGTCGTCGTTGTCGGGCCGAACACATTTGGACTGGTGTCATCGGGAAGCTGTAAAATTGGCATTATGCCCAACCGCTACTTCATTCCCGGCCCGGTCGGGGTAGTATCGCGCAGCGGCACCCTCTGCTATGAGATAGTCGGCAACATGACTGCTTCCGGTATTGGCACTACTACAGTGGTAGGGCTTGGAGGCGACCGGGTTGTCGGCTTGAACTTTATCGATGTCCTGAAAGAATTTGAAAAAGACGATGATACAGAAGTGGTTGTTATGGTCGGAGAAATTGGCGGCAGCGCCGAAGAGGAGGCGGCCCGGTTTATCAGCGATGAAATGTCAAAACCGGTTTTAGCCTACCTGGCCGGCAAAAGCGCCCCTCCGGGGAAACGGATGGGCCATGCCGGCGCCATTATTGAGCGGGGGCGCGGTACTTATGAAAGCAAGGTGGAAGCCTTAAATGCCGCAGGCGTTAAAGTTGCCGAGCTTCCCTCGGAGATGCCCGATCTTATAAAGCCGCTGCTCTAACTATAATAATTGCCTTAGCCTGGCGCTGGCAGAAAAGGAGTGGTGCCGGTTGACCGATCCGGATAAAGTTCAAGCCCTTCGGGGCGAGAGAAAGTCGTGGGAAGAATCGCTGGAAACTGCTGCGGTCAATAACCCGGAGCGGAAAAAGTTCGTTCTCGATTCGGGGCTGCAGGTTAAAACCGCTTACGATCCCCTTGACACAGCCGGTCTCGATTACCCGGATGCCCTTAATTGGCCCGGACAATATCCATTTACCAGGGGAATCCAGGCGAATATGTACCGGGGGCGCCTCTGGACAATGCGTCAGTATGCCGGTTTTGGCAGCGCCGGGGAAACAAATGCCCGTTTCCGCTACCTTCTCGACCAGGGCCAGACCGGTTTAAGCACCGCTTTTGACCTGCCTACGCAGGTGGGTTTTGATTCCGATCACCCCCTGGCCCGCGGCGAGGTGGGCAAGGTTGGCGTCGCAATCGACTCGCTGGTCGATATGGAGATCCTCCTGGAAGGAATTCCTCTTGACCGGGTCAGCACTTCGATGACGATCAATTCTCCGGCGGCGATTCTTTTGGCCATGTACATGGTAGTTGCCGAAAAGCAGGGCATACCGCCGGAAGCGCTCAAAGGCACGATCCAGAACGACATTCTTAAGGAATATGTAGCCCGGGGCACCTATATTTTCCCGCCCCGGGAATCGATGCGCCTTGTTGTCGATATCATGGCCTATGCCGCTAAAAAGCTGCCCAACTGGAACCCGATCAGCATCAGCGGTTACCATATCCGGGAAGCAGGCTCTACGGCAGTTCAGGAGCTGGCCTTTACTCTCAGCAATGCCATCTCTTACATGCAGGCCGCTATTGATGCCGGCCTTGATGTGGATAGCTTTGCCCCGCGTATTTCCTTCTTTTTTAACGCCCACCTGAATTTCTTTGAAGAAATAGCCAAATACAGGGCAGCCCGGCGAATTTGGTCCCGCCTGATGAAAGAACGGTTCGGGGCTAAGAACGAACGCTCCATGATGCTCCGTTTCCATACCCAAACAGCCGGTTCCACCCTTACCGCACAGCAGCCCGATGTTAACGTTATCAGGGTTGCATACCAGGCACTAAGCGCCGTGCTGGGCGGCACCCAGTCACTGCACACCAATTCTCGTGATGAAGCGCTGGCTCTACCCACAGAGCATTCTGTTCTGCTGGCGCTCAGGACCCAGCAGGTAATAGCCCATGAAACCGGGGTAGCCGATACGGTCGACCCGCTCGGCGGGTCCTACTTTATTGAAAGCCTTACCGATCATATTGAAGCCGAAACCATGCGCTACATAGAGCAGATCGATAACCTGGGCGGTTCGGTGGCTGCTATAGAAAAAGGTTTTATCCAGCAGGAAATCCAAACCAGCGCTTACCGCTATCAGAAAGAGGTTGAAGCGGAGGAGCGTATTGTCGTTGGCGTGAACAAATATACCGGGGGCAGCGATCAAGCGGCCGATCTCCTCAGGGTTGATCCGGCTGTCAGCCAGCGCCAGGTAGAGCGCCTCAAAGAAGTTCGCCTCAACCGTAACCAGGCCAAGCTGGCAGAATCTCTGCAGGAACTGCGCCGCGCTGCCCAGACATCCGAAAATCTGATGCCTTCAATTGTGGAAGCGGTCAGGGCATATGCCACAGTGGGGGAAATTTGTGGTATTCTAAGAGAGGTCTTTGGTGAATACCAGCAAAATATTAACATTTAATGGCAGCCGGGGAAAGAGAAAAGGGATGTCGGCAGCAACATGGTAGCGGGAGGTACGACCACAGATGAGCGCAGAGCCGATAAGGGTTTTAATCGGTAAGGTCGGGCTTGACGGCCATGACCGGGGGGCCAGGGTTGTAGCGCAGGCGCTGCGCGATGCCGGTATGGAAGTAATCTATACCGGGTTAAGGCAGACACCGGAGCAAATTGTGGAAACGGCGCTGCAGGAAGATGTCCGGGTAATCGGGTTAAGCATTCTCTCGGGGGCCCACATGCAGCTGCTGCCGCCCGTAGTGGAGATGCTGCGCCGCCAGGAAGGCGATGATATAATGGTTATTGCCGGCGGTATTATCCCCCGTGAAGATATTATTTACCTCAAAGAAAGCGGAGTGACGGAAATATTTACCCCGGGCGCAAAAACCACCGATATTGTTGAATTTATAAAATCGAGATTAATCGATACCCCTTGAGGCAGGTTTAGCCAATGTTTGATAAAATAGATCACATCGGCATCGCCGTAAATAATCTTGAAGAAGCTCTTTTGCTCTACCGGGACAAGTTTGGCCTGCAGCTAAAAGATATTGAGCTGGTCGAAGAACAAAAGGTAAAGATAGCTTTTCTGCCCGTTGGCGAGAGTAAAATTGAACTGCTGGAGCCAACCGATCCGGACAGCCCAATCGCAATTTTTTTGCAGAAGAGCGGTGAAGGAATACACCATCTTGCTTTTCAGGTGACAGGGTTGGAGGAAAAGCTGAAAGCTTTACAGGCAATTGGAGTAAGGCTGGTTGACGAAAAACCGCGCCACGGAGCCGGCGGAGCACTGATTGCTTTTCTGCATCCCCGCTCCACCGGCGGTTTGCTGATAGAGTTATGCCAGCATAAACAATAATGAATAAATAGAGTAGAAAGTGGTGACTAATTTTGGAAGAAAAACTACAGCATCTCCAGGAAAGGCGCGCTCGCACGCTGGCGGGCGGCGGTGAAAAAAGAACTGCAGACCAGCATAAAAAAGGTAAACTCACTGCCAGGGAGCGCCTGGAGAAACTATTGGACGAAGGAAGTTTTGTAGAAATCGGCACTTTTGCCCAGTCCGGCCTTGAAGATGCCAGCAGCCTTGATTACCCCAATGCCGGCGAAGGAGTTGTAACCGGGTATGGAACTGTGGAAGGTCGCCGTATTTATGTTTATGCCCAGGATTTCACCGTGGCCGGCGGTTCGCTGGGTGAAGTTCACGCCCAAAAAATATGCCGGGTTATGGACCTGGCCACTTCCAATGGTACTCCTCTGATCGGAATGAACGACTCCGGCGGAGCCCGGATTCAGGAAGGCGTTTATGCCCTGAACGGTTACGGTTCGATCTTTTTCCGCAACACCATCTCTTCAGGAGTAATTCCCCAGATCTCGGTTATTATGGGGCCCTGCGCCGGCGGCGCCGTTTATTCACCGGCGATTACCGATTTTATCTTCATGGTTAATAAAACAGGCAACATGTTTATAACCGGGCCGCAGGTAATTAAAGCGGTTACCGGAGAAGACGTCTCCGCCGAAGAGTTGGGTGGGGCGAAAACCCACAACGAAACCAGCGGTGTAGCCCATTTCTACGCAGAGGATGAGGATGACTGCTTCACTCAGATCCGCACCCTGCTGAGTTACCTGCCTTCAAATAACGTTGATGATCCCCCCCTGGCAGAACCGCGTGAACCCGAGCTTGATGCCGAAGGGCTGGTTACCCTCATGCCTGATAACCCCAACCGCTCTTACGATGTCAGGGAAGTAATTAAGCGTGTAGTTGACGGAAGCGTCCTGACTGAAGTACAAAAGGGTTATGCCCAGAATGCCGTCGTCGGCTTTGCCCGCATTAATGGCAAGCCGGTCGGCATTATCGCCAATCAACCCCTTGTAAAAGCCGGCTGTCTTGACGTTAATTCTTCCGACAAAATTGCCCGTTTTGTTCGTTTCTGCGACAGCTTCAACATTCCGCTGATCACTTTTATCGACGTTCCCGGCTATTTGCCGGGCGTGGAACAGGAATGGGGCGGCGTAATCAGACATGGGGCAAAAATTCTCTATGCTTACTCTGAAGCTACCGTACCCCAGATATCAATTATCCTGCGCAAAGCTTACGGCGGCGCTTACATCGCCATGAATTCGCGTTCGCTCGGCGCCGATGTCTGCCTGGCCTGGCCTTCGGCCGAGATTGCCGTTATGGGCCCGGAAGGCGCTGTCAATATTGTTTATCGCCGTGAAATAGAAAAAGCTGAAGATAAAGCTGCCAGGCGCCAGGAGCTTGTTCAGGAATACAAGGACAAGTACGCCAACCCTTATATTGCCGCCGCCCGGGGCTGGATTGATGAAGTAATCGATCCCCGCCAGACCAGGGAGTATTTAATCCGCGGTCTTGATATGGTTGGCACCAGGCAGGAGCAGAGGCCTGCCCGCAAGCATGGAAATATCCCCCTATAAAAGGCGGGAAGAGAAAAACCTTTCCTGTCAGGGCCGGTTTTTTTATAAACCGGTCTTGACATTTGCTATACATGTGTTACACTGTTGTTTATTCAATATTGCAAAGCCCGTGAACGGGAGAGTAACTGCGCTGCAGAGGTAACAGCGAGCCGGGACTGGTGGAAGCCCGGACCGAAAGCAGGCGGTGAAGCGCACCCGGGAGGTGTCGGTTGAAGCCGGATCAACAGGTTCGGTGCGTAGGCCAGACCGGTTCTTAACCGTTATCAGGGCCGTTTCCGGCGGAAGCGGCATAAGTGGATCGATCAGTACGTGTCGATCAATAAAGGTGGTACCGCGAACCTCTCGTCCTTTAAGGGTGAGGGGCTTTTTATATTTTGTTCCGAAATACGAAGCACCGGGAGGTATGGTAATGATTGAAGCAGCTGTTTTGGGAGCGACAGGTTATACCGGGTTCGAGTTGATCCGGCTCCTGATCGGCCATCCCCAGGTCAAACCCGTTTTTATAAGTTCGGAAAGCCGGGCAGGCAGTAAACTTTCCCAGGTCCATCCTCAACTGGCGGGCGCTTTCGACCTGGAGCTGGAAAACCTTAATGTCGAAAGGATTCCCGCATCGGTTGAGGTGGTTTTCTGTGCCCTTCCACACGGCCAATCCTGTTCCGTCGTGCCTCAACTACTTCAAAGAGGCTTCAAAGTAATCGATTTAAGCGCTGATTTCAGGTTAAAAGCTGCCGATCAATACGACACCTGGTATGGCAGGAACCATCCCGCCCCACATTGCCTGGAAGGCGCGGTATACGGCTTGCCCGAGCTCTACCCGTCTGAGATTAATCAGGCGCGGCTGTTGGCTAACCCGGGCTGTTATCCTACCAGCATCATCTTAGCCCTGGCCCCGCTGCTCAGCTCTGGCAGGGTGGCTTCAACCCGCATTATTATCGATGCAAAGTCAGGTGTTTCCGGAGCGGGACGGTCGCCAAAACAGGCTTTCCATTTTCCGGAATGCACTGAAAACTTTAAAGCTTACCGGGTTGCCAATCACCAGCACACCCCGGAAATTGAGCAGGAGCTATCCCGTGTCGCCGGCGAAAAGGTCAGGGTAACGTTTACGCCTCACCTGGCGCCCATGATCCGGGGCATCCTGAGCACTATTTATATTGATCTGCCGCCGGCAGTCTCCTTTGAAGAAGTATATAGCTTTTACTCTGATCAATACGGGAAGGCAAGATTTGTCAGGCTCTTAGAGCCGCCCGCATTTCCGGAAACCCGCCTGGTGCGCGGCAGCAACTATTGCGATATCAGCCTGACCCATGATCGACGAACGGGCAGCCTGATCATTATTTCGGCGATCGACAACCTGCTCAAAGGCGCTTCGGGGCAGGCTTTACAGAATATGAACATCATGTTCGGTCTTCCTGAGGAGACAGGGCTTGAGCAGATCCCGGCGCTGTAAATAAAAGCGCTAATCCATACTATTTTCCGGAACGGAGTGGCAATCATGAACAGCAACCTGCAATGCGAAGAATTAAAAGATAGCGGAATAACCAATGTGCCCGGTTTTAAAGCAGCCGGGGTTTACTGCGGCGTGAAGAAAAACGGTAAAGACCTGGCGATTATATACAGTGAAAGCGATACGGCTGCGGCTGCCGTTTTTACAAAAAACCTGGTAAAAGCTGCCCCGGTAATACTCTGCCAGAAATACTTTCAAAACCCGGTTCGCGCTGTGGTGATCAACAGCGGTAACGCTAATGCCTGCATGGGCGAGCAGGGCCTGAAAGATGCCTTCGAGATGGGGGAATTCACTGCCGGAAGTCTTGACCTAAAGCCCGAACAGGTCCTGGTCTGTTCAACCGGGGTAATCGGTATGCCTCTGCCCATGGATAAAATCAGGGACGGGGTGAGTAAAGCGGCGGCAACCCTTTCGAGCAGCCGCAGCGCCGGCATCGATGCGGCCACGGCAATTCTTACTACCGATACCGTGACCAAGGAAGCAGTCTACCGCTGCCAGACCGATCGGGGTCCTTTTCACCTGGCCGGTATCTCCAAGGGCTCGGGAATGATCTGCCCCAACATGGCCACCATGCTGGCCTTCATGGTTACCGATGTCAGGATTGATCGCCACTACCTGCAGGAGCTGTTTCTTGATGCGGTAGATGCCTCATTTAACCTGATCACGGTTGATGGCGATACTTCCACTAACGATACCGCTTTGATCATGGCTAACGGCTTCGCAGAAGGGATTGAGATTACCCCGCATAGCCCTTACCTGGATCAGTTTAAAAAAGCCTTGAACCTGCTTTGCCGCGATCTGGCCCGCAAGGTAGTTGAAGACGGCGAAGGGATAACCAAGGTCATAACCCTGACCGTCAGGGGCGCTTCAGAATTAAAGGGGGCCAGGACTCTCGCCATGAGCGTGCTGAACTCGCCCCTGGTAAAGACCGCATTCTACGGCGAAGATGCCAACTGGGGCCGGATCCTGGCCGCCCTGGGGTATGCCGGGGTGGATTTTAACCCCGACCTGGTCGACATCTATATCGGCTCGCTGCAGGTGGCGAGCAAGGGCGGGGGGCTTAACTTCAGCGAAGAAAAGGCTAAAGCTATCCTGCAGAAACGCGATATTGATGTTCTCGTCGAACTAAATTGCGGTTCAGCCGAGGCTACAGCCTGGGGAACCGATATGAGCCATGAATATGTGACTATAAACAGCGATTATCGCTCGTAGGGAATAAACAGGCAATGAAACCTCATTTATCCGGCGGCAGACCTGCGGGCCTGAAATAGAGTAAAATGTTTAGAAGAAGAATAACTATGAAACAGGTGATTAAAATGAACCCGGAAATATTAAGCAATATACCGAAAGCTGAAGTGCTGGTTGAAGCGCTGCCTTACATGCGCGCTTTTACCGGTAAGTATTTCGTGATCAAGTACGGCGGCCATGCCATGGTTAACGAAGAACTAATGCAGTCTGTGATAGTCGACATCGTCCTGCTTAAATATATTGGCATCAAGCCTGTCCTTGTCCACGGCGGCGGTAAGGAAATTGATCAGGCCATGCAGCGTCTTGGTAAAGAGCCCAGCTTTGTTAACGGCCTCAGGGTTACCGACGATGAAACCATGGAAATAGTGGAAATGGTTCTGATGGGTAAAGTTAACCAGAATATTGTCAGCCTGATTAACCAGCAGGGAGGCAAAGCTGTCGGCATGAGCGGTCGCGATGCAGAAATACTGCAGGCCCGCCGCAAAGAGCTGCAAACAGTGAGCAGCGAAGCGGGGGAGCAAAAAGTGGATCTTGGCAGGGTCGGCGATGTAATCCAGGTTAACCCCGCCCTGATCAACACCATCAGCGATAACGGTTACATTCCCGTAGTCTCCTCTATCGGCTATGGTAAAGACGGAGAAAGCCTGAATATTAATGCCGACCATGTCGCCGGCGAACTGGCTGTCGCTCTCAAGGCCGAAAAGATGATTATCCTCACTGATGTTGAGGGCATTTACCGTAAAAAAGAGGGTGAACTCGACTTTATCTCGGCCATCAGCCGTTCAGAAATCAGGGAGCAGATCAAAAGCGGTGCAATCAACGGGGGGATGATCCCCAAGGTTGAATCATGCCTGATGGCCCTGGACGGTGGAGTGCGGAGAACCCATATCATTGATGGCAGGGTTCCTCATTCCCTCATTCTGGAAATATTTACCGATCATGGTATTGGAACCATGGTCACCCAATAAATGCAGGTTTACTGACAAACCTTAGTGGAGGCGATATTATGGCGAAAGAAAAAGTGGTTCTTGCTTATTCGGGAGGGTTGGATACATCGGTAATTGTCAAATGGCTGCAGGAAGAATACGATTATGAAATAATTGCCATGACAGCGGATGTGGGTCAGGGTGAACTGGAGCTGGAAGGCCTGGAAGAGAAAGCTCTAAAAACCGGGGCTTCACAGCTCTTTATCGAAGATGTTAAAGAAGAACTGGTTAAAGACTTCATTTTTCCCATGCTTCGTTCCGGCGCGGTATACGAGGGCAAGTACCTGCTTGGCACTGCTATCGCCCGGCCGGTTATTGGTAAGCGGATGGTTGAAATTGCTGAGGAAACCGGTGCTGTAGCAATTGCTCACGGGGCAACGGGCAAAGGGAACGACCAGGTCCGGTTTGAGCTAACCGTAAAAGCGCTGAATCCTTATTTGAAAATCATAGCGCCCTGGCGCGAATGGAGCCTGCGTTCTCGCAGCGATTGCTTTGCCTATGCTGAGGAACGGGGTATACCAGTCCCGGTGACCGCCGAAAAGCCTTACAGCATTGATAGTAACCTCTGGCATATCAGCTATGAAGGCGGCATTCTGGAAGACCCCGATAATATTCCCGACCGTTCCATGTATCGCCTCACTGTTGATCCCGAAGAAGCCCCGGAAGAGGCGGAAACGGTTTCGATTACCTTTGAAAAAGGCACGCCTGTCGGGGTGAACGGGCAAAATCCGGGGCCGGTTGAGTTGATTATGGAACTTAACCGTATTGCGGGCCGGCACGGCATTGGCCGGGTCGACCTGGTCGAAAACCGCCTCCTCGGTATGAAATCGAGGGGAATTTACGAAACCCCCGGCGGCACCCTGCTTACCTTTGCCCACCGCGAACTTGAACACTATACCTTAGATCGTGAGCTTTACCATTACAAAGAGCAGCTGGCTTTAAAATACGCCGATATTATCTACAACGGCCAGTGGTATTCGCCCCTGCGCGAAGCTCTCGATGGCTTCGTCGATGTTACCCAGCAGCAGGTAAACGGAACTATTACCCTGAAACTATACAAGGGCAATGTTACTGTTGCCGGGAGGGTTTCCCCCGATACACTTTACCATCAGGCCATGGTTACTTTTGAGGCAGACGAACTTTTTGAACAGAAAGATGCCCAGGGCTTCATCAACCTTTATGGCCTGCCTTTGAAAATCAGGGGAATGCTTAAAAAGGGCCGCTAAAGGCACTCTAACCGCATCGAGGAGGATTAAAGGTGAAAAAACCATGGCAGGGCCGATTTGAAAAAGAGACTGACCGGGCTGTCCTTGAATTCAGCGCTTCGCTTGGCTTCGACCGCCGTCTCGCCCCCTGGGATATCAGGGGCAGTGCAGCGCACGCGCGCATGCTCTCCGCACAGGGCATAATCAGCGAAGAAGAAGGCCTTTTAATCCTGCAGGGCCTTGAAGATATTGCCGCGGAAATTGAAGCCGGCAAGTTTGACTATGACCTGGCTTTTGAAGATATTCATATGAATATCGAAAAGAGGCTGATTGAAAAGATTGGCCCTACAGGGGGCAAGCTGCATACGGGGCGCAGCCGTAACGACCAGGTAGCCCTGGACATGCACCTCTATGTTAAAGACGAGGTAGAGGAGATCGACGCCCTTCTGAAAGGGCTGCAGGAAGTGCTGGTTGGATTGGCTGAAAAATATGAAGAGGTAATTGTGCCCGGCTACACGCACCTGCAGCGGGCCCAGCCGGTGCTGCTTTCCCATCACCTGCTCGCCTATTTCTGGATGCTCGTCCGTGACAGGGGGAGACTGAAGGGAGTATTCGAGCGCTCTGACCTGATGCCGCTTGGAGCCGGAGCCCTGGCCGGAACCGGATTCCCCATAGATCGGGAAGCTGTAGCTGCCGAACTCGGTTTCGACGGCATCTATGAAAACAGCATCGATGCTGTCAGCGACCGCGATTATATTGTTGAATTTCTTTCATTTGCCGCTATCCTGATCATGCATTTAAGCCGGCTCAGCGAAGAGCTGATTATCTGGTCGACGGCTGAGTTTAACTTTATTGAACTCGATGATGCTTTTACTACTGGCAGCAGCATGATGCCCCAGAAAAAAAACCCCGATGTGGCTGAATTGATCCGCGGGAAAACGGGAAGGGTTTACGGCAGTCTCTTTGCAATCCTGACCACGTTAAAAGCGCTGCCTCTTGCCTATAATAAAGATATGCAGGAAGATAAGGAAGGGCTTTTTGATGTTATAGATACCCTAAAAGCTTTACTGCCCCTGCTCGGTTCCATGCTTGAAACGATGAAGGTAAACGAAGAAGCGTTGGCCGCAGCGGTCGATGATGATTATCTCTGTGCGACCGACCTGGCAGACTATCTTGTCAGGGAAGGGGTTTCCTTCCGCGAAGCGCACCACGCAGTCGGCCAGCTAATCGCTTACTCCCGCAAGGTGGGCATAAGGCTTAGCGAACTAAGCCCGGATAAGCGAAGCCGGTTTCACAGTGCCCTTTCTGATGAAATAGGCGGCCTGCTTAATCCGGCTACAGTGGCCCAAGCCCGCCTCTGCCGCGGCGGAACCGCTCCCGGGGCGGTTAAAGTGCAGCTTCAGAAAGCGCGAACCCTGCTCGACGGCGGCAGTTAAGGGGCTGAATAAGTAATCGCCGGGTAAACAGCACCTGCCCGGGGGCTTGCTCGATCAATAATCAGCAGCCGGGATAATCAGTATACGGTAGGATAGCCTTTTTGCGGGTTAAGCCCGCTCAGCAGCCGGGCCAGTTTTGGCAGGGAGGTCGTTTTTTGCTCTTTCAGCTCTTCGAAGAGGTTTAAATATACCCGGGCCGCAATTATCGCATCCTCCAGGGCGTTGTGCCTGCCTTCCAGGCTTACTTTAAAGCGGGAGGCCAACCCTTCAAGGGAAAAATCGCTGTTCGGGGGCAGCAGGGCCGCAGCCAGCAAAGCCGTATCTATAACCGGGTTTGCCAGGCGGGAATCTGCCGCTCCCAGCTTGAGGTTGAAAAAAGCCAGGTCAAAAGCTGCGCTGTGGGCGATCATTGCCCGGGGACCGGCAAATTCAACCAGGTCGGCAAGGGCGTCGTATATATGGCATCCCTTCTTCAGCATCTCATCGCTTAAACCTGTCAGTTCCAGCGATTTTGCCGACTGGGGGCGCCCAGGGTTAACAAGGCGGTAAAAAGTCATGTTTTCGTCGACAAGCCCGTTCTCGATCACAATGGCGCCGATGGAAATGACTTCGTCTCCCTCGAAAGGTTTGAGTCCCGTTGTTTCTGTGTCGAAAGCAACGCAAGAAGTATTTTGCAGATCCTGCTCCCAATCTAGACCTTCTGCGACCCTGTTAACAGCGCTGACCAGTTTTTTCAACCGGTTGCTCACCGCTCCCGTGGATTTTGGTTGGCTCCGCAGGGCTGCCGGTCCATTGCCGTTTATTTTCCTCAGCGCTGCTTTCCGGTTTAATAGATGCAGGTCCGCTTCATAGTAGGAATACCCGGGCAAATATTGTCCCTCCCTCGGTTATGCTTTATGGACATGGAAAGTGTGCATTACAAGCGTTTGCAATCGGTTTGCTATGTTGAGCGATTCCTTCAGCAGGATCTGGTCATTTTTATCCAGATCCTTGATATCGATATAATTGTCACGCTCGCTGCCTAAATTTATTTGCCTGGCAGCGTTTTTAATGCGCATCAGCATCAGGTTTTCATAAGCGGCCGCTAAAAAGTCCGCTTCGGCCCGCCTGAATACTTTCAACTCTTTTAACCTGCTCAGCCTGGCAAAGGTGTTTGTTTCATTAATCCCTTCCCGCAGGGCAAAGACCCTGATACAGTCAACCATGTGGACCATGGCAGAATTCTTCAGGTTTAACCTGCGGCGCTGTGGGTGAAGCCCGGACGAAATTACCCGCCTGAACAGGTTAATGGGCACCCTGTGATTAAGGTCATCTTCGGCCAGAAACTGCAGGGCGTGCTCGGAGTTTTTGAAAATATTTAAGGTGTAAAGCTTTAGCTCATCATAAAGCTCCCGTTTTCCCGATACACATCTAAAATCAAGGAAAATAGTCAGATCGCGAACAGACTGGGGATCAAGTGTTTGGCTCCACCGGTCCACATCGGTTTTCCATAGTGAAAGCGGTTTACACCAGGCCCTGTTCTCAGCCATTACGTCTCCCGGGCACCTGGAAAAACCGCTCTCCTCCAGGGCTTTGACAATGATCCGGCCAAGGTTATGATAATATTCAGCGGCAGTTTCCGTTTCGCCTGGTCCCGGATCGGCATATATTATGCCGTTATCCTGGTCGGTGCGGGTAAACTGTTCCATCCTTCCGGCGCTGCCCATGTTGATAAAACAGTAACCGCCGGGGGGAGCGTTAAGGCCTTTTGCCTTCAGCTCATTCTCGGCCAGGATAATAATCTTACCAATCAGCAAATCATAAAGCTCTGTTACCAGGGCGCAAATTTCAGAACCAAAGGCTCTCTCATCCAGCATCGCCTGCAGGATAGTATCTATTTCCAGGCCGGTCCAAACGAGATCGGAGAGGCTGTCCAGGGCATTAATTTTATCAACGAGGGTGAGGACATTGCTGCTGTCGCCGCTGAAAAAATCTTTCAGGGCAATAACGCCAAGCAGAACATCGTGGCTGTCGGTAACTGCAACATGCCCGATTCGGAAATTAAGCATTAGCATTAAAGCGCGGTAGGAAAAATCTTCCGGTCTTAACGAGATTAGAGGCGAAGACATAATTTCGTGCGCTCTCCGGTTTTGGTTGAAGTCCCCGGCAGAAGCAATTTTATCCACGAAATCTTTTTCCGTGACAATTCCGATCGCTTTGCCGCTGAACGCGGTTACGATCACGGCGCTCCTTTTATTGTCCTGCATCTTTTTCGCCACATCAGAAGCAAAATCCATCGGCAGGCAGGTTAGCGGTTTAGCCGATAAAATGTCGCCCAGTCTTTTGCGCAGCGGTATCCAACCCGAAAGGTGGAAATTGGGTTTATCATTCCCTGGGCCATGTTTAATATCCATTAAAATAAGCCTTCTTTCGAAGATGGTATTAAAACCCCGGCCTGTCTATTATATCATGGGGTAAGGCCTTCATACTTTTGTTATAGAGAAGGGATCGTGTTAACCCATTGTGGGGAAGGCTGCCATACCATTAGAGCATACCGTTAAACTATTGCTCAAATCCCCTTACTCTTTTCCGGTTAAATTGTCTGTTCCATAACTCAAATATTCTCCTGCCAAATCCATCCAATAACATTACTCTAAGCAGGGAAGGTGGTAATAAAAACGGGGCCCTCTAAAGGACCCCGTTTACAGCTTTCCGCTGTTCAACTCTGCGGCCGGATTCCTTCATCAATCCTACTCGGCCGCTTTTCCCTGGTTCTTTTTCTCTTCTTCCTCGCGGAGCATGCGGCGAAGAATCTTGCCGATCATGGTTTTAGGTAGTTCATCCCTGAATTCAACCTGCCTGGGAACCTTGTATGCGGCAAGGTTCTGCTTGCAGTGGTCGATCACTTCTTCTTCAGTCATCTTTTCGCCTTCTTTACAGACAACGTAAGCCTTCAGGGTTTCTCCGCGGTAGGGATCGTTGATCCCTGCCACGGCAGCTTCCATTACTTTCGGGTGGGCATAAAGCACTTCTTCGATATCGCGCGGGTAAATGTTAAAACCGCCGGCAATAACCATATCTTTTTTGCGGTCTACAATGTAGGTGTATCCCTCTTCGTCAGCCTTTGCTATATCGCCGGTGTAAAACCAGCCGTTGCGGATACTCAGGGCATTTTCACTTGGCATATTCAGGTAGCCTTCCATCACCTGCGGGCCCTTAACGCAAAGTTCCCCCACTTCGCCGATGGGCAGCTCTTGTTCGCCCGTTTCCACGTCGACAATTTTATACTCCGTATCCGGCATTGGCAGGCCGATGCTGCCCGGCTTGCGGGTGCCGTAAACCGGGTTGGCATGAGTGACAGGCGATGTTTCCGAAAGCCCGTATCCTTCTACAAGTTTGCCCCCCGTGTTCTTTTCAAACTGCTGCTGCACTTCAACGGGAAGAGGCGCCGCTCCGCTGATACAAACACGGATCGATTTAACATCATACTTTTCCAGATCAGGGGCATTGTTAATAGCAACATATATGGTTGGTACGCCGGGGAAGAGCGTCGGTTTCTTTTTGTCAATCGTTTTTAAGACATCTTCCAGGACAAAGCGGGGCAGCAGGACTAATTTTGCCCCGTTTAAAAGGCCCAGGTTAAGCACTGTGGTAAGGCCGTAACTATGGAAGAAAGGCAAAACGCCGAGGATAACTTCTTCACCGTCCCGGTAATCGGTGCACCAGGCTTTAACCTGGTGCATATTGGCCACGAGGTTACTGTGCTTAAGCACCGCTCCCTTGGAAACGCCTGTGGTTCCGCCGGTGTAGAGGAATACGGCACGGTCTTCCGGTTTTACTTCAACCGCAGGTGCTGCGGTTCCCTTGTGTTTGCCGATCAGGTCAATGAAAGAGAGATCGCCTGCTGCAAGTTCGACGCGGTCTCCTTCTTTTTTTTCTTTGGCCAGGGTGTAAAGGAATTTCAGGTGCCCGGGGAAGTAATCTTTAATGTTGGTTACGATAATATTTTTCAGATCCGTTTTTGGCTGCACTTCTTTAATCATGTTGTAGAAACGGGTCAGGGTAATAATAGTTTCAGATCCGGAATCCTTTAATTGGTATTCCATTTCCCTGGCAACATAGAGCGGGTTGCAGGGAACGGCGATCGCGCCAATCGAAAGGGTGGCAAAAAAAGCGATTGGGAACTGGGTGCTGTTGGGCAAATGAATGGCTACGCGGTCTCCCTTTTTTACTCCCAGCGAAGCCAGCGCCGCAGCCATACTCTTAATTTCGGCAGACAGCTCGCTGTAGGTGAGCTCGCGGCCCATAAAACTTACGGCCGGCTGGGAGCCGTATTTTTCCACTGCCTCGCTGAAAACTTCGTAAAGGGAGAGGGAGGGGTAATCAATACTTTCCGGGACCCCCTGTTCATAATTCTTTAACCAGATTTTTTCCATCCTGACAGACCTCCTAATATATATTTTGCAACAGACAATTGGTGTGGTTGCTGAATTATGAATTCTATATTGTGAGAAAAAATCCTTCTTAGTTTTGAAAATTATAAACAAACCGCTCCTTGTGTCGACATGTTGTTTAAAAAGCCCTTAAAACAAACCAGGTGATCATAATTACTTCAATGCCTAGCTTTATGGGCAGGGCCCCGAGGAAACCCAGTGCTGCTCCAAAGCCGGAACGAATCGCCTGCCTGGCTTTGCTCTTAATGAAAAGTTCTGCCAGCATCGCCCCAAGGAAGGGGCCAATGAACAGCCCCAGGGGAAAGAAGAGCAGGCCTATCAAAAGGCCGAGGGCCGCGCCCCAAAAAGCCGCTTTTGAGCCGCCGAAATAACGGCTGCCCAGGGCGGTAAACAGGTAGTCGACGCCCATTACAGTAAGAGCCAGCAGGGCCTGGACGACATAAAAGTAGACTCCTAAATTGTCAAACCCGGCGATCAATCCGTATAGAAGCATTCCAAACCAGATCACCGGGGCTCCGGGCATAACCGGTATAAGCGTTCCGGCCAGGCCGACCAGGAAAAATATGATGGCAACAATAAGAGCCAGGATTTCGATTGCAACCCACCTCCGCACGATTCAGTATTTACAGCATGCTGCTATCATAGCACAACTGCATAATTTCGAGAATTTTGGTTTTCAAAAAAGAAGGAAAATGCGAAGACAAGGCGAATATATATTTAGTTTTTTATAAATAGTTTGAAACATTAAGAAAGGAGGCACATAATAAGAAATATTGGTTATTGTCTCAAATTGTTCTACTAAACAATCCAGGAGGTGAAAATGCATTGAAGGATTATAAGCTTGAGGTTAGGGTGACCCTGATCTGCTTCATTATCGTAGCGATAATTGGAGGGTTTTTCAGCTCGTTTGTTGTTATTCTTAACCAGCGCTTTTTCGATGTAGTGCCTACACCGGAAGCGCTTGTTCAATTCTACGGAGAAACCATGTTCGTTTTCAAACAGAATCTGGCGGTAATGGGGTTCCCGCTTCACTATTTCCTGTTGATCATGTTCAGCTGGATCGGTGTGACAGTGGTAGGGGCGATCTGGTGCATTATCATGGACAGGTTGGAGGAAAGACAAAGGGCTTAAAGCCGAAGATGAAAGGAGGGAATATTAACTAAATGGAACCAAGAGGAGAAGTTTTTGTCCTGGGATTAGTTCTCAGTATAATTGTTTTAGTCATTTCCATACTGATCAGCATCTGGGCCCGCCGTTTTACGCGCAGCATCGGAGATTATTACGTGGCAGGACGCAGCATTGGCGCCGTCAATAACGGGCTGGCTATGGTATCGCTCGCTTTAAGTTTGACTACTTTTATTGGTTTAACAGCATTGATTATCGAAGGTTTGTATATTGCCGTGGCCGTTTACGCATCTTTTACCGCTTCCTTTATCGGACTGATGATCCTGGCAGCCCCTTATTTGAGGCGGCATAAGTCATTCACGACGATGGCTTTTATATCTGAGAGGTACGGCAGTAAAACCCTGCGCTACATGTCTGTCGTGGTTATGTTGATTGTCAGCGTGCTTTACCTGGCCGGTAACCTCAAGGGAATTGGCATTGTATTTTATTTTCTATTGGGCGTGCCTGAAATCGTCGGCATCGTGGTTGGAGGCCTGGTGGTTACGCTTTACGTTACCCTTGGCGGTATGTATGGTGTTACTTACAACCAGACTTTCCAGTCCATTGTTTTAATCTTCTGCCTGATGTTTCCGGTAGCGATCGTACTCAGAGCCCTGGGGACTGCCGGGTGGTACTTTCCCCCGCTCGGGTACGGTGACATGGTTCCACAAATGGTTGCCACTGTACCGCATTATTTCCTTCCCATGCTTGAACATCCGATTACCTATATAGCTATTTTCCTCGGCTCATTTTTTGGCATCATCGGGCTGCCTCACTTCGTCATGCGTTTCTTCACCGTGCGTGACGCCAAGGAAGCCCGCTGGAGCACCGTCCTCTGCGTTTTCCTGGTCGGACTGGTTAACACTACCGTTTATGCGACCGGGTTTGCCGCTGTTTACTACATGAATACCGCGGGAGTAAGCATTCCCGCCGCCGCTTATGATTACATGGTCTTCATTCTCGTTGACGCCCTGGCCGGGGATGGCTGGCTTGCCTTAGCCGTGGCCGGTTCTGTTGCCGCCGGTCTTTCCACTGTTGCCGGACTGTTGATGATCATGGGTGCCGGCCTTATTCATGACGTCTACGGCGAACTGAAGCCCGAGGTTGATGACGAGAAGAAGCTGAAGCTTTCCTATCTGGCCATGTTTGTTGTCGGCATCCTGGTTATTCTCTTCTCCCTCAACCCGCCGGAGTTTATCCTGAAGGCGATCATGTGGGCCTTCGGAATAGCAGCTGCCGGCCTTGGCGTTCCCATTGTGCTTGGGATCTGGTGGAAGCGTACTACCAAGCAGGGAGTAGCTGTCGGAATGGTTGTCGGAACATTAATCGGTTTCCTCGGTTGGATTATGATCGATTACATGGGCATGAACCCAGTAAATATTCCATTCCCAATATTTGCCAGATATCTGTATGGGCCATTGGGCTGGATCAAGGTTACCGTTTTGGCGGTCACTTTTTCTTTTATTTTAACCGTTGTTGTTTCCTGGTTTACTCCCGAGCCGTCGATTGAGCTCAAGCGCCAGGTTGACGAGATGCACGGCTGGAAGGATTATGATGAAAAACGCTATAACAGCAAGATTCTGCCTGTAGTGATTGTCGCGTTATCATTGTTCCTGCTGTTTTTCATGACCTGGGAGCCCGAACCGGGGACTTTTCCCCGAATGGAAGGACAGGAATGGACAGCCGAATAACATGAGTAACACCAGGAGGCCCCTTTGGGACCTCCTGGATTTAAAAAATAGGAGGTGATGGCTCTATGGAGAATTGGGAGAAACTATGCAAAATGCCATACAGCGAAATAAAAGAGCTGCAGGACAGAAAACTGCGCGCCTTTCTGGCCAACCAGATTTACCTGCACAGCCCTTACTACAGCAAGCTCTTGAAAGAACAGAACATTGATCCTTTCAGGGTCAAGGGAATTGACGATCTGCGCCATCTTCCTTTCACCTACAAGTGGGATATTGCCCCCACCGACGAAGAGCCGATGAAAGCAAAGGATTTTGTAATTCGTCCCGACGAGGAGGTTACAGAGAAATACGGTCACCTGGCCAAAATGTCGATGACCGGCGGTAAAGCCCTGGTGGAGGAAAAAATTTACGATTTCAAACCTGTTCACATGCATTTCACAACGGGACGGACCGCTTTGCCCACGCCCTTTGTGTATTCCAAGCGCGACCTGGAGAACTTGCGTGAATCCGGCTATCGCCTGCTCGATGTCTTCCGGGTTACCCAGGCCGACATAGTGGTCAACTGTTTCCCCTTTGCCCCGCACCTTGCTTTCTGGCAGACATTTTTTGCCGGGGAGAAGATGAACGTGGCCGGGTTTCACAGCGGCGGCGGAAAAATAGTCGGCACCAACAACCTGATGGATGCTTTTGAATACTTACGCCCCTCCGTGGCAGTCTTTATCCCCGGTTACTGTTACTATTTCCTGCGGGAAGCGGTTAAACAGGGCCGCGACTTTTCGTCTGTGAAGAAAATATTCTTTGGCGGAGAAAGGGTGCCGCCGGGGCTTAAAGATAAAATCAAGGAGCTTTTTGCCCAGCTCGGGGCAGAAGAAGTGATGGTTCTTGCCACTTATGGCATGACGGAAGCCAAGGTAGCCTGGGCCGAGTGTCCGTCGCATGACGAATATTATGGTTACCACCTCTACCCGGACATGGAAGTATTCGAAACGGTTGATCCTGAAACAGGTGACCCTGTTGGCGAGGGAGAAGAGGGCGAAATAGTTTATACTGCCCTTGATTGGCGGGGTACGGCAGTGCTGCGGTACCGCACAGGGGATATCGCAAAGGGCGGTCTGCTTTATGAGCCCTGCCCCAACTGCGGGCGTACCGTGCCGCGCATTAGTTCCAACATCCAGCGCAAATCGGAGCTGAAAGAGTTCAACATGACCAAGGTCAAAGGGACCCTGGTTAACCTGAACAACTTCTTCCCGCTGATGATGAGCCACCCGGACATTGAAGAATGGCAGGTTGAAATGCGCAAACGCAATGACGATCCCTTCGACCTGGACGAGATATACCTTTATGTTGCAACGAAAGGTGAAATCAATCGCGATAAGTTTATTTCTGATATCAAGCAAAAGGTGTTGCGAGACACCGAGGTATCGCTGACTGACATTATCTTTAAGCCGGTGCCCGAGCTTGTTTCCCAGCTGGGCATGGAAACCGAGTTGAAGGAAAAGCGCATTGTTGATAATAGACCCACCTCATAATAAGCAGGTGTGAAAGGAGGCAAAGTATGCAGGCTTGGAGTAAAATCAGCCGGATGCCGGCTGCGGGAATCAAAAAATTGCAGGAAGAACTGCTGCAGAAAATGATTACGGAAGAATTTGCGGTCAGGCATCCTTACTATCGGGAAATGTTTAAAGAAAAGAATATCGATCCTGCTTCAATTAAAGGTTTTAATGATCTCAGCGGGCTGCCTTTCACGGAAAAAAAGGATCTGCTTCCGCCTGAAGACGATCCTCTTCATCCAAAGAAATTTGTATTGGAACAGCCCGTGGAGGGCGAACTGCCTAAAAAGAAAGGGTTTTCCCTCTTTGGGAAAAAAGAAACAGGGCCCAAAAAAGACGACTATGTGTTCCATACCCTTTATTTCTCAAGCGGTCGGACAGCTAAACCTGCTCCTTATGAGTATACCCACTATGACCTGGATAACCTCAAGGAGGCCGGTTTGCGGGCTTTCGACATCCTGGAGATAACCCGTGACGACACCCTGATCAACGCTTTCACCTATGCTCCCAATGCCTATTTCTGGCAGATGTTTTACAGCACTACCGGGATAGGAAGCACCGCCCTGCAAACAGGGGGCGGGAAAGTCTTGGGGCTGGAAAAAATACTTAAGGCTCTTGATAGCATGGAAGCCCCGGTTTTAGTCGCAGCGCCGGGTTATGCTGCTTTCGCCCTGCAGACTCTCGATCATTTTGGGTTCAGCGCTGACAACCTTGAACGTATTGTGATCGGTATTGACTATGCGCCCATGGAGTCAGTGGAAAAAATCCAAAAACTGATGAAATCAGTGGGGGCCAAAGAGGAAAAGGTCCAGCGGATCTATTTCCTGTCAGAGGCCAAGTCAGGCTGGGCAGAGTGCGCTCCCGACTATGGCTACCACACCAATCCCGATCATATCTTAATCGAGATTGTTGATCCTGAAAGCGGGGAAGTGCTGGGTGAAGGAGAGAAAGGCGAAGTTGTGGTAACCCACCTGGATACCAGGGGGACTGCCCTTTTGCGCTTCAGAACCGGCGATATCGCCACAGGCGGGATTACAACGGAACTCTGCCCCAACTGTAAGCGCACCGTTCCGCGAATACTTGGAGATATCGAACGCAAAGAGCTCTACTTTGAAATGAAGAGCAAAGAAGGGCCGGTTAGTTTTAATGCCAATGCCCTGCGCAGCATGATGTTTGGTAAAGATGACGTTCTGCTCTGGTATGCCGAACTGCAGCGCAGCGGCGATCAGGACAGCATTAAGATTACTGTAAAGGGCGTTTCCGGAAGCGACGAAGATAAACTGCAGTCTGAATTGAAGCAAGAAATCGCCCGTGAATTTGATCTGCCTGTTGAAGTGGAAGGCAGCACTCTTGACGCCGTTGCCAACAAGATCGGTCTTGAAAAAACCATTACGGAGAAGACAATCTTTGACAACAGGCAAAGTTAACTCTTCTTAATATCTTTGAGTTTATAAACTTACAGGCCAAAAATAGGGCTCTTCCGGCAGGTAGAGCCCTATTTGCCTTTAAAATAAACCTCTTGCCGCTTTTCATCGAAAAATATTGGTGGTATAATTGTAAAACGAGCGGCTTTAGCTGTTCTCCCCCATGCTTTTTAGAAAGGCAGGTGTTGGTTTGACTACTCTACCGGATCCGGTCAATCTTCAGACCATTGCAGACAATCTTTCTGACGCAGTTTTCATGATCGATAAAGAGAGCGAAATAGTCTGGCTTAACAAGCAGGCTGAAGAATTTTTTAACACATCCTTTGAAGATGCCCGCGGGAAAAAAGTAACTGAACTCACGGGGGTCAAGAAAATGAAAGCGCTGATCAATGACGTATTCCAGACCAAAGCCCCCCTTGAGTGTTCTTATGAAGAAGCATCGATTAAGATTAAACGCAAAGATAAGCGCTACTTTTTCAAGATATCGATCAACCCTGTTTTTCACAACAGGGAAATGTGGGGAGGCCTGGTTCAGCTAAGCGATGTAACCCGTTTTCACGAGATGGAAAAAATAAAGACCGATTTTGTTTCCATCGTTTCTCATGAATTCAGGACTCCGTTAACGACTATCATAGTCGGTGTTGAAATGCTCAGGGAAGGAATGCTCGGCGATCTTACCCCGCGAGGCAAAGAGGTTCTTGAAGCAATAGGCTCTGATTGTGAAAGGCTGAGCCGCCTGATCGACAACCTGATGGAGCTTTCCCGCATAGAATCGGGAACAATTTATGTTGAAGCAGAACCGACTGATGTGCCAGACCTGGTTGATGAAGCGGTTCGACCATTAAAGGTGCAGGCAGAAAAGAAAGGCGTAGAGCTGATTACCGACATACCGCCGCAGATACCGCCTGTTGTGGCTGATTTTAATAAATCTGTCTGGGTTCTGGCTAACCTGCTTGGAAATGCGCTGCGTTATACAGATGCAGGCGGTTCAATTACCGTGAGGGTTCGCCAACGCGGCAAAAGGCTCTTCTTTTCTGTTGAAGACACAGGGTGCGGGATTCCCAAGGAGCACCAGGAAAAGATTTTTAGAAAGTATGTCCAGGTCAGCGGTCCGGGCCGCAAAGGTGCCGGAGGTGTCGGCCTTGGTCTATCTATCGCCAAAGATATCGTAATGGCTCACGGTGGAGAAATATGGGTTGACAGTAAGATGGGCGAGGGCACGACATTTACATTTACCTTCCCTGTTTTCCAGGGCGAAAAAAGTGTCACCCTGCCTGAATCAGAATAAACAGGAGGACTATTTATGCCCCGAAAAGTACTATTGGCTGAAGACGAAAAAAATGTAATTTTAGGCGTGAGAACATGCCTGGATGCAGTTGGCTATGAAGTCGAAATAGTAGAAGACGGAGTTGCCGCCCTGGAAGCTATTAAACGCGAGCATCCCGATTTAATCCTGCTGGACTTATTGATGCCGAAAATGGACGGCTTCGAAGTACTGAAGGTACTAAAAGAAGATGAAAAAACCGCTTCCATCCCGGTTATAGTTCTGACAGCGAAGGCGGAAGAAGAAGACCGCCTGCGCGTCATGGAGCTGGGAGCAGATGAATATATGACCAAGCCCTTCAAACCCCAGGAGCTATGGGATCGCCTTAAACAGTATCTGCCCGACGCTTAAATAACCGTTAAAGGTTCAAGAAGTGGTTTAAAGGGCACAGGCTACTGTGCCCTTAGTTTCTCTTTGAAAGGCAACCCCTTACCTGCATCAATCAGATGTCACCCCCTTTCAGGGGACATTTAGCACCGGAGGTATTCTATGGCTGTCAGGGAAATAGATTTCGAACAGGGGCCAATTCGCCCCCCCAGCGAGGCATACAGTTTACTGCTGAGATTAACCAGGAACTGCCCCTGGAACCGCTGTCTCTTTTGCCCGGTTTATAAAAAACGAAAATTTAGCAGGCGCAGCCTTGAAGAGATAAAAGCTGATCTAGAGGCTATGGCGCTTGCTGCTGAAAAAATCGGAGATATGTCAAGGCAAAGCGGTTTCGGCGGCCGGGTTAACCGCGAGGTGGCAGCTTTGGTCCATGCCAAACACCCCCATATTTTTCAGATTGCTTTCTGGCTGCTGCATGGAGGGGAAAGAGTTTTTCTCCAGGACGGCGATAGCCTGCTGCTGCCGACAGACCAGCTGGTTGAGGTCTTAAAGTTATTGAAGGAAAAATTCCCCACGGTGAACCGGGTTACAACATACGCCCGCTCGCGAACCCTGCTCAGGCGATCTGTTCAAGAACTTGAGAAGCTGAAAAAAGCCGGGCTGAACAGGATACACGTCGGCCTGGAAAGCGGCAGCGACCGCGTCCTCGAATTTATGAAAAAAGGGGTCACCGGCGACCAGCACGTGGAAGCGGGGCGCCGGGTAAAAGAAGCCGGCCTCTCTTTAAGCGAATACGTACTGCTTGGACTTGGCGGGACCGACCTATGGGAAGAGCATGCCCGGGATACCGCCCGGGTGATAAATGAGATCAACCCCGACTTTATCAGGATGCGCACCCTCACAATCCGCCCGGGCAGTCCCCTGGCCGACGAGGTCAGGGAGGGAAATTTCAAACCCCTTGGCGACGATGAAATTGTCCGTGAAGAAGAACTGTTTTTAGAAAACCTGGCCGGAATCGACAGCTACATATACAGCGACCACATTTTAAACCTGCTCGAAGATGTCCAGGGTCAGCTTCCGGAAGACAAGGAAGCCATTATGGCTGTAGTTCAGGGATACCTCTCGCTGCCTGAGAAGGAGCGGGATCTTTTTAAACTGGGCCGCAGATCAGGCTGCCTGCGCAGTCCGCAGGATCTGCAAAAGCAATCGGAAAGAGATGGCCTGGAACAGCTTTACAGGCGCCTGCAGGTGCAGGGTATAAGCGTTGATCAATACCTGGAGCAACAGCTGCTGCAATTCATTTAAGGGAAGCGGTGATACAGGTGAGGGTAGCCATCTGTGTTCTTGAACTGCATATTCCGGGGGCGACTTCGTTGAAAGGGAAACGCCAGGTTTTAAAAAGCCTGGTTCAGCGTTTGAGGAACCGTTTTAATGTTTCTGTTTCTGAAGTTGGCAGTCAGAACCTCTGGCAGCGTTCCGAATTGGGAATGGCGGTAATCTGCCACAACGGAGCCGGTGCCGATAGCATAATGGAACAGATTTATTCTTTTGTGGAAAGAGAAAACAACGTAAATATTATCTCATCTCGCCTGGAGAACTACTAAACAGCTTTCGAAACGATCTGTTGTAATCGGAGATAAGAGACCAACTGCTCTAACCTAATTGCCAAGATAGGTAGGATATAAATGTTTTCTTTGGATAAGCTGACTGATCTGGCGCACAATTTCATGGCTGCCCACATTAAAGCGGGCGACAGGGTCATAGACGCCACGGCTGGAAACGGGCATGACACTTTGTTTTTGGCCGGGGTCGTAGGCCCTTCGGGGCTCGTTTACGCCTTTGATATCCAAAAGACCGCTCTGCGGGAAACAGCAGCCCGCCTGAAAGATTTTGGTTTTACAGATCGGGTGGTGCTGTTGCAAAAAGGGCATGAAACCTTATCCGAATATGCTGAACCCCCGGTTTCAGCTGTAATGTATAACCTGGGCTACCTGCCCGGGGGAGATAAAGAGATTACCACTTCTGCTGAATCATCCTTGACCAGCATCAAAGAAGCTTTAAAAATCTTGTCCCCCGGAGGGATGCTCAGCATTATCGCTTACAGCGGCCATGAAAGCGGGAAAAAAGAGAGAGATGCCCTGATGGCATACTGCTCTGCCCTGGATCCGCATAAATTTAAAGCGGTTCAATTAACAATATTGAATCGAAAAAATGAGCCTCCCGAGCTGTTGCTGCTGCAAAAAAGCTATTTTTAAGCGGCCGCCGGGCAGTAAAAAGGATTTTAATCCCGGTTTGTCGAAAAAGGGTTATGAAATCCGGACACCATTTTTATTTGAACAGGAGCTTGGATATACTGGAGCATAACCGGCGTCTAATTGAGTCTGAAATGGCCCTGGTTGAAAAGGGGCTGCGCACCCTAGTCAACGCTGCAGGGCCGGAAATAAAGGCGGTAGGCGACTATGTTTTCAACGGAACCGGAAAAAGGATCAGGCCGGCCCTGTTTTTCATTGCCGCTTATAGCCCCGGTGTAAACCTTAAACTCCTGGTTAATGCTGCTACGGCCTTAGAACTGATTCACGCTTCCTCGCTCTTGCACGACGACGTCATCGATGAAGCCGCCACTCGCCGGGGCAGGGAAGCAGTCCGGATCAGGTGGAGCAACAAAATATCAATCCTTTCCGGAGATTACCTGCTCAGCAGCGCTTTCAGGATGCTCGCGGATTATCGCAGCTGGCCCCTGATCGATTTGATCATCAATGTTGTCCGGGATATGTCGGAAGGTGAAATGGAACAGGCTTTCTCCGATCCCTTACACCCCAACCTGGAAGAGCGCTATTTTCAGTGGATCGGTAAAAAAAGCGCTTCCTTTTTCGCCGGCTGCTGTAAAGCCGGCAGCCTCCTGGGAGGCGAAAACAGCGACAACCAGTCTGATTGGCACGATTTTGGTTACAACCTTGGTATCGCTTTCCAGTTAATAGACGATCTGCTTGATTATACGGGGAGTAAAGTTGAAACAGGAAAACCTCTATACGGTGACCTGAACAACCGCGTCTTAACCCTCCCATTAATCAGAACTTTAACAGTGACCGGTCAGGCGGAGCCAATCGAGCTCATCCTTCAGGACAGGGATGCTTCACAGCGCCTGATGAAAAGTGTCGCCCAGGCTGTTCTTGATGGAGACGGCCCCTCGTACACTTACCATAAGGCCGGTGAGTATGCCGGGAGGGCTAAAGAGGCTCTCTACCGGATGGAGCCTTTAAATTTGGATAAAAAGCAGCAGCTTTTACAGCTGGTGCAAGATGTACTGCTCAGAAAAAAATAGTATAATAATAGTAAGCTTGACGGTTTTTCAATAGTTTCCTTATCCGGAAAACTATCCCGCCAAACGGGCCCGGCTGGGCCTTGTAACGGAAAGAGCGGCAAGCCGGCAACCGTCCAGGCTAAGTGGGAGGATGGAAAAATGCCTGATCGTACCATCTCCAAATCTGTAATCAAAAGACTTCCGGTTTATCTAAGGATCCTGGATCAACTTATTCAGCGCAAAGTAGACCTGATATCATCGAAAGAGCTGAGTAATGAATCGGGTTTTACAGCCGAGCAGATCCGCAAGGACCTCGCCCATTTCGGCGCTTTTGGCACCAGGGGCGCCGGTTATAACACTACCTTTTTGCGGGAAAAAATCCTAAAAATTATTGGCCTGGATAAAAAGACTGATGTTGTTGTTTTCGGGGCCGGGCATCTTGGAACGGCTTTAACCCGCTATAACACTTCCAAGAACCCCTACGTCAACGTTGTTGCCGTTTTTGATATCGATCAGGAACTGATTGGCACCAGAATAGCCGAAACAGAAGTTATGCCTTTAGATTCGGCTTCCGCGCTAATCAAAAAAAAGAGGGTAAAGGTTGCCCTGCTGGCTGTTCCCGTTGTTGTAGCTCAGGAAGTAGCCAGCCTCGCTGTTGATAGCGGTATTAATGCCATCTTGAACTTCGCGCCGGCAAAGCTAACTGTACCCGAAGGTGTTCACGTTCACGATGCCGATCTTACCATCGAACTGCAGAGCCTGATTTATTACAGCTCTGCTGAAAGTGAAAGGTTGAAACGGCTGCAGCATGAACTCCAGGAAGCGCGCAGCAGAAAGACCCTCACCCTGGATTAAGCTTTTTTCTTCCTCCCATATTGACTTTTAGATACCGCTTCTGTATACTATTAAATGCGCATGGAGCTGTGGTGTAGTTGGTTAACATATCGGCCTGTCAAGCCGAAGACCGCGGGTTCGAGTCCCGTCAGCTCCGCCATAAAAATAGCCGAGATAGCTCAGTCGGTAGAGCAGCGGACTGAAAATCCGCGTGTCGACAGTTCAATTCTGTCTCTCGGCACCAGTACGCGGGAGTAGCTCAGTGGTAGAGCATCGCCTTGCCAAGGCGAGGGTCGCGAGTTCGAATCTCGTCTTCCGCTCCATTTTTTTT
>SLPH01000186.1 GCA_007132095.1 Syntrophomonadaceae bacterium | reverse complement strand
GTCGGAAGAAGCAAGCGGTTCCGGTTCCGGTTTTTGGCCGGTAAGGACCGCTTCTTTCGGGGCAGGGGAAAAAAGCCCGCCGGATACGATAACCTTCATCCCCTCCTCGACAGTCATGCTTAAGGGTATAACCTCGTGGCGGGGGGCAAGGATGAGCATACCCGAAGTAGGGTTCGGGGTAGTCGGCACAAAGATATTTATGATATCTTCATCGGTTTTTTCCTGGATTTCTCCTTTAGAAGAACCTGTAACAAATCCGATCACGTAAAGATCCCTGCGGGGGTATTCCAGCAGGACAACTTCCTTAAAGGTGTTTTTGCCCTGGACGGTGAAAGCGTCGATAATTTGTTTGGCGCTGGTATAGATGCCGCGGGCCAGGGGTAATCTTTGCAGGAAAAAATCTCCATAGCCGAGAAGCCTTCTGCCGATTATATTGGAGGCGATAAAGCCGATCAGCAGGATTAACAGCAGCCCGGCAGCAAATCCGATTCCGGGAACACGATAATCAAAAATGGCATTAATCAGGTCGCCAATCAGGTTATCGAGAAAGCTGAAGATCAGGTAAAAGACATAGATAGTAATGGCCAGGGGCAGAATAGCCAGCAGGCCGGTTGTAAAGATCCTTTTCATGGCGATGGTTAAGCCTCCTCTTGAGCGCTCTATTCATTTTAACAGCTGGAGCTAACAAAGCAAACAGAAAAAAGTGGGGCCGGTTACCCGGCCCACAGATATAGCTTAATGCTTTCATTTTTCATGAAGCGTTTACTCATTCCCCGTAAGGGTTGTCTCCCATGGGCGGATAGTAGATGTTCTGTCCCTCAAAGGAGGGATTTACGCCCGCCAAAAAGAAGCTTTCGATCAGGGGGTCGAGGTAGCTGACATATGTGGTGGAAGGTTCCGTTTCCGCTGGCAGAAAGAAGACATTTTCAACGCCAACCTCATTGCCATCTTCAGTCCATCCGGCAAAAATATAACCATCTGCCGCTTCGGCTGAAACAATGGCCTGGCTGCCTTCAAAATATGGCCCGCCGCCTTCAATGGTTCCTCAGCCTTCGGGGCTTTTTTACAGGTTTTCGGAAAGGGCAGGAAAAGTTGCTATTGTTGCGAATATTAATAATTAGAATCTATAACTCCAGGAGAGACATAGCATGGATAAAAACCGCTATGAATCAGAAGAAAGCATTATCAAGATGCTGGAGCAGGGAGGCCTTTTTCCTGTTCTGCTGGATATCGCCCCTGTAGGGGTGGTTATTTCAGATGCCGAAGAAAAAAGCCTTTATGTTAACAAAATGTTTACCAGGCTATTTGGTTACACTATTGATGACGTGCCCTCAGTATATGAGTGGTGGCAATTAGCCTACCCGGATCCGGAAAACCGGAAAAAAGCGAAAAAAGCATGGGAAGCGCAAATTGAAAGTGCCCGCGAAAACAGGGGTGAGATTAATCCCATGCAGCAAACTGTAACCTGCAAAGATACTTCTACCCGGATCATCGAGTTTCACCTGGCATCAACAGGTCTGCTGAATATTATTATCTTTGTCGATATCACCGGGCAAAAAGAGGTGGAATTGGAGCTGAAGCAGAAAGAAGAGCGTCTTGAGTTAGCCCTGGCAGCAGCTAATGACGGGCTCTGGGATTGGAACCTGACCAGGGGAACGGTTTATTTTGATGATACCTACTACACTATGGCCGGTTATGAACCCGGAGAATTCCCTTCTGAATATAACGAATGGTTTAACAGGATTCACCCCGAAGACAGGGAGTATTGTGCCCGGGAAATTGATGCTCATATTGGGGGAAAGAAAACTGATTTTGATCTAGAGTATCGCTTTTTAAACAAAGATGGCGGCTGGATGTGGATTCGTGGCCGCGGCAAAATAATGGTGCGGGATGAGTTAGGTCTGGCTCAAAGGATCATAGGGACCCATTCGGACATAAATAAACGAAAAAGGGCTGAATTGGCCCTGCAGCGGCAGCTTAGGTTTGAGAGAATGATTGCCGATATATCATCTTATTTTTTAGGGCTCGACTACGGCCAGATTGATCGGGGCATCAATTTTGCCCTGCAGCAAATAGGCTGTTTCTTTGATGTAGACCGCGGTTACCTGATCGAAATTGATCATGAATGGGATACTTTTAGCAACACCTACGAGTGGTGCGGCGCCGGGATAGAACCGCAGATTGAGAATTTGCAGGATTTGCCGCTTCATACTATCCCCTGGCTTTTTGAGCGGATCGGCCTGATGGAACATATTGTGGTGATCGATGTTAGTGAGCTGCCTCCTGAGGCTGCTGCAGAAAAAGAACACCTGGATGAGCAGGGTATATTGTCCCTGCTGGCTATTCCGATCTATATCAACGAGCGGCTATTCGGTCTTTATGGTTTTGATTCAGTCAGGGAGAAAAGGGTCTGGTTCGAAGATGAAATTATTTTGCTAAAGCTTGTAGCGGGACAGATCTCCAGCGCCCTGATGAAAGAGCAGGCTGACAGGACGATTCGCCATCTAAGCTTTCACGATCACCTGACCGGCCTCTATAACCGCCATTACCTTGAAGAAGAAATGGACCGCCTTAATAAAGGGAGGCAGTTTCCGGTAAGCATCATTATGGCTGATTTGAACGGTTTGAAACTGGTCAACGATACTTACGGCCATGCCCGGGGCGATAAACTATTGATAGCGGCAGCGGCGACCCTGACCGAAGTATGTCGCGAGGAAGATATCGTAGCCCGCTGGGGGGGCGATGAATTTGTGATCCTTCTACCGCGGACAAAAGCTGAAGATGCTTACCTGATAGCTGCGAGGATAACTGCCGCCTGTAACGATGTGAACGTAGATGATTTGCCGCTCTCCCTGGCCCTTGGCCTGTCCTGCAAAGAATCGGGTTCTGATGATAAAACCATGTATGATCTGCTCCGGGAAGCAGAAGATTTGATGTATAAGCATAAACTGACCGATAGCCGCAGCGTAAAGAATGCTGTTCTTCAGGCTTTGCTAAAAACCCTGGCCGAAAAAAGCTTTGAGACTGAGGCTCACACTGTGCGGATGCAGAAGATAGCGCGCCAGATAGGAACCTGCCTCAACCTTTCCGATACAGAGCTAAGCCTTTTGAACCTGGTGATTACACTACACGATATCGGTAAGATTAATGTTGCGGAGGAAATACTGGTCAAGGAAGGGGCACTTAATGAGCAAGAGTGGGAAATAATTAAAACCCACCCTGAGATTGGGTTTCGTGTCACCAGGGCTACCGAGGATTTTTCTCATGTGGCAGAAGAGGTTCTTTGCCATCATGAGCATTGGAACGGAGAAGGTTATCCGAAAGGCCTGGCAGGAGATAAGATCCCGCTTCTGGCCCGTATAGCCGCCCTGGCGGATGCATACGAAGTGATGAGCAACGGCAGGCCCTATAAAGCGGCTATGAGCAGAGAAGATATAATTGACGAACTTTCCCGCTGTTCTGGCAGGCAGTTTGATTCGGAGCTGGTCAAGATATTAATCGGAATTCTGAAAGAAGGGGACAGTTAATTTTGAAAGTAATGCAGGCCTGTTTACCTGGGCAGGAATAAATGTTTTTTGCAGCGAAGTTACTATACAGCGTTTGCAATAAGCCGATTCCGGGAGATGGCAGATGAAAAAAGAGGCATTACTATTCTTAGAAGCGGTCACCCGTTACAATCCGGTTGCCATATATATACCCGGATCTCCCGATCCGGATGCAATAGCCTCAGCCTACGCGCTTAAATCAATACTGGATAAACTTTCGGTTGGTGCCGACATCTTTGCCGAGAGAAGGTTGTCGCTGCCCCAGAACCAGGCTTTTTTAGAGAAGCTGAAAATCCCGGTTCGTTTCCGGAAAGAAATAAGCACGGACAAGTATAAGGCTTATATTGTGCCGGATTTTCAGGATAACAAGATTGAGGGAATTAGCGATAGGATTCCCTGTGTGCTGCATATCGATCATCATGCAAAATCTGAAAGTTCTGTAGATGCCGACCTCTCCCTGATCAGGATCGATGCCGGTTCTACCAGTACTATTGTTGCCCTCTTGCTAAAGAACCTGGATCTTGTTTTTAGCGAAAAAGAATTGGCGTCCATAGCTACCGCGCTGGCTTACGGAATTCAAACCGATACAGATAAGTATAACTATACTTCAGAGCTGGACCTGGAAGCTCTCGAATACCTGGCTCCTCACGTGGATGATGCAATTATTCAGGAGATAAACAGCATTCCACCCTCGGCAGAAACCCTTGAATATTATACGGCAGCGAAAGAAAACGAAATAATATATAAAGACTGGGCTTTCTACGCAGTGGGGTTTGTCAATTCGAAAAGCCGCGACTCTATTGCGATAACAGCCGATATGCTAATAAAAAGGTCAGACTACAAAGTGGTTGCCGCGTTTGGCATTGTCGAAAATAGAAACCGGGAAGAGCTATACCTTGATGTATCGATGCGGGCGGACAGCAGCGAGATCGACCTGAACAGGATCATCAAAAAAATCACTCCTAACGGAGGAGGGCGTCAATTTAAAGGGGCTTATCAGGTTAAACTGGATTACTTCATCTCCGCTCCCGATCGCGAGCTGCTGTGGAAAGTGGTGAAAGATACTACTGTTGAAACCCTGAAAAGCAGCCGCGATAGTTTATATATTACAGGAATTCAGGGCTTCTACGGCAACCTCAAGAAGCGGATCTTTTCGTTTCTGCAAAAATAGAAATATAGTCGCACGGATTATTGGACAGTCTAAATTGCTTGACATTGCAAAAGAGCTTTGGTCTAATTGAATCATAAAACTATATGGGCAAAACCACCGAAAGGTGGTGACGCAAAGCTAAAGGGGCTAAATCATTCTTATGATACGCCAGCCAGCTGCTGTTATAGGCTGAGATAAGTTGGCCCTACCTGCATTCTGGCGCAGTTGGGGTTTTTCTTTTCTCTAAAATGGTTGCCATAAATATTTTGGTAAAGCTCAGCTTGTATACCCAAAGTATTTCGATTATTACTGATAGCACAAGTTTCAAAATAGTAGGAATGGCGAGAGTTTAATTGCCCCGGCACGGCAGGTTATGTTTTGATGGTCATATTTTTATGGATGCCGAAAAGTAGATCTGAAAGAGGGGTAAAGATGCGAAAAATAGCACTGGATTCAGCCGAGCCTGGCATGGTTTTGGCGAAGGATATCTACGGAGAAACCGGGCAGGTTTTGTTAAAAGCGGATGTCAAAATTAAGGCTAAATATATAGAATACCTGAGGCTGGCAGGAATTGAGTCGCTCTATATTCATGATTCCAGGATTGAAGATGTTCAGGTGGAAGATCCGATCACGGAAAAAACGAGGCATGAAGCCCGGATGATGGTTAAAGATATTGCGCTGGGCTTAGAGCCTTCCGGTTCGACAGTTAAGATCACAAACAGTATTAATATCGGTGATCGGGAAATTCTGAACACTGTAAACAAGATCATTGATGAACTTTTGGAAAGCAAAGATGCAGTCGTCCAGCTGGTTGATATCAGGACAAAGAATAATTATCTTTTTGCTCACAGTGTTAACTGCGCTGTGTTGGCTACACTTGTTGCAATCAAAATGAATTTCAAACATAAAGAACTGCGCTGGATTGCAACCGGCGCGCTTTTCCACGATCTTGGCATGATTGGTGTTTCCGATCAAATATTTCAAAAGCCAACTCAACTTACAGTTGAAGAGTATGCCATAATAAAAGAACATCCCCTGCACAGCTACAACATACTCAAGACTACAGAAGTATTTGATGCCCGCGCAGGTGCGGTTGTCCTTCAACATCATGAGCGTTTCCACGGCCAGGGTTACCCGAAGGGATTGAAAGGGGATGAGATCAGCCCGCTGGCGCAAATTACCGGCCTGGCCGATGTATTTGATGCGCTTACGTCAGAGAGACCTTACCGTAAAGCATTTAAACCGCATGAAGCAGTGGAGATGCTTATCTCCTGGGGAGAAGAAATGTTTGATCTTTCAATATTACAGCACTTTCTATCCGCTGTTGCCGCATACCCGGTCGGGTCTCATGTTTTGCTGAGCAATGGAGATAGCGGGTTGGTTGTCGCCAATAATCCCGGTTTCACACTGAGACCGGTAATCAGAATTTTATATGAAAAGGGAGAAGCGTTCCAGCCTCACCGGCATCCTCACGAGCTTGATCTTTCCCATACCCTTGATTTGACGATTGTAAAAGTAATAGAATAAGCATTATTGATGGCCGGGGCGATTCGTTTTATTTTTCTTTACCGGCCCTTTCCAGCCACTTACCCCCGAAACTAAAGAATACCAGCCCGCCCAGGGCCAGCCAGCCAATCCAGTCTCCAAGGCGGGTATTGATAGTGCCGTGCCCGCTGCCGATCTGAACATCGGCGACCAGGGTGGCCTCGCCTCCTTCGGGGTAGACGGCTAACTCCAGAATACGGCCGAAGGGATCGACGATGGCCGAATTGTAGCTACCGTCAGCCTTAACCATGGCTACCCGGTTTTCGACAGCCCTGAAGACAACATGAGTATAGTGTTTATCGGCAATGCTGCTCCAGTCGTTAGAGGGGACGCCGATCAGTTGGGCCCCCTGGATCGCCATCTTGCGGGTTGTATCGGTATAATCGAGGTCATAGCAAATAATCGTGGCCAGCCGGCCGATTGAAGTATCATAGACAGGATAGGTGCCGCGGCTTAAGCTCGTTTCACCGCCAAAGACAACCGGATGATCTTTGCCGAATACGCCCAGGTAGCTACCGCCGGGATCGATCACTGTCGCCTCGTTGAGGAATCCGGCTTCACCCATGGAAACGACGTAACCGATAGTCAGGAACGAACCGGTTTCCCTGGCTATTTCAGCCAGCTTAAGCCGATCGTCTTCCTGTGGATCCCAATTTAGGGCAGCTTCGGGCCAGACGATAAATTTGGCTCCCTGATCGGCGGCATCAAGGGTTTGCTCTACCATCCGTTCGTAAATTTTATCCATCGGCTCGCCACGGTTAATGCTGACGATCGGTGATACTGACGGTTGAATGGCAGCAACCCTTACAGTCGGACTGTCGGCATTGCTGTTTAATAGAATCAGGCTCAAGGCGATCCAGCCGGCTGTGATGATTCCCCCCGCTGTTGCCCAGCGGCGGGCTAACCCCGGGTCGACCGGGCTGGCAGGCTTTCCTTTATCAGCCGGCTCGGGAAGCCATTTATGGTCGAGCCAGCTGATTACCAGCAGAGCCAGGATGTAGTTAATCAGCATTACCAGCATACCGGTGCCAATAATGCCAAAAATGCCGGCCGGCTGAATTAACCATAGCTGGCGGTAGAGGGGGTAAGCGATAAAGGCCCAGGTACCGGCGATGGGGATAAACAGCCTGATCATTTCGATGGCGGCCCAGAACATTACTCCGCTGATTATAAACCAGCGATACCCGGTTGCGCAGTTAAAAGCGCGATCTCCGCGGTCAACCAGCACACTCAATAAAAACGCGGCCAGGGGCAGCCAGACCATATAGGTGCCAATGGGGGCGAATACGGGGCCAAGGTAACCCTGCAGCCAGATCCCGATTCCGAACCCGGAAGCGAGAGAAGAGTATTTGGCAGGCATGATGCGGTGCTGGGCAACCAGGACCGGCACAAAGCCGAAAAAGGCTAAAGGCCAGATCTCGTAAGGCGGAAAAGCCAATACGAAGGCGATACCTCCCAGGGCGGCCAGGCTTAATCCTCCGAGGAAGCGTGCAGGTGCAGGCAGTTTAGAGATGTTCATTTGTCTCCCCATTTCTTTACTACAAACATTTAGAGTTCGGCAGCAAAAATGTATTTTTTAAAAATACGGAAGATAAACTGATTAGTTTAACCCCCATTTATAATACAAAAATCATGCTAATGGTTCAATTGTTATTTTGATGGACGGCGTTTCTTGTTAAATAGTCTGGCGATTACCTCATAAGCCGGCAGGTTTAGACATGAAGTTAGGGCATATTAACCCGGAAAGGTCTATTAAAAGCGATCCTGAAAGGCTAAGGAAAATATTTGGAAAATTCGCCTGTAAATCGGACTTCAATAATGGTAAGATGTGAACATGGTTATTTAATGAGAATGTTTTTAAATGGGTTTTGAAGGGCGGTGTAAATGTTGCAGTCAGGACAGGAAAGGCAGTTCAGGGAAGCGCTCATATCCAGCAGCGATGATGAAGCGCGAAGCATAATCTGGAAGGCGAAAGAAGATTTGAAGCTGACACGGTTAGAGATTATTGAAAGGTACGTTGTCCCGGCGCTGGACTCAATTGGTGCCGATTGGCATGAGGGAGAATTGGCTCTCTCACAGGTTTATGTAAGCGGCAGGATCTGTGAAACTATTATAAATGAACTGCTGCCGGAAAAAAGGGTTGATCCGGGCAGCCGGCCCGGGATCGGCCTGGTGGTTCTTAATGATCACCACGCCCTTGGCAAGCGAATAGTATCTTCTGTCCTCAAGGCTGGCGGTTACAGTTTAATTGATTATGGGATCATGTCTGCCGGGCAATTGTTTCAACGAATCAGGGAAGATAACCCGGCGCTGGTAATGGTATCTGTATTAATGCTGTCATCGGCCCTTGAGGTTAAAAATGCAATCAGTAATCTTGCCGATTGCAACTGCTCAACAAAAATTGCGGTAGGTGGAGCTCCTTTTCGGCTGGATCGCCAATTGTGGCTCGAAGTTGGAGCGGATGCCGTTGGCTTTTCAGCTGCAGATTCGCTTAAAATTGCTGAACAGTACCTGGGGGGTGTGGAATAATGCCGGCTGTAAAAATGAGCTCACTGGAAAGAGTTTTAGCTACCCTGGGCCACAATGAACCGGACCGGGTTCCGCTGTTTCTTCTTCTGACGACACACGGTGCAAAGGAGTTAAAATTATCAATTAAGGACTATTTTGCCAAGGGAGAAACTGTTGCCGAGGGGCAGCTATTATTACAGGAAAAATACGGGCACGATTGTTTGTACAGCTTTTTTTATGCTCCCGTGGAAGTGGAAGCCTGGGGAGGGGAAGTGCTTTATTTTGATCAGGGGCCACCTAACGCGGGCGCTCCTTTTATTACAGGCACTTCGATGTTGAATAGCCTGACTGCGCCTGATATAGAGCATACCCCCTGTTTGGCCAAAGTTTTGGAAGCGACCAGGTTGATGAAAAAGAGCATTGGCGATAAATCACCGATTATCGGTGTCGTCATGTCTCCTTTTTCGCTGCCGGTGATGCAGCTTGGCTTTGAAGCGTACCTGGAAATGATTCTGCACAACCGGGCTCAGTTCGATCAACTGATGGAGGTTAATATATCTTTTTCTGTTGCCTGGGCAAACGCTCAGCTTTCAGCAGGTGCCACCGCTATCTGTTATTTTGATCCTCTTTCTTCGCCTACAATAATTCCCCGCGAGCTGTACCTGCAAACAGGTTTTCCTGTGGCAGTGGAGGCTTTGTCCAGGATCAACGGGCCTACGGCCACCCATTTAGCTTCCGGACGGGCGCTGCCAATTGTGGATGATCTGGCCCAAACAGGCACGGCGGTGGTCGGTGTTAGCGCTGAAGAAGATCTGGCTGTATTGAAAGAGGCCTGCCGGAATAAGCTATCCCTCCTTGGCAACCTGAATGGAATTGAGATGATCCGGTGGAACGAAAATGATGCCTTTACTGCTGTCCGGAAAGCAATTCGGCAGGCAGCGCCGGGGGGAGGGTTTATCTTATCCGATAACCATGGCGAAATGCCATACCAGGTTCCGGATCAGGTTTTGCAAGCAATTTGCACAGCGGTACGGCAATACGGGCAGTATCCAATTCAAGACGGTGATTTTTAGATGGCTAATCAAATAATCCTGCTTTGTGAGCATTATCGCCGGGAAATTGAGAGCCTTGGTTTTGAAGAAAGACATGATGATGTTGAGGTGCTATTTTTTAAAGGGCGCTGCGGCCTTCCTCCACTGGATTGGAAAGAGCTCCAGGATGTAATGCCTGAAAAGTATGAAACGCTGCATGCCTTAAACGGAGGCTGTATCAGCAATCTACCGGATGAACATCAGGGGATCTATAGGCAGCGAAGCTATAAACTTAATCACTGCCTTGATCTTTTTAT
>SLPH01000084.1 GCA_007132095.1 Syntrophomonadaceae bacterium | reverse complement strand
GAAGAGATTAAAACCGTAAACCCCGGCGACTTTTTTGAAGCCGAGGTCAACCATGCTTACATGCTTATCCTAAATCCGGACCAGACAGAGTTCACATTTACAGTTGCAGAAGCGGGTGACTACCTGATCTATATGGAACACTTCCCCCGGGAATTTAACCTTAGGTTTTTTGATGGCAGCGGCGAGGAAATTGTTCCAACCGATATTGTCGAATATTAAGAATGAATTTGCCGGTTTGACTTACCTGTAAAGAGGGGTGTGCAAATTATGCATATAGCTGATGGAGTATTAAGCACACCGGTGGCAGTCGGAGCTTCTGCTTTAACGGCTGCCGCTATAGCTTATTCAGTAAAAGGCATGAAAGAAGAGGAAATACCGAAAACCAGCCTGATGGCCGGGGTTTTCTTTGCGGTATCCCTGATCAGTATTCCGGTGGGTCCTTCAAGCATCCACCCGCTTTTTGCCGGACTGCTCGGGGTAATCCTGGGCAGGCGGGCGCCGCTGGCCATTTTTGTCGGCCTTCTGCTGCAGGCCGTGCTTTTCCAGCACGGCGGGTTAACCACACTCGGGGCAAACACATTGATGCTTGCTATCCCGGCGCTGCTGTCCTATAAACTGTTTCATGCCCTGCCGGACAGGCCTGTCTTTTTGCGCGGCGCCCTGGTTGGAGGGCTATCGGTGATGGTTACTGTGGCGGTATTAATCGTGCTGCTCCTGGCTACCGATCCCCGTTTTGGAGAAGGGATCTGGTCGGTGGTGAACATACTGGTGGTTGGCCACCTGCCCCTGGCCGGCATTGAAGCGCTGGTCACCGGTTCTGCTTTAAGGCTGATAGCCGGAGCTAAACCGGAGATGCTTAAACAGGAAGCTGCCCCCGGGGGCAGCGTGTAATGTTAATCAGGTTAAAAACCGGGAGGCGCCGGGTTCTACTCCTTTCTCCGGCAGGCTTGCTCCAGCCTTAAATCCTCTCCGGGTTATTGCCCTGAACCCCCTTCCCGGCGACCCAGTCAAAGCCGACCTTCCGGGAAGGGGCAGGGCACATTTTCAGGCAGAAAGACTACTTAACGAGTTGAATTGGAGTTGATCGCAGATGAAATTATCTGTCGCCATTTTGCTTATTCTTTCTGCATCACTGATCTTCCTGCCGATGCAGTATGTTTTTGCCCATGCAATGTCGATTGAGCAGGTAGAAGTAAATGTGGTCAGGGTGGTTTTTGATGACGGCACCGCGAACCGACATGCCGAGGTAGTTGTTTTCAGCGAGTCGGGGGAAGAGCTTGGCCGCGGTAATGTTGAACGCGATGGGACTTTTAAATTCCCCCTGGAAGAGGGAATGCTGGTTGTAGCCGAGGATGGTTTTGGTCACAGGGCCGAATACGTTGCTGGCACAGAAGTTCCAACGGGGCTGCCCCGGTTGCCCGTGGTAAGCCTGGTGCTGTTTGGTTTTATTGCAATCGCCGGTGTTTTCCATTACCGGGTTAAGAAAAAGAATCAGGCTTAGTGCTCTGGTAAAAGATTATCGCATCAGCGGCGCTAAGGGGATGGTTCGAGTGGCACATTTAAGCTTCGGTTCTGATTTCTGTTGTCAAGGTTTATAGTCGCCGTAATTATCCCTGTGAACTGAATGAGAAGGAGATCAGTGTTGTCAAAAGAGATGATTAGGTTAATTGATCTGACCAAGCGCTATGGTTCTTTCACAGCGCTAAACAACTTGGACCTGACCGTTAACAAGGGTGAGCTATTTGGCCTGCTCGGACCAAACGGCGCCGGTAAAACCACCCTGCTCAGGCTGCTGACCACCCTTACAGCTCCGGATGAAGGCAGGATCATTATTGATGGCTCCGATGTCAGCCGGGATCTGGTCAGGGTAAAGAATATAATCGGTGTCGTTTCCCAGCATAACAATCTCGACCAGGAGCTAACCGTGGAAGAAAATCTTGCTTACGGGGGCTTGCTGTTTAACATGCCTTACCGGGAAGCGCGTTTGCGGGCTGCAGAGATGCTGGAATTTTTTGACCTGGTTTCTAAAAGAAAAACCCGGGCCCGCGTTTTGTCCGGCGGAGAGAAGAGAAAAGCGATGCTGGCCAGGGCCCTCATGCATAAACCGCAGCTGCTGTTTCTTGATGAGCCGACAGTTGGTCTTGATCCGGTATTTCGCAAGAAAATGTGGAATTACATTAAACAGTTAAACATCGATGGAATGACAATCCTTTTGACGACACATTATATAGAAGAAGCTGAGGCGCTCTGTGAAAAGATCTGCCTGCTTGATTCAGGCAGCCTCATTGGTGAAGGCGCTCCCGCAGACCTGATCGCGAGCCTGGGCCGCTTTACAGTTGAATATTTTGAGGGCGGCAGTTTTCGCTACCGCTTTTTCCGCTCCAGGTCGGAAGCTCAATCGTACTCTGCAGCAATAGAGGGCAGGGTAACGGTTCGGAAAACAAATTTAGAAGATGTATTTTTTCGCCTTACCGGCAGAAAGGCGGTAGAGATAGCGGGATGAAAGCGATACTGTGGCGGGAATGGCTTCTT
>SLPH01000091.1 GCA_007132095.1 Syntrophomonadaceae bacterium | reverse complement strand
TGCCATGATGCCTTCTCTTTTAAAGCCGGCTCCGGCTGCAATCGTCGCCTGGCAGAGGATAATTCTATCTCCCTCTCCGGGGGTACCGGGCCTTCCCAGTTTCAGTTTATCCTTAAGCACTCCGGCAGAACTGCCAAACTGGGCCAGGGGACGGCCGCTTGCATCGGCAGCGGTTAAAATAAAATAGACACCGGTCAGGGTATGGGTAATTCCCTCGCCAAGCCTTCCCAGAACCTTAGCCGCTACCGGTATAATATCCAGGATGGTATATACTTCCCTATCCAGGCAGCCCGGGGCCAAAATCTCAACCGCAACCTTTTCCACAAGCGGCTCTCCTTCTGCTGCTTCAGCTGCCACAGAGCTGCCCAGGCAGAGAGCCTTCTCCCCAACAGCGGTTTGGCCGCCGAAATATACCCGATCAATCTGATAGGCCCTGATAAGCAGCCTCTTGTATACTTCGGCGGCCTTGTTCATCCTTACACCGCCTCTTTGGGAGTTTCGTAAGTATAGGGCAGCGATACGATCATACCCGGAGTATCAATCTCTATCAGCTGCCTCAGAGTATCTTTAAGCACCTTCGTCTGCTTTTCCTTATTGTTTGGTTCACCAAGGTTGGCGCCCATCGGCACCGCAGGAGCCACACCCCTGGGAGTCCCGTAGTGGCGGGCAATCGGTGGCAGCGCGGCAATAAGGATAGTGGGAATGCCCTTCTCTTCAAGCTCTCTCTGCACGATCACGGCAGAGCGGTGGCAGGTGCCTCAGCCGGCTGTCAGCACTACAGCATCCACACCTTCATTGCGCAGTTTGGCATAAATCTCCGGACCGGTTTCCTGTTTGAACTTAACCTGGTCTCCGCCGCCTCCCATAAACCCGAAATGGGTTGGGGCTGCAGCTTTTATAAAACCCTCTTCAGCCAGCTCGCGCAGCCGATCCAGGGGAAACATACAGTTCATATCCTTGTTAGCGTCGGCATTATCATAGCCTCCATGAGTTACGATCAAATCCTCAATTGGCGTGTCTCCCGGTATATCGCGATAAGTGTGATCTCCGGCCAGGTTAAATTTTTTATCCTGCTTGCGGTGTACTCCTGCCGCAGTTACCAGGGCTACTGTCATCTCCTCCAGGCTTTTTTCTACCGGGTGCCATACCGGAGGCGGAGAGATAGGAACATTAACTTCAGACTGAAGACCTTTTACAACGGTTACACTATTCATTTAAACACCTCCTCTGATGATTATCCTTCTTCCCTGCCCTTGCGGGCCGGCAGTACTTTTTCATTGTCCACTCTTTCAATTTTTCTGCCCGTTTGCTCGGCAATCAAGTCGAGGTTCGCTTCTTTTACATGGGGGTTATACGCAGTTTCCGGGGCCCTAATTTCTTCACCGGCCATCACCGCTTTTAACATTGCCACGGCCCTGACTGCATCCTCGTGACAGATCGTGTTATTGGCCAGAATTTCGTTCTCAATCCCCTCGGCAGACTTATTCAGTTCAATCATGTTGGTCATATACTCGTTACCCATGACCAGCGCTCCCTGAACAGCGGAAAATGTAAGCCCCACGATCGGAATGGACCGCATACCCAGCTGATAGTGATGCGAGGCAAAATCGATGTGGTTATTGCCAAAACCTTCCGTTCCGATAAAAGCGCCATCTACATCCATCGCTTCAATCATTGTGCCCAGACGCTCAGAAACAAAAAACTTCTCGCTGTTAATCTGGGGAGACCCAACAAAGACTACGCCGGCCAAATCAAGCTCATCGTCGCTGATAGCTTCCAAGATCAGCGGTTCTCTCCAGTAATGCCTGGTGGTCTCTTTTGTAGCCGGGCCTACACAGGTAAGAGCATGGACCCCGCCGTCAAGGGCCTCGAGAGGGGTAAGAACTACAGGCAGGTTGCCAAGGTCAATAATGGAGATGCCACCCTGCATGCCGCCTGGTTCATCAGAAAGAAGAGAGTTGTCATGCATCGCTCCCTGCCCCATGATCTCTTTAATAACAGCCACTTTTTTGCTGCCGGGCTTGCGCTTGTAAACCAGTTCTTCTTCGCGCACAACCAGGCTCTCATCAGCATCTTTCAGGGCCATCCTTATTTCCTGGGTAATATAATCGGTTGCCTCGTGAGCGGCAATCGGGCCCTTCCTTTCCATATTCATTTTTGCCTTAATAACAACCTCTGTCTTAATAATGAAGTCTCCCCTGTCCGGCGCACCGGGGCGACCCCACATGATTGTCTGGTCAAGTTGTCCATCCGTTGATCCAAATTCCCCAATCTGGACCCTGTCGGCATCCGTTCCGGTAACCATAACAACAACTCCGTCCAAAACCCTGGTTACCCCCTTGCCGAGGACGCTGTCTCCTTCCTTGGCAGCAACCGGCTGCACATCCAAAATGGTTTCGCTATAGCGATCATAATTATCCGGACTAATGATTTCGAGTTTTAGCGAAATGACGATATCATTGCTTTTTTCTGCTTCTTCAACAATTGATTCCCGAATATATAAAGTTGTTCCGTCCAGTTTAGTTTCGGGGCC
>SLPH01000045.1 GCA_007132095.1 Syntrophomonadaceae bacterium | reverse complement strand
CCGTGGGCAAGCAGGCGCGGATAGAAGCTCTGCCTGGAAGAGCCCTGGGCCACGGAGCGCGAAATGATTCGGGAGACGCTACCTTCCCCCATCAGCTTAACGGTTACATCAGAGTTGGCTGTCTGCTCGCCATCTGTTAGCAGGCGCTCGAACATAACCAGGCGCCCGCCGGCTAATACTTCAGCTTCAGTAACCCTGTTTGTGTCGTCGACCCCGCGAATTTGGATCAACTCCAGTTCGGCGTAGGCATTTTCTTCGATGATCAGAATCGTTTTCGGGTTGAGGACGCGTTTGCCCCCTCCTTCGCCTTCGCCAAAATGTTTTTCCGTATAGCGCAGGCGGGCTCCTTTGCGGACAATTATTTTATGAATGCCGTCATGCTGGGCGCTGCCTGAACCGGGGTTGTGAATGCCGCAGCCGGCCACCAGGTCGATATCGGCCCCTTCGCCGATATCGATAGTATTATAGACAAGGTCGTTTAAACCGGTCTGGGTAATGATGACCGGAATATGGACGCTCCCCTCCTTGCCGGGAGCAACGATTACATCGATACCGGGTTGATCTTTTTTCGGGATGATCTCGATTCCTTCCAGGGAACGGCGATCGACCCCCTCCCCATCCTTGCGGATATTAAAGGCGCCGGGGGGATCACCGTGCAGGTCGGCTATCTCTCCCAGCAGCTTTTTATCGAGGGCACTCAGCATATTGTTCGTCCTCCAGGGTGCAGGATTGACGGCATGTGCAGCTGGCGCTTTCCTTGATCTGGGGCCAGATTTCATCACGACTGCCGCGCATTTCGATAGTGCCGTCACGCATCAGGATTATCTCGTCGACCATGTTCAGGATTTTCTCCTGGTGGGAGATTACAACAGTGATCGAATCAGCGCTGTGGGAGGAACCGATTACCTCGATCAACTGCCGGAAACTCCACAAATCAATTCCCGCTTCAGGTTCATCGAAAATGCGAACTTTCGGAGCCATGGCCAGCAGGGTGGCAATTTCAATCCGCTTCATTTCACCGCCGGATAGGCTGTTGTCAAGGGCGCGGGTTCTGTATTCATCGGGACAAAGCCCGATTTCGTGCAAAACGTGACAGCTGGGGCCGTTTTTTTCTTTCATGGCCAGGTCGAGCAGATCTTCTACCAGCATCCCTTTAAACCGGGGCGGCTGCTGAAAAGCGTAACCGATCCCCATTCGGGCCCGCTCGGTAATATTCAGGCTTGTAATATCTTTACCTTCAAAAATTACCTGCCCCCCTGTAGCCGGGTAAATGCCCATGGCCACCCGGGCCAGCGATGATTTCCCGCTTCCGTTCGGGCCGGTTAAGGCATACATCTTTCCCGCTTCAAAAGTTATATTAATGTCGTGTAGTATGGGAATTTTAAGCTCTTCAACTTCCATTTCAAGGCTGAGGTTTTTCAGTGAAAGCAACAGCATTACTCCTTCCAACTTTAATACCCTAATATTTCGTGATATTCCCTGCTAATTCCTGCCGGGAAAAGAAGCAACTTATATTGTAGTGCTTGTGTACGCAAAAAGTGTTGACAAAGAAGGCTCCAACCCCTATAATCAAATGTAGTAACTGTTACTACATTGCCTAATTAGGGCGTGATGCTGTTGAAGAAGAACTGGATCGGCATACGAGATGCAAGAATACATTTCAGCAGGATAATCCGCGAGGTGCGCAGCGGTACAGAATATATTATAACCGACCGCGGCTCCCCGGTAGCCAGGTTAGTTCCCGATCAGGGTGAGCCTTTATCGGTGGAAGAAAGAATTAAAAACCTGGAAAACAGCGGTCTGATTGAGGGCTGCTGCGGTGAAAGCGAATCACCCCGGGAGCCGATCGAACTGCCGGATGACTACCTGCGCCGCTGCCTGGAGGAGGATCGGGGTGATGGTTGAGAAGGCTTCCGTAATTTACTGGGATTCAACCGCCCTGCTGGCCTACCTCTTTAAAGACCGCCACAGTTCAAAGGTTCAGGATATGGCCCGTTTAGGAGGCATCCACCTTGTCAACACGCTGGCTATGGCCGAAGTGTACACGGTAATCAGCCGCATTCAGCGTGAACAACTGCTTTCAGAAGAGCTGATTGAATCACTCTTCAGGCTGCTTGAAAGCGGGCCCTGGCGCCGCCTGAACATTGTGCCGGACAACAGCGCCATGAAAGAGTTGTCCCGCAGGTGGCCTCTCAGGGGTTCGGGCCTGTGGCACCTGGCAACGGCCAAAACCCTGCAGCGCGAGTTTCCGGAATTAAGGGTGATAACGATCGATCAGAACCTGGCCCGCGCTTCAGAGGGCGAAAGATTGAAGCTCTGTATCAGGATCGGGGAGGAAGCTTAGCGATTTTACGGTAATCAGCAGCAACCCTGCCTGAGCAACTGAGCCCCCTGACAGATGAGGATTAAAAGTAAGGTTTTCGTTACAGGTAATATTAAGGTTCCTGATATTAAAGGAGAATTGAAATGTTTAATTTAAACTGAATGATAACAGGGCCTGCAGGAAGGAACCGTGCCGAAGCTAAGTGGCATATGAAGAT
>SLPH01000098.1 GCA_007132095.1 Syntrophomonadaceae bacterium | reverse complement strand
GATCTTGTATTTAGCCGCGACTGCCGGATCGGTTACCTGCCCCAGGAGCCGCGCCAGCTTATCCGCGGCACCCTGCGCAAACACCTCCAGCATCCACTGCGCCACATTTATGATCTCCAGGCCGAAATTGGCCTTCTTGAAAAGGAGATTGCGGCAGATGCAGAAGCAGCCGGCAGCGCTCCGGCAGAAAAAATGGACCTTTACTCTCAGCTGACAGCCCGGTTTGAAGCTCTTGACGGCTACAGCGTGGAAAGCAGGTTAAGCGGGATAGCCCGCGGTCTCGGTTTTAGCGATCATGACCTGGAACGCGATCTGGACAGCTTCAGCGGCGGTGAAAAAACGAGAGCCAGGTTGGCCGGGCTGCTCCTGCAGGATCTCGACCTGCTCCTGCTCGATGAGCCAACCAACTTCCTTGATATTCAGGCTCTCGAATGGCTGGAAAAATACCTGCGCGATCTAAGCTGCGCTCTGCTGGTGGTCAGCCACGACCGCTACTTCCTGGACAGCGTTGTGGAACGAATATTTGCCTTGAACGCCGGGCGGGTTAAAACCTACCGCGGCAACTACAGCTCCTACCTGGAACAATCGGCCCTGGAAGATCTCACCATTGCGCGCGAGCACCGCCGCCTGGAACTGCTCAAAGAGCGTGAAGAGCGCCTGGTGCGGGAGGCCAAAGCAGATCAGCGCTCGAAACGGCAGGCCCGCAGCCGTCAGAAACGTCTCGACAGGCTGCAAACCCCGGAAAAAATAAACCGCCGGCAAAGCTTTTCCGCCGGCCTGAACTACAGCGGTCGCAGCAGCCGCCAGGCTGTAATATTTGAAGCGGTAAGCAAATATTTTGACGGCAAAGCGATCTTTACCGGGCTCGATTTTGTGATTCAGTCCGGCGACCGGGTAGCCCTGGTTGGCCCGAACGGAGCCGGCAAATCAACCCTTTTAAAGCTAATTTCCGGCGCCCTGAAAGCGGACGAAGGGACAATCCGCCTCGGCCCTTCGGTGTCCATCACTTATTTTGACCAGGAGCAGGAAAAACTAGAGCAGCATCTTAACCTGCTTGAAACAATTACTTCCGCATCCGGGCTTGATCTTCCTGAAGCGCGCAATCACCTGGGGCGCTACCTTTTCAGGGGAGATGATGTATACAAAAGAGTCCGCGATTTAAGCGGAGGGGAAAGAAGCCGGCTCGCCCTGGCCTGCCTTGCTTTGGGCAAAGGCAACTGCCTCCTGATGGACGAGCCGACCAGCCATCTCGATCTACCGGCCCTTGATGAACTGGAAGGCGCTTTAAATAGCTACCCCGGGACGTTAATCGTCGTCAGCCACGACCGCTATTTCTTACGGGGGCTGGCCAACCGCGTCTTCGAACTAAAAGAGGGAACCCTGCAAATCCATGATTTAACCTTTGAAGAGTACCTGGAAAGGGGTGAAAAACCCGGTCTTGCCCCGGAAAGCGCAACCGACCGGAAAGCGGTGGAAAAGATACGCCGCAAGCAGGAACATCTCAGCCGCCAGGCAGAGCAGAAAGCCCATCGCCGACTTCTAAACGAACAGGCCCGTCTTGAAGCAGAAATAGCGGCGGCGGAAGCGGAAATCTCCCGGATCGAAGAATCGCTCTCTAATCCATCCGCCTACGGCAGCCGCGAAGAGCTGGCCGCCCTGGCCGAAGCCCTTGAAGAGACCAGGCAGAAACTTTCCGCCTTGTTGGAGCAGTGGGAAGCTGTTGCAAACGAATTGGAGCAATGATTTTTGCCTGTTTGCAAATAAGCAGGTCCGGGGCTATAATTAATTTACTATGACTGCTGAATATAACACAATGCGCCAGGCGGAAGCTTTTCTAACCACCCGGACCGAGCAGGAGACCGCGCACGCCGGTTATATGTTCGGCCGGGTAATTGGCGTTCCAACCGTAATCGCCCTTGAAGGCGAACTTGGCGCCGGTAAAACTGTTTTTGTGCGCGGGGCAGCCAGGGGTCTGGCCGTCGACAAACATATCACCAGCCCTACTTTCGTCCTGCTCAAGATCTACAGCGGGCGGCTGCCGCTATACCACTTTGATTTTTATCGCCTCAGCGCCCCGGAAGAAAGCCCGGAGCTTGACTTCGATGAATACCTGCCCGGAGGCGGGGCCGCTTTTGTCGAGTGGCCCGAAAGACTGCCGGAGCTGCTGCCTGCCGAAAAAGTTGTGATCAGGCTTGAGCGCTTCTATGACGACCGGGGCGAAGGCCGCCGGATCCTTTTAACGCCTCATGGCGCTGACGCATCGCTTTTGGTAGACCGTTTCATCGAGTCAATTACCTGGCGCACTGACGGCACCCTGAACATGCCGCAGGCAGGGGAGGCCTGACAGCCCTGATCATCCTCGGAATTGATACGGCAACGTTATCCTGCAGCGCCGCCCTGCTGCAGGATGATACCCTGCTGGCTGAAATGACCCTGAATATAAATAAAACACACTCCGAACGGTTGATGCCCCTGATCGACGCAATGCTTCGCGAGGCCGGCGTTGAACGCGAGCAGATCCGCGCGCTGGCTGTTGCTGCCGG
>SLPH01000130.1 GCA_007132095.1 Syntrophomonadaceae bacterium | reverse complement strand
GGGAAACCGGGGCGAAGGCGATTATTTACAGGCTGACCAATATATTCGGCCGTTACGCCAGGCCTTACGGCTATTCTATAGCGGCAACGATCTGCTACAGCGTTGCCCGCAGCCTGCCGATCGAGATCCGCGATCCGGACCGGGTGCTGCGCCTTTACTATATCGACGACGTGATCGACTCCTTCATTGCCCAGCTTGACGATGGAATTAAGCCCGACCAGGACGGCTACTACCGGCTTCCCCGGGAGCAGGAATACGAGATAACCGCACAGGATCTGGCCGACCGGTTCATATCATACAAGAAATCGCTGGGACAGGGGGAAGAGCCCGAGCTGAGGGACCTGTTTTCCAGGAGACTTTACGACACCTTATTGAGCTACCTGCCCTAAAAGGAAAAGGTCCGGCAGGGGCGGCTGCAAAAACAGGGGAGCGTGTTGACGCTGGCGCCAAATTTCGATGAACAATCACCCTCCAACCGGCCGTCCGTCCCGGGCGGCGGATTTAACTTTCGCCATCTTTTTTCCGACCTGGCCATTTACAGCACAGGCAGCTTTTTGGTTAAAGGGCTTTCCTTTATTTCGGCCCCCATTTTCACCCGCCTTTTTGATCCGGCCCAGTACGGGGCCTGGAGCTTTATCAATGTTATGGTCACATTTATGACCGGGCTGCTGCTTTTGGGCGGTGACAACGCTTATACGCGCTATTTTTTCCAGTGCAAGACAGAAAGCGAGAAACAGACCCTGACGGCAACCTGGCTTGCCTTCCTGGCCGCGTGGAGCATCGTGGCCATGGCGGCGGTAATTCCCTTCAGCGGCACCCTTTCGGCCTGGATGATGGGAGAAGAGAGCTACCGGGCGGCCTGGGTGATCGGGCTTGCATCCAGCCCCCTGATGATGATGAATTTAAGTTTGGCCCAGGCCCTGCGCAACCGCTTCCGGGCCAAGGCTTTTACCCTTTTCAACCTGGCCACAGCTGTGCTGACGATTACCCTGGGCGTATTTTTCGTCATCTATTTCGAACTGGGCGTGGCCGGAGCCCTGCTCGGGGCCGCTGCCGCTTCGCTGATCATGATCCCGGCCCGTTTGTGGGCGATCCGCGACCTGTTGAGCTGCTCCTTTTCGCTGCAATTCCTGAAAAAAATTCTTATCTTTGGCCTGCCCCTGGTGCCGATGAATATCGCTTTCTGGCTCTTTAGTAACGCCGACCGGCTGATGCTGGCGCGGATCTCATCCTTAGACGATGTGGGGCTTTATTCGATCGCCGGTTCCATGGCAGCAGTGATCATGCTGCTGCAGACGGCGGTCGGCCAATCCTGGCTGCCTCACGGGATCAAGATCTACGAGGAAGAGCGGGAGCAGGCGGCGTTGGTATTCGGCCGCACCATGGTTTATTTCCTCGCTTTTTCTGGTTTCGTTATCACCGGTTTTGTCGCCCTGGCCCAGGAAGTGCTATTTATCCTGGTCCCGCCCGCCTACTACGGCGCCTTCACGGTGATCCCCTTCCTGGCGGCCGGTTTTGTTTTTTTTACCAGCGCCCACGTTTCAGTGGTGGCGATCATGGTCAAAAACAAGACGGTTTACATTATGCTGGCCTGCTGGGCTATTGCCCTCTTAAATCTTGGCCTGAATGCCCTGCTGATCCCCCCCTTTGGGATTGCCGGGGCGGGGGCGGCCACGGGAATCTCTTACATGCTTTTTGCCGCCGCCTATGCCGCCATTTCGCAGCGGCTGTGGCCCCTGGCCTGCCCGGCGCGCACTGTGGCCCTTTTGATCATTATTCCGCTTGGTTCTATCTTCGTTATTGCCCTCATCGCCCATTACGGGCCGGGGGTTGCCTTAAACCTGTTCCTCAAGCTGGCCGTCCTGACCTGCTGCGGCCTGGCGCTGGCCCTGACTGCGGGAAGGGCGGAAGGGAAAACCCTGCAGGATTTAGTTAAGATGGGCCGAAATCTGCTAAAGAGAAGTTAGCGCCGGGCCTCAGTATCGCCCGGGCGAAGGGAGAGAAAAGAGATCCTGATTGAGAAAAGCATTCTGTTTTTCAGCGCTTCAAGCTGGGCCTATGCCGATCGCGAACAGCACCTGATGATCGAAATGCTGGCCAGGGGCAACAATGTCCTTTGGATCAGCCCCTACGGGAACTTTAAAGGTTCGCTCATGCCTCATTTTAACCGGGTCAGGAACAACCTGGGCGTTTACCATCCCGGGGTAAACTGGCTGCCGCTGCAGTTTTTGAACAGGCTGAACGAACGCCGCCGCCAGATGCAGGTTTACCTCTACCTGCTGCAGGAAGAATTCAGGGCCGATTTAATCTGGACCGACGATCCCGGATCTGTCAGGCTGGTCGAACGCTACAGGAATGAAGGGGTTCCCGCTTTCTTTTTCGCCGATCGCCATCTCGGCCTGGAGAGAAGCGAGATCCAAAAGCTGGGGAACGGTTTCGACCTGGTTGCAGTGACCTCTGAAAAACTGCTGCGCGATTTTGCTTCCGGGGAGAAAGTTTTCCTCACACCCGGAAGCTCTACCAGGATTGATCACAGCCTCAGCCTGGAAGAACAGGAAGAGGCGCTGATCGAAGACCTGGAAAATAGGCTGGAAGAGATCAGCGGCCGGCTGGAAAAACTGATTAACTAAAATTACGATAGACTGCTGAATTGAACCTCAGGCAGTTGGAGGTGCCCGGCGGTGAAAGTCATCTTTGCCGAATCGCATAACCTGGACCGGCCTGATCCGCTCGGATCGCACCACTATATCCGTCATTTTCACGAAGCGGGCTGGGATCCGCTGTGGCTGGGCCCGGCGGTAAGCCCGATGCATCTTTTCAAACCGGACCGCCTTAACCGTGACCGGTTCCGGATCTGGCGCGAAGGGGGCAGGAAGGTGGAGGGAATCGACTGGCTGGTCCCTTTTACGGCCCTTTTCTACTACCGCGCCCCTTTGTTGGACAGCCTTTATGCAGGGCGCAACCAGTACCGTTTCTGCCTGCCCCCGCTAAAAGGCCAGCTTGAGCGGCGCGGTTTTGCCAAAACCGATCTGCTCTGGTGCGCCGGTCCGGCCGCGTACAGCCTGCTTGACCTGGTTCCGCATCGCCTGAGCTGCCTGCGTATTGCCGACCGCCTGGACCGCTTCAGCCGCATTCCGGCCAGTGTCAACAGGCTGCAGGCAGAACTGATCGGCAGGGTTGACCTGGTATTTGCCACCTCGCGATCGCTGCAAAAATGGGCCGCCCGGCACAGGGACGGCGGGGTTTATTACCTGCCAAACGGGGTGAGCGATATATTTTTTACCGAGTACCTGGAGCCGCCCGATGATTTCCCCCGCACTGATGCCCCGGTAGCCGTTTATACCGGAACCGTGGATGAGCGTTTCGATCTGCAGGCCCTGCAGCTGGCTGTGCGGCAAGCGCGGGAGGTTCATTTTTTGGTGATCGGGCCGGTTACTGCGAATAAGTTGATCCCCGGGTTGGAAGAACTGAAGGGAGAGGCTAATTTTACCCTCCTTGGCCCAAAAAGGTATAGCCTTATTCCCGCTTACCTGGGCAAATGCTCTGCCGGGCTGATCCCCTTCGTAGAGAGCCGCCTGACCGAAGCGGTAAACCCGATCAAATATTACGAATACCTGGCCTGCGGCCTGCCGGTGGCAGCCTCGCCGCTGCCGGAGCTGACAGGTATGGGAGGCCCGCTTTACCCATACCGCAGGGCGGAAGACTTAGCGGAAGCGGTGCGCCTGGCCGTGAAGGCAGGCGGGAAGGAGAAGGCCGAAAACAGGGAGTATGCCGCCGGGCAAACCTGGCAAAGCCGCTTCAGGGATGCCGAAGCGTTGATCAAGGCTGCCCTGGAGCGGAAAGCATAAGAGACATAAAAGGGGAGGCGCTGATGGATAGCCTGCTTAAACAGTATTTTCCCGAAAAGACGGGGCAAGGGCTCAATTTATTCTGGAAAGCCGGAGCAAGTATTAATGGAACTTTGAAGAGTAGAGAAGGCAGCGCAGAAGGGAGAGGCGCTGATGGATAAACCGGTTAAAAGCGGGCGGGAAGAGATCGACCTCTCCGTGGTGGTGATCGGGCGTAACGAGGAAAAGATCCTGTTGGAACTTTTCCGCTCCCTGCCGGAAGTTCCTAAGGTGGAATGGCTTTATGTCGATTCGCAGTCTGATGATCGCAGTGTCCAGGTTGCCCTGGAGCAGGGGGCTAAAGTTTTGCGTTTAGAGCGGGAGTCGGTCTACGCCCCCGGCACCGGCCGCCACGTGGGAACACTGGAGGCCAAAGGGCGCTGGATCCTTTACCTTGACGGCGACATGGTCCTGCGGAAGGAATTTAGTAAGTTTCTGGAAAGCTTGCCGGAGCGGGAAAAAGAAATTCCCCCCCAGGTCAGCGCTTTCACCGGACGGACCAGGAATATTTACCTGGATGAAGAGGGAGCGGTAGCGGGCGTTAAAGATTATGCCGTGCTGGGCCCTGCGGAATGCGGACCCGCTGAACAGTGGGGCTGCCCGGCCGCTTACCACGGCGGGGCGGTGCTTTACCGGCGCGAAGCGGTGCTGGCAGCCGGAAACTGGAACCCCGCCGTTTTGCAGCTCGAAGAGATCGACCTGCTCAGCCGGATCAGGGCGGGCGGCGGTGAACTGCGGGCTTTAGACCTGCCCATGGCCGATCACTATACACCCCGGCTTGAATTTGCTGAAAGAGTGAAAATGAATTTTTTGCCCCGTTACGGTGAAAAAAGGCTTTACGGGGCCGGACAGGTGGTAAAGGCGGCTTTATCGGACAGGCGCCTTTTGGAGTTTATGCGCTATTACCCCTACCCGTTTGCCGTATTTGGCGGGCTGGTTATGGCCCCGCCGCTTTTCTTGATCTGGCCGCCGCTGCCGCTGCTTTTGAACCTGGGCATTGCGACCTGGATCGGCCTGGTTAAGCGCCCCTATTACTACCTTGTCTACCTTGGCAACCTTTTCCAGATCTTCCGCGGCTTCGGCCGCTACCGGCCATTTACCCCCCGCTACAGCGAAATTGGACCACCAGGTGAAAATGAGCCCCCCATCTGCCCGGAAGGTGTATAATAGGGCAGGAAAAATGTTTCGGGATCAAGAAGAAGTAATTGCCGCAGCAGCAGGGTTGTCATTAACCCCGGCAGCTGCCCCGGCCGGTTTTAGCCTCTGACCGGGGAAGCTGCGGACCGCCATGGGGGTAGTTATGAGAGCGGATAAAAGCAATGGAACCAAGTTAAGCGCCATACCGGCCTGGCTGGTGGCAGGGGTAGATCTTTCCCTGGTCAACCTGGCTCTTTACGGCGCTTTTATTATTGTCGCCCGCACCGGGCCGGGACTTCCGGGCGCCTATTTTACCCTGCTCATGCCCATAGTATCACTGGCCGCCCTCTTTCTATTCAGCGCCCTCGGCCTCTATTCAAGGCAGCGGGGCGGTTTTATGCCTGTCCTGCGGGCCCTGATCACCAGTGTAGCAGGCTTGACCGTGGTCTCCCTGGTGACAGCCTTCTGGGTCTGGGGCTTTATCTGGCAGGGCAGTTATTTTGTGATCGCTCCTTTTTTAATGCTTCTTTTCCTGATCGCCTGGCGGATTCTCTACTGGCGCCTTGAACTATGGATTCACGGGCGCAAGAAGCTGCTGGTGATCGGGGAAGAAACGGCGGCCCAGCTGGCCTTAGAAAAGCTGATGAACCTGCCCCAGGGCTATTTTGAAGTGGTCAAGATGCTGGAGCCGGAAGAGTTTGGCAGGCTTGAAGAATGGCTGCCCGAGGTTGATGCGGTCATGGTTGCCGGCACTCTTTCGCTGGAGCAGAAAAACGAGGTAATCAGGAGATCTTTTGACTGCGGCTGCGAGGTTTTCGTGATCCCTGATCTTTACGAGATTATGCTTACCCGGGCAGTTATGACCCAGGTGCATGATACCCCCTTAATTGAATGTCACGACATGCAGCTCGATTTTTTTCAGCAGTTTGTCAAGCGTACTTTTGATCTTACCGTTGCCCTGCTCCTCGCCCTGCCGGCCCTGCCGATTGCCATTTGCTGCGGCCTGGCCGTAAAAGCAACCTCGCCCGGTCCGGTTATTTTCAGGCAGGAGCGGGTCGGACTAAAGGGGCGCACTTTTACCCTCTACAAGCTGCGGACCATGGTTCAGGACGCCGAGGAAGAGCTGGGCCCCGTTTTTGCCAGCGAGGAAGACGACCGGGTTACAGCCGTGGGACGCTTCCTGCGTTCCGCCCGCCTCGACGAACTGCCCCAGCTGATTAACGTGCTTAAAGGGGACCTGAGCATAGTTGGGCCCCGCCCCGAGAGGCCTTACTTTGTGGCCCGCTTTAGCAGTGAGATGCCCGAATATGACTTGCGTCACCTGGTTAAGCCAGGGATCACCGGTATGGCCCAGGTGGCCGGCCTTTATGCCACCAACACCAGGGATAAGCTGCGCTACGACCTTTATTACGTGGCCGATTACTCCCTGTTGAACGACATAAGGATCCTGCTTCTCACCATTCCCACTATTTTCAGCAGGGAAGCGGCACGGGGCGTGAAAAGAGAAGAGATAGCGGCCGGCGAAAAGCTCGATTCGGGCTGCGGGCCGGCCCCCAAAACGATAGAACCGCAGGAGCGGCAGCCTTAGAATTTTAGGGCGGCTGAATGAATGGTCTGGCCCTTGTTGGGTAAAAATAGAAAGAAATAGCGGGTGAAGCGACTAGATGGCGAGAGTAACGGTACTGGGCGCCGGCATTGCCGGCCTTTCAGCGGCAAGACACGCTGCAGACGCCGGATACGAGACGGCGCTTTTTGAAAAAAGGATCCGCAGCGGCGGCCTGCTCGATCACTTTACAGTGAAGGGGTTCCGTTTCGATACGGGGGTCCACTTCGGTTTTAGCAAAAACGACGCTTACCAGAAAGTGATCGACCAGACCGAACGCTACACGCATCGGCCGGAGGCCTATAATTACGAAGGCGGACGCTGGATAAAGCACCCGGTGCAGAATAACCTCTATCCCCTGCCGGTTAAAGAGAAGGTGGAAGCGATCAAAAGCTTTTTAGAGCGCCCGCCGCTTCAGGAAGGGGCCGATTACAGGCAGTGGCTGCAGGGGCAGTTTGGCCGGGTTATCGCTGAACGGTTCCCGGGACGTTACACGCGAAAATACTGGACAGTAGCGCCGGAGATGCTGAGTACAGACTGGGTCGGCAACCGTCTCTACCGCCCTTCCCTGGAGGAGGTCCTCTTCGGGGCGATGACCGACGAGACGCCCCAGACCTATTACCTGCGCGAGCTGTATTACCCGAAGCGGGGCGGCTTCCGCGCCTTCCTGGAGCCTTTGGAACAGAACCTTGACCTGCGCGTGGGGAAGGAAGCGGTGCGGATAGACAGCGGCAGGAAAACGGTTTATTTCCGGGACGGGAGCTGTGAACATTATGAGCTCCTGGTGAGCAGCGTGCCGCTGCCGGAACTGATCAACATGCTTGAAGGGGTTCCTGCGGCTGTAAAAGAGGCGGCAGAAAGCCTCTGGGCAACAGAAATGACTATTGTCTCGGTGGGGCTCAAACGCGAAGATGCCGGTCCGCACCTGTGGTTTTACATCTACGATGAAGATATCCTGCCGGCCAGGGTCCATGCTCCCTACCTTAAATCGCCGGATAATGTTCCGGACGGCTGCAGTTCGCTCCAGTTTGAAGTCTATTCTTCAAGACGCAAACCGCTGGCGATTGAAAAGGAGAAGCTTTGTGGACACGTTGCCGGGGTGCTCGAAAAAATGGGATTGGCTTCCCGGAAAGATATTCTTTTTACCGACTGCCGCAGCGTTGATTATGCCAACGTGGTTTTCGACCGGGGGATGGTCGCCAGGCGCGACCTGGCCCTGGAACATGTCCGCGAAAGGGGTATTTTACCGGTGGGACGCTTCGGTGAATGGGACTACCTCTGGACAGACCAGTGCTACCTGAGCGGAGCAAGAGTCCTCGATGCGCTGGCTGTGTTATAATTTAAAGAGAAACTGATTTAAAGCGAAAAGGAGTCCTGCAGATGGACGGGGAGAGGAAAAAAGATCTGGATGAAAGGAACATTGAGGAACAGCTAGCTATTCACGGCGAAGAGGCAGACAACTCCGGGGGCAACCCGGGCGCTGCCGGAGATACAGGCCCAAAAGGTGAAGGGGCCGATAGCGGTAAGGATGCCGGGGACGGCAGCGGAGGCGGCGGAGATGACGGCGGAACTCCTCCCGGCGAAGAGGAAAAACCGCGGCGCCGGCGCCGCTGGCCCTGGGTAATCCTGATTGTCCTGCTGGCCATGCTCGGGGTGGCCGCCTCATACGCCTGGGCTTTTTTCAACCAGGTCCAGGAGACTCAAAAGGTTTTGCTCGATGATGTCGTTTTTGAAGAAGAATATGAAATAGGGGAAGCTTTTTCCGAGAGCATTGTCAACATTGCCCTGCTTGGATTTGACCGGGGTTGGAACCGCGAAAATTTGGGCGAATATCTTTTCCGGCCCGATATGATGGCAATATTTTCGATTAACCTGGAAACTGACCAGGTATCCGTGGTGCGCCTGACCCGCGACTCCTACGTGCCGATCCACGGCACCCGGGGCGCTTACGACAAGATCAACCACTCCTATGCCTACGGTTACTACAGCAGCGGTAACGAAACCGAGGAGGAGAAGGACGCGGCGGGGATTCGCTACACCCTGCAGACTTTAAGCCATGCCCTGGGCGGGGTGCCGATCCATTACAGCATCGTGGTCGATATGTACTCGGTGGTTGAACTGGTTGACGCCGTGGGCGGAATCTATTATGAGGTAGAAGAAACCCTTTATGACCACCATTGGAACGTGGGCGAGGTGCTGGTGCCCGAAGGGCCGCAGATCATGGATGGCCGCACTTACCTACGCTACCTGCAGTATCGCGATGACCGGACCGGGCAGGATTTCGGGCGGATCGACCGCCAGATGGACCTGCTCAAGCATACCTTTCTGTACCTGAAAGAGGAGGGGCGGCTGCAGGATATCCCGAAAATTTACCGCGTCTACAAGGATTACGTGGACACCGACTTAACCTACAAGCAGATCGCGGCGCTCGCTTTTTACGGAACCGATTTTAAGGTTACCGAAGAAAGCCTGCACTTCTATACCCTGCCGGGCGACGGACAGATGAAGGACGGAATTTGGTACCAGGTGCTGCGTCAGAACGACCGGGTGCGGATTATCGCGGATGTATTCGGGATCCAGGCTGAAAAGTGGCCGCCCATTGTGCTGGAAGACAGCCCCGAGTACCTGGCCGAGCAGGAGCGCAAGAGACTTGAAGAAGAACTCGGTTATGAGCTGGGAGAAGACTTCGAATGGCACCAGGTTGACTGGGAAAACATTGAAGACTATGAAGGAATAATGCAGCGGGTGCCGGAGGTGAGGGGTATGACGCCCGAAGCGGCGGAGGCAGCCTTAACCGATGCAGGCTATACTGTGGGGCAGGTCCGCCACGAACACTACAAGTTCATCAGTTCGGGGCTGGTTTTTAAAACCGAACCTTACGCCGGCAGCCTCAGGCCGGAAGGCGCAGTAATCAATATAGTTGTATCGGCGGGTCCCGAAGCGGGAGCGGATTAATGAACAAGCTGTCAAGAAAAGCAAAATTACATATATCGTTGGGCATAGTCTGCATGATTATCCTGGTTTCGCTGGCTATTGTAGCCACCGGCCTGTACCGGATCTACTATGACCCGGCTGCCCTGTTCCGGGGCGATTTCAGCAGGCCTGACCGGGTGGAGGCCCATTTCGGCGAGCGGGTGATCAACGTTCTTGTCCTGGGCCTGCACAACCGCAACGAGGATAACACTTTTGGCGAGGTCTATTTTATCGATACCATCCTGCTCGCTTCGATTAACTTTGACCAGGACAGCCTGACCCTGCTGGCTGTTCCGCGCGATTCCTACGTGGAGATCGCCCATGCCGGAGAAAAAGACCGGATCCGCCAGTCTTACAGCTACGGATTCCGCGAAGGTGAACCGGACCGCCACGAAGAGGGTTTGCGCTACGCCGTTGAGACAGCGGAAATGCTTCTTGATGGGGTGGCTATCGATTACTACATCGCCATGGACTTGCAGGGGTTGATGCGTTTGATCGACTCGCTTGGCGGGGTTTATTACGACGTAGAGCAGCCCATGATCGGTTTCACCGAGCAGGAATCGCTTTCGGCGGGGCCGCAGATCCTGGACGGGCGGGGCTATGTAAATTACCTTACTTACCGCGAGCCCGACGCCCGGGACGATT
>SLPH01000019.1 GCA_007132095.1 Syntrophomonadaceae bacterium | reverse complement strand
GGTGAGCCTATTGGATCGGCGCTGTCGTAAAACTCTATCTGAAAGCCTTATTTCACCGGACGTATTGGTCTCGGCGAGGCCTGGTAGCCTGGGTTTTGCAGCCCCTTTATCACTTGCCCTGTTTTTTACTCGATAATTTTAAGAAAATTAATGACACCTTAGGGCATGCAGTTGGAGACAGGGTATTAAAAGGCCTCTCCGTAATTGTAGCTGAGGCTATCAGGGAGCACGATATATTTGGCAGGCTTGGTGGTGAAGAGTTTATCCTGTTAATGCCTCAAACAGGGAGAATAGGGGCCATGGATGCAGGAGAGAGGATCAGGTTGATCCTTAAGAGCGCCCTTCGCCATATAACTGACGACAAAGAGTTAATCTCTCCTACAGTTAGTATCGGAGTCACCTCAGTTGAGGGCTTTGATATTGATCTTAACCTTGATGAACTGATCAAAGTCGCCGAAGAGGCTATGTATAAAGCAAAAGTTGCTGGTCGCAACTGTGTCCGTTATAAGAGTTATTAATAAAACTGTAACGCTTAGAGGTTCAATATACCAAACAGCCGGAGGGTGCTTAATGGCAGAATTAGGCGGCAGCCTGTTAACGATGCATGGCCCGGAAACTTCAATCAGTTTGGTCAGGAATAAGCACGGTATTCCACAGGTTACTGCAGATAGTTTTCTCGATTTATATTTTGCCCTGGGTTGGGTTCACGCTCACGATCGGTTTTTAAACATGGAGCTTTCCCGTTTGGTCGCCCGGGGGCGCGGCGCGGAATGTCTTAATCCGGCCCTGTTTGCCCTTGATGTGAATATGCGGCGCTATAACCTGGGTTCTGATGCTGAAAAAGAGGTTGCCAGGCTTTCAATAGACAGCCTGGCTTTGGTAGATGCTTATTGCAGCGGAGTAAACCGGCATATTGATGAAGGAAGGCTGCCTTTTGAGTTTAAGCTAATCGGCCACAAACCCGAACCATGGGTTCCTGCTGATGTCATCACCAGTCTGAAGCTAATGGGCCTGATAGACCTGAGCGAAACCCAGGCCTGGATGGAAAAATGCATTATTCAGATGATCCGGAATGGCGTTGGACTGGACCAGCTGAAAGAACTATTCCCCTATCTTTCAGATAACCCTTCTCCCGATCATATGGAGGCGATAAGAAAGGTCCGTCTGCCAGAACCGATCATTCCGGAGACTGTAAAGTGGAAAGAGCTGCCACGTTTGCAGGGTAGTAATAACTGGGCCATTGCGGGCTACAAAACCCGGTCAGGAATGCCAATTCTGTGCGGGGATCCGCATTTAGACACAAGCCGGCTGCCAGCTATCTGGCAGGAAGTTATCTTAAGCTGCGGCCACTTTTATTTTGTGGGCGCTACAGTTCCCGGTATCCCGGGCCTGCCTTTGGGCAGAACCAACCACCTGGCCTGGTCCCCCACATACGGCAACATGGACTCTTTTGATTACTTTATGGAAGAGATTAAAGGGGGGCAATGTCGCAGGGGCGACAGCTACAGCCCCTTAGCGGTAAGGGAAGAGATAATTAAAGTTAGAAAAGGCTCACCCGTCAAGATCGATTATTATGAAACTGATCGCGGTGTTTTAGAGGAAACCCCGGATGGTGATGGCTGCTATCTATGCCTGGCCTGGGCTCAAGCCAAAGAATGCGGGGCTGAATCAATCGAGGGGATGCTTCGCATACCGGAATTGAACACGGTTGAGGAAGCGGGGCCGGTGTTTGCCGAACTGGATTTTGGCTCATTTAGCTGGGCTATGGCCGATAGTGAAGGAAGCATTGGCTTCCAAATGAGCGGCCGCTGCCCGGTTCGTAAAGAAGGCGTTAGCGGGCTGCTCCCCATGCCTGGGTGGGATGACAGTTTTGCCTGGAGAGGATTTCACGATCGCCGGAAAAATCCTTCATCCTATAATCCATCTGAAGGGTTTGTGGTTACAGCTAATAATGATTTGAATAGCTGTGGCGATCTATGTCCGATCAATCTCAGTATGGCTCCGTACAGGGCTGGCAGGATTGCGCAGCTTCTTGGCGAAAGAAGCGATTTTGACGTTCCAGCCATGAAAAAGATTCAGTATGACCTATACTCCGCCCAGGCGGCAGAATTCCTGCCAATAATCAGGCCTCTCATTCCGGGAGATGAAAATGGCATTCTCCTGGTGGAATGGGACTGCCATTATCGCTCAACCTCAAAAGCGCCGGCCCTTTTTGAACGAATCTACGAAGAGCTCATTAGGATTGTTTTCGGAGAGCTAAATTTTGGCCGCGAAGTCATTGACTATCTTCTCGAAGAATCTGTTCTCTTACACGATTACTATTGGAATTTTGATCGGATCCTGTTAAGCGAAAACTCGGGCTGGTTTAAAGGGAGGTCAAGAAGTGAAATATTCCGGGAAGCTATCGCGCGTGGTTTAAGCGGTGAGGTTGAGCAGTACGGGTCGGGCAGAAAAATAATGATGAAGCACTTAATGCTCGGTGGGCGCCTGCCCCGTTTTCTAAAGTTTGATTACGGGCCCGTGGATATTATCGGCGGTAGGGCCACTGTTTCCCTGGGGCAGATATTTAAAAGCGGCGAACGCGAAGCTACATTTTCTCCCACCTATCGCTTTATTACCGACCTGGCCGAACACAAGGCATATTCAGTTTTGGCAGGAGGGCCGTCTGATCGACGCTTTTCGCCCTGGTATGTATCGGGCATGCCAGGATGGATCAGCGGTGAGTACAACGAACTGGTTCCTGTCAATTCGGAACAGCTTATATAAGTTTATCTTTTTCCGGGAAAGGGGTTGCTTACCGGTTGGGAGAGAATAAGAAGCTAACCTTTATTGAAGCCTCCTGCATTATTACCGGTTATGGCGTTGGCGGAGGCATAATGGCTGTCCCATACCTGGCGGAACGAAATGGCCTGCTCTTAACCTTTGTAATTATCGCTGCGGCCTATCTTTTTTCGGTCCTCCTTCACCTGATGATTGCCGAAATGTGTGCCGGTGAAAAAGAGTCAATCCAGATTGTGGAGCTCTTTCGTAAATACTTATTCAAGGGACCCTATGAAAACATTTTTGCCTGGCTCTTTTTTATTCTTCTGCTGGTGATTCTATTTTCCAGTATGGCCGCCTACGTTGTCGGGGCCGGGGAAATCCTGGTCAACCTTTTAAACCTGCCCCTGTGGGCGGGTAAGCTGGCATTCTACCTCATTGCTGCCGGCGTTGTATTTTTTGGCCTTAAAGTTCTTGGCATCAGCGAAAAATATGCTATTGCAGCGATAACGGTTATCTTCATAATCCTCTCCGCTGCCTCTATTGGCCAGCCGCTTCAGGCTTTGCCCCTGTTTAAACCGGCAGGCAGTGTTACCCTTGCTTTGTTTGGAATGGTTATGTTTGCTTTTGCGTCTTTTTTTTCTGTTCCACAGGCCGTTGAAGGGCTGTCCTGGAACAAAAAGCTGATCCCGGGTGCTGTCTTAACCGGGATAGGCCTCAACCTTGTTTTTGTATCCATCGTAGTTTTCTTTGCCCTGTCGGTTTCCCAGACTGTCACCGAGGTGGCCATTATAGGCTGGTCGGCAGTAATAGGCGGGTGGGCTGCCGTTCTTGGATCGATATTTGTTTTCCTCGCTATGCTTACAACATACTGGTCGCTTTCTTATGCCCTGGTGGTGATCATTAAAGAGAGAGTCGGCTGGCCGGAAAAGTTGTCATGGCTTACTGCTACTCTTCCCACCATAGTTATCGCCCTGGCCGGAACCGCAACATTTTTAAGTTTAATGCGCCTGGTCGGGGGAGGGATAGCGGTTGTGGTAGCCCTGCTTCTGGTTCCCGCCTACCGTGCATCGCGCAGAAGCAGGATCGCTGAGCCAGATCTCGATAGCGGCTGGAATATTGGAAGTTGGGGAAACACCATTTTTCAGATCCTGATCATTCTGGCCTACCTTCTTGCCGCCCTGGGTTCTTTTGTGGCGATTTAGAAGAAAAATGACGGTATGGGATTACTTACGGCAATTCGCTCAAAACTAGAGGAAAAATGGCCGGGCCGAGCCGTTCTGAGCCTTAGCCCAAGTTTATCTGATGGTATAAAAATATTACTGCCAGGCGAGGTATTGTCTTCCCAAAATAGTTATTATTGCAGGCTGGAGCGATCACTATGAGCAGCTATCAATTGTCATATGGAGAAAAAAAGCTTGAGCTTGACCTGCCCTCCAACCTGGTCAGAAGAGTTATTGATGCCAAACCGCTGCCCGCGATTGAAGATGAAGAAACTGTGGTGTCAAAGGCTCTCTCTGAGCCGATTGGGACGTTGCGCCTGCCTGAGCTGGTTAAACCTGCAGAAAAAGTCTGCATTGTAATTGGCGATCTAACCAGGCTGTGGGTGCGGCACGATCAAATTCTTCGCCCCCTGCTGGATGAACTGAACCGGGGCGGGGTCAGAGATTCTGATATTACGATTATATCCGCCACCGGGGATCACCGTCCCCAAAGTCGGGAAGAACACGGACTGCTGGTGGGAGAAGAGGTCCTTAAACGGGTCAGGGTTATTGACCACAACGCCCGCGACCGTGAAAAACTAAAGTATTTAGGCAGCACTTCCCGTGGAACGCCTGTTTATTTGAACCGGCATGCCCTTGAAGCGGATCGTCTTATACTTACCGGTGGCATAGTATATCACTTTCTTGCCGGATGGGGAGGAGGTAAAAAGGCTTTGCTCCCCGGGCTGGCTGGTTATGAGACGATTATGAAAAACCACTCCCTCGCTTTTCTGCCTCCGCCGCATGAAGGTTTAAATCCTGCCGTATGCGCCGGAGTTGTTGAAGGAAACCCCTGCAGCGATGATATGCTTGAAGGAGCGGCTATGGGCGGGCCTGACTTCCTGGTGAATGTAATAATAGATGATAACCGCCACTCCATTGCTTATGCAGTCGCCGGCCACTATAACGAAGCCTTTCTGAAGGGTTGCTCCCTGGTCGATCAGCACTTCTCTGTCACTATTGGCGAGCCGTCAGAGGCAGTGATCGCTTCCTGCGGGGGATACCCCAAAGATGTTAATTTCTATCAAACCTATAAGACCCTTTACAATGCCCATTTTGCCTTACGAAAGGGAGGAACGCTGATCCTGGTCAGCGAGAGCAGGGAAGGCCTGGGCAGTGAAGACTATGCCGGCATTATCACCGGATACAGGACCAATGCGGAGAGAGAAAAGGCTTTACGCCTGGAATATACCATTGGCGCCCATATGGGTTATCACACGGCCGTGCTGGCTGAAGAGCACGATATTCTTCTCCTGACAAAGCTTCCGAAAAAAATCGTTGACGCTATGGGGATGATTAAGATTAACAGCCTGGAGGAAGGAATAAAATTTTTGCAGAAAAAGCATGGCAAGGTACCGCCGGCCTACCTGATGCCCCATGGAGGTTCAACACTGCCCAGGGCATGCGGTGATTATTCTAAATTATGATACAATGATAGGGACAGCAAGTTTAACCTGGGAGCTGGATAATGAACAGCGACGATGTAAAGAGCGAAGAAGTAAAAAAGAATAGGGGGCTTGATCCGGGTAAGGCTGTTGAAGCCCTAAAGCGGCTTGATCACGATCAGGATCTGAAAAAAATGATCAGGCCTCACTGCCGGCTTAACCCGGGTGAAATTTGGGAAGACCCTGTTCGGGGTCACAGGGTAGGTGTTCTTGATGCCGCTTCGCTTGAAGATGTTGAGCGGATTATGGGCGGGAAAAAGGCAGAGCTGTTGATCCATGATCCCCCGTATAATATTGCTGTTGGTTCCCGTAATACAAACAACCTTTCGAAAATGAAACTGGCTGACTACCTTGCATTTTCAAAAAAATGGGTTGAAAATAGCTGCGCTGTAATGGCGGATAATGCTCATTTTTATATCTGGATCGGGGCAGATCAAAAAGATAACTTCCAGCCCTTACCGGACTTCATGATCTTAATGCGCGATTTTGGATCTCTTAAACCGCGGAGCCTGATAACCCTTAGAAATCAGAGAGGCTATGGGACTCAGAAAAACTGGATGTGGGTCCGCCAGGAATTGCTCTACTATGTCAAAGGGAAGCCGCAGTTTAGAGTTGTTTACACTGATATCCCAAAGGTGTTGAAAGGCTACTATAAAACCGTGCGGGGTGTCCGAAAAGAAAATGTGGAACGAAGCAAGTCGGCCACCATCCGACCGGGTAATGTGTGGATAGATATCCAGCAGGTGTTTTACCGCATGGAAGAAAATGTTCCCGGCTGCTATGCCCAAAAGCCGATAAAGGCGTTGGAACGTATTATTGGCGCGTCTTCTCGCGAAGAGAGCTTAGTTGCTGATTTCTTTGCTCATTCCGGAACCACCCTGCTGGCTGCAGAAAAAATGGGCAGGAAAGCATATACATTTGATATCGATCCGGTATTTGCCGAGTTAACGATCCGGCGATTGGAACGATACCGCCTGACGGGAAAAATGGGCTGGCAGTGGTCCAACCCCTTTCCTGAGCTAGAACTGTAAAAGATCAGGCCTCTGGCGGGAACTGGTTTTATCAATGTCTTCCCGCTCTATCTTAACGATTTATTATTCCTTTGCGTAAATACTAATAATTGAAAGGTGGATTGCTAATGTGGGTTTATGAAAAACCGGATAACCTCGTTGAATGGTGGCAGGAGAGCGAAAAAAAGTATGGGGATAAACCTCTCTTTCTGGTTCACGACGGTGACGGGGAGCTTTCCCCGGTCAGCTATGCTGAAATTGGGCGGCAAATTAAAGCGGCCCGGGGCGGGTTAGCCGCCCTTGGTATTGCCAAGGGAGACGCAGTTGGTATCATTTCAGCTAACCGGCCGGAATGGGCTGTGCTCGCATTTGCAGTATATGGCCTAAATGCCCGCTATGTCCCCATGTATGAACGCGAGCTGCTAAAAACGTGGAAATATATCATTCAGGATAGTGGAGTGAAGTTTCTGCTTGTATCAAAGCCTGAAATATATGAACAGGTTAAAGACTTTAAAAGGGAAATACCGGGCTTGGAACATATATACCTCATCGAGGGGGAAGGCGACGAGAGCTATGAAGCGCTTTTAAAGAGCGGTGAGGAGTCAGATTTTAAGCCGCTTATTCCTCACCATAATGACATAGCAGTATTGATTTACACTTCAGGAACAACAGCGGAACCAAAAGGAGTTCTTTTAAGCCACGGCAATATAACATATTGTGCCCACACAGGCTATAAGCTCTATCCAGACCTGCACGAAGGACAGGTCGGGGTATCGATGCTGCCCTGGGCCCATTCTTATGCCCTGGTAGCCGAATTAAAAGCCTGGGTTCGTTTTGGCGGTGTACTGGGGTTCATGCGTTCAGTAGACACTCTTGCCGATGACATTCGTTTAATCAGGCCCAATTACCTGGTTTCAGTGCCCCGCGTGTTTAATAAAATCTACGATACGATTCATATGAAAATGGAAGACTACGGCGGGTTGAAGAAAAAGCTTTTCGATGCTGCCTGTTCTGCTGCCAGGGGAAAGCGCAGCCTGTCGGATCAAGGACGTTCGAACATTATTGTCAATATAAAGCATGCCCTGCTGGACAAACTGGTCTTTTCAAAGATCAGGGCGATCATGGGTGGCCGCATTACCGGCGCCCTTACGGCCAGTGCGGCGATGAACAAGGAAATTGCCGAGTTTTTCTTCGACCTTAGACTCCCTATTTACGACTGCTATGGCCTTACAGAAACCTCTCCGGCAGTATCAATGAACAGTCCTGTCGCCTGGAAAATAGGCAGCGTGGGTAAAGTGCTTGAAGGTCAGACCGTAGTGATTGATAAGACGGTGACTGAAGAAGGCTCTGCCGATGGCGAAGTGATAGTTTATGGCCCTAACGTGATGAAGGGTTATCATAACAAGCCGGAGGAAACCAGGGCTGTCTTCACCGCTGATGGCGGTTTTCGCACCGGTGACAGGGGCTACCTGGACGAAGATGGTTTCCTTTGGATCAGCGGCAGGATCAAGGAGCAATATAAGCTTACCAATGGCAAATATGTTTTCCCGGCAGCGATAGAAGAAGAGATCAAGCTGATTCCCTACGTGGCAAACGCGATGGTTTATGGCGATAACCGGCCTTACAACATCTGCCTGCTCCTGCCTGACTTTGCGGTTGCTGCGCGCTGGGCTGAACAGCAGGGAGTGAAAGCCGATCCGGAGATCCTCTTGAAAAACGCCTCATTTAGAGCAATGGTTGTCCGGGAGGTCAAAAACCACCTGAAAGGTAACTTCAGGGGATACGAAATTCCGCAGAATTTCATCTTCCTGAGCGAAGATTTTACGATCGAGAATAAAATGCTGACTCAAACCCTTAAGTTGAAGCGCAGGGTTGTTTTAGAAAAGTATGCGGGAGAAATTGAAAAGGTCTATGGCGGGGAACACTGATTGCCCTTTATTAACATAATTTGCTAAAGCGGCAGCCGGCCTTACGGGCATTGGCCTGTCCGGCCATGAAAGCACAGGAAGGGATTGAGTTGGAGCATGAAAACAGCCAGGTTTACAGCATGGTTAGGAGCTCTCGCTATGGTGGCAGTGCTGCTTAACGGTTTCATAAACGGCAGCTTCAGTGAAGATGGCGCCGAGCTTCTTGCAAACCCCTGGGGTATAGTCTCTTTGGTCGATCTATATGTAGGGTTCATTCTCTTTTCAATGTGGATAGTATTCCGTGAACCGGGCCCTTTATCAGCAGCTATCTGGGTGGTATTAATGATGGTGTTCGGCTTCCTGGCCGGCGCTGTTTATGTTCTTTATGCACTGCACACTTGCGGTGGGGACTGGACCTTATTCTTTCTGGGCGCTCGCCGTGATCGATTAATTCAGGGCAGCCGGGTTATCGATTAAAAATGAATGGTTTAATGAAGTAAATAAATCAGGTTTGCTAAATCTTCTTACCTGAAACAGCCGGTCCAAATAAGAACTGCCGCAGGATTCCTGCGGCAGCTGTTCTTGGGGTATACTGGCATTCAGTCCTGCTAAATGATGAGCTAAACGGCTCTATACTTCAACGGTCCATCCGAATTGACCTTTAATCTTCCCGGTTTGGATTCCTGTCAGGGTATCATATAACTTCTGCGAAGTCTTACCAATCTTACTGTCGTTTATTAAAATAACCTTGTCTTTCCAACACAGTTCGCCAACTGGAGAGATTACGGCCGCTGTTCCGGTAGCAAACACTTCTTCTAATTTCCCGGCTTCATGAGCCTTGTATACGTCTTCAATAGTGAATCTTTCCTCTTTGACCGGTTCGCCCCAATGCTGCAGCAGTTTTATGACAGAATCCCTGGTAATGCCGGGTAAAATAGTACCTGTCAGGGGAGGAGTCAGTACTTCTCCATCTATCTTAAAAAAGGCATTTGATGTTCCAATTTCTTCAACGTAACGCCTTTCGATACCGTCAAGCCATAATACCTGCTGGTAGCCTTTTTTCAGCGCTTCCTGCTGGGAAATAAGGCTTGCGGCATAGTTCCCTCCAACCTTGGCAAATCCGGTGCCTCCGGAAACAGCGCGCACGTAATTATCTTCAACGAGGATCCTGGTGGGGCTGAGTCCGCCCTTGTAATAAGGCCCAACCGGGCCGAGGATGATGTAGAATTTAAAATTGCTGGACGGTCTGACGCCCAGGTAGGTGTCCGTAGCGATTACAAAAGGCCTTATGTAGAGAGAAGTATCTTTCGCATCGGGGATCCAGTCCTGATCGACTGCAACAATAGCTTTAATAGCCGCAATCATCAGCTCTTCATCTATTCTCGGTATGCATATTCTGTCATTGGAAATGTTGGCCCGCTCAGCATTCTTATCGGGTCTGAATAAAAGGATGCGCCCGTCGTCGGAACGGTAAGCTTTCAAACCCTCAAACATTAATTGGGCATAATGGAGCACGGCTGTGGCAGGGTCTAACTGTAAAGCCGCATAAGGGACAATCTGTCCGTCATGCCAGCCTTTTTCAGGGCTGTAGCTCATCTCAAACATGTGATCAGTCGATACCGTGCCGAATACAAGATTGTTAGGATCAGGTTTTGGTTTGGCATTTGCAGTCTTCGTAATTTTAAAATCATATCCCATGCCAGCACTTCCTTTGAGTAGAAATATTTGCTTCCTCAAGCCGCTATCAGGGGTAGCGGAAAAGCTTCTATTTTGGTTTGGTTTATAATTCTCCATGATCCTGAAATCTCCTACTATAACTTTAATAAATTCAAAATTACCCGGCCTTTGACAATGACTGATAACAAGCTATGCTCGATTACGCAAAACAAAAGGAAAATCGGTCACAG